>JAEEMK010000105.1 GCA_016283175.1 Bacteroidales bacterium
CTCTGATTTTTCGACAAACTTTCCCTGGCATATGTACAGTATTTGTACAGTATATGTACAGTATTTGTGCGCTTTAGAAGCGTACAAATACTGTACATATACTGTACAAATACTGTACATATGCCAGGGAAAGTCTTGTACAAAGCTATTTATCAACAGGTTAATAAAGCGATTTTTAGGGCATTTTTCGTTAGTTTTTTGTCTAAATACTTATAATTAATTGGAAACAAAATCATTGGACGAATTTGCTGCATTTCCGGCAATATTTTTAGCGGGGGCAACAATAATTTACTATACCTCGCGTTAATATGGAAAAAGATTCAAACTTAAGTATAAACCATAAAAATTCAAAGAAATGAAAGGAAGTCAAATCCCGTTCAAGAAAAACTACATTCTGGGCACCAGCATAGTGCTGGCAGCCTTTGTGTTAGGTCTTATGCTTGTGTGGACCGTACGCACACTCAAGTCTTTTGACGACACCGTGACTGTCAAGGGTCTATGTGAGCGCGAAGTCCCGGCCGACAATGTGGTGCTGCGCGTCAGCTATACGGCTCAGGACAACTCGTTTGCCGACCTGCGAGCCACAGTAGAGCGCAACGACAAGGCTATCATCGAACTCATCAAGAAAGCCGGCATCAAAGACGAGGAAATCAAGTACACCACAGCCACGTATAACGACCGTTTCACAGATTACTACGTCAGCGACAACATCAAGTTCCGCTACACTGCCAACCAGACCATAAATGTATTCAGCTCGAATCTGGATGCTGTCCGCAAACTGCAGAACAGCATCGATGCCGACCTGCTGAAGATTGACATCATCTCGAGCACCAGCGCTTACTACAAGTACGACGGTCTCAACGACATAAAACCATCGATGATTGCCGAAAGTCTTGACAAAGCCCGCGAAAGCGCCGAGGAGTTTGCCAAGAACAGCCACAGTAAAATAGGCAAGATGCGTACCGCCTCTCAGGGATATTTCGAAATCAACGATCTCGACGAGAACACGCCGCAAATCAAGAAAATCCGTGTCGTCACCACGGTTGAATACTACCTCAAATAATAGATGCTCCGCCAATATACACTAACTTGTTTGGCTTTCTGCTTATTGCTGTTGTGCGGCGGCACCGCCGCCGCACAACAAGGCAATGAACAGATGGCTTCTTACTATTACCAGAACCACGAGTACGACAAAGCCATTGAGCTCTACGAGCCACTATATGACCGTACACAGAACAACTATTACTACCAGATGCTCTATGCCTGCTACTGCGAAACAGAGCAGTACAAAGAAGCCGAGAAACTGGTGGAGAAGCGTATGAGACGGCAGCCACGCGATTTGACACTGTATGTCGACCTGGGACTGCTGCACCAGAAACGCGGCGAGAAAAAGAAAGCCGAGAAACAGTTTGCCTCCGCCATTGACAAACTGGGCCACGACTCAAAACAGACCACCGATCTGGCCACGGCATTCGAGAACTGCGGCCGCAGTGACTATGCCATCCGCACCTACCAGAAATCGCGTGAACTGATGGACAACGAGCTCATCTACGTTATGGAGTTGGCATCGCTCTACTGCAAGTCGGGCGAATACGACAAGATGACAGCCGAATATTTCAATCTCTTGGACAAGTCGCCAGGCAACATAGGTTCTATACAGATAGCTTTGCAACGCGCACTGAACGAAACCTCTTCGCCCGACCTAGCCAACGGGCTCCGCAAAACACTGATTTCACGCATCCGCCAGCATCCCGACGACAAGAGCTATCTGGATATGATGATATGGTTTTCGCTGCAGCAGAAAGACTTTGATTTCGCACTGACGCAGGCTAAAGCGGTCGATGCCCGTTTTCCCGACCAGGGCTCGCAATATGTGTACCGTGTGGCAATGATTGCCGCCAACAACGAATCTTACGGCATAGCCCTTCAAGCCTACAAGCATCTCATTGCCAAAGGCAAGGAGCATCCACTTTATTTCGACAGCCGTGTGGGTTACCTTGCCGCCAAATATGCCAGCATAAACAAAAGCCACGCCATCGCTCCAAAAGAGCAGGCAGAACTAGAGGCAGAATATGAGAATGCGCTCAACGAACTTGGCAAAACCCCAAAAACCATACAGCTGATGCGCGACTATTCGCACCTGCTGGCCTACGGCGATGCAGGACGCAGCAACGACAACAGCCGTCTGCAAAAGGCCGCCGACCTGTTGTACGACATCATAGATATGCCTCGACTGCCGAACAACACCGCAAGCGAAGTAAAGCTGGAACTCGGCGATTTGCTTCTTTTTTCGGGTGAAATATGGGACGCATCGCTCCTTTACAGCCAGGTAGAAAAAGCAAACCGCAACGACGTTGTCGGCGCAATGGCCAAGTTCAAAAACGCCAAATTGAGCTATTACAACAATGATTTCCAGTGGGCGAAGACGCAACTTGACGTGCTGCGAGCCTCGACATCAAAGCTTATTGCAAACGACGCTATGCAACTCTCGCTGCTCATAAGCGACAATATGGAAGAAGACAGCACCTACGAGACATTGGGATATTATGCCGCCGCCGACCTGATGCTCTACCGCGGAAAACTCGACTCGGCGTGGAACCTATACAACGACATCACAGTCCGCAACCTGTCGCACTCGCTTTTCGACGAAGTGCTGATGCAGAAAGCTCGCATAAGGATGAAACAGGCCCGTTACGCCGAAGCCGATTCGCTTCTGCAACGCATTGTAGACCACTATGCTGAGGATATTCTTGCCGACGATGCACTGTTTATGCTCGCCGAACTGAACGAGCAGCAGCTGGGCAACAAAACACGCGCCCGCGAGTGCTACGAGAAGCTCATCCTCGACTACCCCGCCAGCCTCTATGCCGACCGCGCCCGACAGCGCTACAACACGATGAAAAAAGAAAACTAAGACTGTCGCCCTTTATTCGTCGGATTTTCCACAGACAACACCTCTTCCTCGCCACAAGACATCATTACCATCCAAAACAGACCGAGGAAGACTATGCCCATCTGACGGTTCAGCAGAGCCTCGAACAAGCCGCTGAACGCAAAAGTGAACAACAGCGACATTACAATAAAGTCGCGTCGTCGCCAGGCCATAAACGCCGGTACAACCAAAACAGCAAGAAGCAGAACCAAGCCGGGTATTCCAGTCGTCAACATAGCGTCAAGATAGATGTTATGCGAGTTGTATTGCGCATCCACAGCGTGTTCATTGCCAGTCTCTTCATATTTTTCAGCCAGTACCTCGCTTTTGTCGCCTATCCCAACTCCGAAAGCGCCATTCTCGCCAATAGCCTTCATCGAGCTTTCGAAAATGAGATAACGGGCATCGCTGGTGTCACCTTCCCTCATTTCACTGAAAGTCTGTGTGAGACGTCTGCCACATTCAGGCAAGGCAAAATGAATTCCCGTTCCCACGACCAACGCCACAATGAAAAGGCAAATGCCCTGTTTCCATTGTTTCAGTCTGAATGTCCAATGTGCCACTACGGCAAGTACAAGAGCTATTAGTCCGGCAGTTCCTGTACGAGAATTGACAAGAAAAAGATAGTACACAAGGATCAAAGCCACGACGAACAACACCCAAAGCATTCCTTTCGACATCTCTTTGCGATGATAGAACCATTCGGAATACAGAAATCCCAATGCAAGCATCAGGTACATAGCCATATAAGTATGATGCACCGGATCGAAAAGACTGCATATAAAAAACTTATGGTTGACCGTCAGCATTATTACAAAACGGACAAAGAATTTGACCACAAGCGAGGCTGTGAAAGCATACATCAGCGTCCGCAGACGGTTTCTGTTCAAATAAGCGGTGTTTACTGCCAGCGCGCATAATGTGTATGCCAATATGGGCAAGCGTCGCACAAGCATATCCCATCCTTCTTCTTTGTTGCTGGTATACAGCATAGAAACAAACTGATAGAGGAAATAAGCCACCATAAGCCACAACGCCCAACGAGATGTTTTTGACAGGCTTGGATTTCCTATGCGACGTTCCGACACAATACGTGCCAAAGTATTGACCAGCAACAACGGCAATATCCACAACGACAGCTGCCAGTCAAAGGGAAGCAAAATTGCGGCAAGGGCAAGAACAATGTATTCCGAAATCTCCAAAGACCGCAAGTCCCTAAAAGGCAGTTTTATATAATACAATACTGTTTTTCTCATAAGCATAATCGTTTCACAATTAACTGAACAAATGCGTTTTTATTGTACAACAGAATGACTTGGGAACAATATATTTGAAAAAGGCGCGTTAAAAGTGAAAAGAAAGAGACCCGTGGAACAAGTAAGAGCAAAGAAATTTTTGGGACAGCACTTCCTGACCGACGAGAGCATAGCGGAACGTATAGCACGCAGCGTGACCGGCTGCACACAGTGTTTGCTTGAAATCGGGCCTGGGATGGGTGTATTGACCAAGTATCTAGTCGACGACAAGCGGTTCCAGTTCAAAGCCATTGAGTTGGACAGTGAATCCGTGGAATACCTGCATCGCCACTACCCCAACCTCGATGTCATCGAAGGCGACTTCCTGCGTCTGGATCTTGGACAGATCTTCGACGACAACCAATTCTCAATTATCGGCAATTTTCCATACAACATCTCGTCGCAGATTTTGTTCCGCGTATTTGAACAGCGCAATCGTATACCTGAAGTGGTGGGAATGTTCCAAAAAGAGGTGGCCGAGCGCGTAGCCGCAGGCCCTGGCAGCAAGACCTACGGCATTCTGAGTGTGCTACTGTCGGCGTTCTACAATATTGAATATCTGTTCACCGTCCACGAGCACGTATTCAATCCACCGCCGAAAGTCAAATCGGCCGTAATCCGCTTGACACGCAACGATGTACAACAGCTCGGCTGTGACGAGCGACTGTTTGTACAGGTGGTGAAGACGGGCTTCAACCAACGCCGCAAGACGCTGCGCAACGCCTTGAAGCCGCTGAACCAGAGCCTTGACGCTATTCCAGAAGAAATGTTGGCAAAACGCGCCGAGCAACTTTCAGTACAGGATTTTATTTTTATAACCAACAATATTTCAACCGAAAATGTCAATAATTGAATTCATCATACTCTCTATCGCCCTCTCATTTGAGGTTTTGATTGTAATGCACGGATGCGCATTGAAAACACCCGTGAAACTTACCAAAGGTCTTGGCGAAATTGTTTGCATCGCCGTCATAAATGCGTTATTGCTTGCCATCGGTCTTTGGCTTGGCAATATGCTTCGTTTCACGCCCGACAGCATCGACCCAAACACAAGCTCGACCAACAGCCTGATGAGCGAGACCGACAACCTTGTATATCTGGGACTGATGATACTCGTCGCTGTGCGCCTTCTGTTCCGTAGCGGCAAGAAAAGTCGCCAGGTGCAACCTTACGACATAAGCCGTTTCTCGACAGCTCTGCTGCTCGGCGTTGCCGTGGGCATCAACACCCTGATTGTAGGAATCGCGCTGGGGTTCCGAATGTTGCTGTGTGAGAACATATGGCGTGCCACAATACCATTGGTGGTTATAATGACAATATTTGGGCTGCTTGGCTTAATGCTTGGTCGCCAGAAGAAAGAAATCCGTGCACGCCGCTACACGCTTTTTGCCGTGCTGTTTCTCCTCGCCTTCGCCCTGAAAGGTGCCTTCTGGGGATAATCAACCCTGACCTGCAACGTCAATGATGACTTTTTCGAAATCAGATTTGTTCTGAATCTCAATTTCAATGGGGATGTAGAATAACGGCAACGAACCCAATAGTTCGCGTGCCCCGTCGTTTAACAGTCTTGCTGCATCTTTCTCGGTAGTTATTACACACTTGTGCAGGCTTTCAACAGTATTGAAAACATCTTTGATTCTACGATAGTCTGCAGATGTGAAACTATGATGATCCGCAAAACGAATGTGGTGCACCTTGAACTTTTTCTCCATATAAATCACCAAGGGAGCAGGATTTGCAATGCCTGTCACAAGAACGACTTCGTCACATTCTGCATAAGGCGCATCTCCATACAACGAAATGGGCGCCCCATATACGATATGCGAGAAAAAGAGCTTCTGCTTACTGTTAATTTTCAGTTTACTACGTATTTGCCGCTGTTCATCATCATCCAATGAATGAGGACATTTTGTAACAATGACAGCATCGGAACGATTTCGTCCACGGCGGGATTCGCGCAGGTTGCCAAATGGAAGAATATGGTCATTGAAATATGGATCCCCATATTCTGTCAGAAGTATATTTAAGCTAGGTTTGATGCTTCGGTGCTGATAGACATCGTCGAGCAGGACAACATCGGGGTTTGGTGCAAGCTGCGACAGTCTTTCAATACCCTCTACCCTATCCTCGCACACCGCAACAGTCAGATGCGGAAACTTGCGCGCCATCATCAGTGGCTCGTCGCCTATCTGGGTGTCTGTGCTGTGTTCGTCAGCCAATACGAAACCCTTGGTCTCACGTCCATACCCGCGGCTGAGAAGAGCCACACGGCGACCCGCTAACAGGCGAATCAGATACTCTGTATGCGGTGTCTTGCCTGTGCCGCCCATACGCAGGTTGCCGATGCCAACAGTAGGAACACTTGGACTTACGGAACGTTTGACGCCCCAGTCGAAAAGCAGGTTACGTATAGCCACACCTACAGCATACCACATCGTCAGCGGAAACAGGAGAAGACATATTATAAAACGCGCAGTTTTCAATCTACGTCGGGATAAAGAAGGTATTTCTTACGAATTTCCTTGTACTTTGATAACGCCGGTTCCCAGCTTGCCCTGATCTCTTCCTCACTCTTCCCAGCCTTTATCTGCTTGCGTAACAGATCATTGCCAGCCAGTTTTTCAAAACTGTTGGTATTCTTAAAGAAAGAGTCCTTGGGCGTGTGGTTGTACATCCACAGCAGGTAGGTGAGGTCGAACTTGGCGGGAACTTGCACCTTGCTGAGGTCAAGCCCCCTGCAGGACTGTCCTTTAAAAGGTGGATTCTCGCTCACACCTTTGATGGGAGTTGGCGTAAAAAAGGTATGTTTCCCTGGTTCCTCACCATTCTCCGATTCCATATAGGTTGTTCTATACTGAGGCGCACCAATTAACTCAAAGGGCTTCTCCGTTCCGCGTCCTACGCTGATATTGGTACCCTCGAACAGGCACAATGACGGATAGAGCAATATGGACTGCGGCGTCTGCAGGTTGGGCGACGGTGCAACGGGCAGCGCATAGCTGCTGTCGCGACGGTAGTTCAGCATTGGAACAACGATGAGGTCACACTGCATACTGTCTTTCAGCCACCGCTCGCCGTTAATCATCTTTGCATACTCTCCGATGGTAAGGCCATATACAATCGGCACCGGATGCATTCCGATGAACGACTGGTATTTCTTGTCCAGCACCGGTCCGTCTACATAGTGGCAGTTGGGGTTGGGACGGTCGAGCACTATGCAGGGTATACCCCTTTCGGCACAGGCCTCCATAACATAGTGTAGCGTGGAGATATATGTATAGAAACGGCATCCCACATCCTGCAGGTCGAAGATGACAGCGTCGATGTCTTTCATCTGCTCGGGCGTGGGCTTCTTGTTCTTGCCGTAGAGCGAGACTATCGGAAGGCCGGTCTTTGCGTCGTTCTCGTCTCCTACACGTGCACCGGCTTCGGCTTTGCCGCGGAATCCGTGCTCGGGACAGAAAATCTTTGTCACCTTGAAACCGTAGGCAAGCATCGAATCTACAAGGTGTAGGTCGCCTACCAGCGACGACTGGTTGGCGACGACGGCAATGCGGCGTTCCCCAGACAATGCATACCTTGCAGCGTAGGGACATTCACGCTGCCACAGCACGTCGGCACCAACCCGTAGGGGCGTACCCCCGTGTACGCCCTCAGTTACATCCACATCTCGAACAGTCTGTGCCTGACAGGACGTAAAGAAAAGCAATAACAAAACCAACACCGTATGGGCGTACCTCCGTATACGCCCTTCATTTTTAAACGAGGACGCATTACATTCATTTTCCCATCGAACAGGGTTCTCTTCTATATATCGCATAACGTTATCAAATTCCCATTGGTCGCGAACCACACTGTCATAATAACCGCGTTGCCACAACTTGTTGTAAAAAGATGCCCATCCTTTTTCCTTCACCCCTTTGATATAACTGTTGGTCGTGACACTCTTTAGCCATCGCATCATATCCGCCAAATAATGTCCGCCACCGTTGTATATCAACAAATGCACGTGGTTTTGCATAACAATGTACTTTATTACTTCTGTACCTGCAAACCTTTGAGGCAGCTGTCGTATCGCTTCATCCACCATTTCACCAGCCTCGTTTTTTATGCATCTCCCCATTTACTATAGTTCCTAACAGATTTCTCTTCTCTTGTACATCAATTGTAACAAAATAATTGCACTTCGAGGTATAGTCGAATTGGCGCCATCTGATATTCTTCCTATTTGGGGGATTGTTTTGCATCTTTTTTAGGGGGAGGGTTTAGGTGCGTACACGGGATTGGGGTTAAGGACGTACACAGGGTACGTCCCTACGGTCATTTCCCTGTATGTCCGAATCCTCCTGCACCACGTTCGGTTTCGGAGATTTCCGAAACTTCTATTATATCAGCTTGTTCGTGACGTGCAATGACCATTTGGGCTATACGCTCACCGTCGTTGATGACGAAATCCTCGTTCGAGAGATTGATAAGAATAACGCATATCTCGCCGCGATAGTCGGCATCGATGGTGCCCGGACTGTTGAGGACTGTGATGCCCTTCTTCAGCGCCAGGCCGCTGCGTGGACGCACCTGAGCCTCGTAGCCTGCCGGCAACTCCATAAAGAGACCGGTCTTGACCAGACCTCTTTCCATAGGTTTCAGCGTCACAGGTCCGTCAGGCAGGAAGGCACGAAGATCCATTCCTGCCGACAAAACCGTTTCGTATTTTGGCAGCGGATGATGGCTGCGGTTTATGAAATTAACTATCATTATTTAAAGCTATTACACAAGAACGTTATTCAGCTTTCTTGACGAGTACTTCGTCAATCATTCCATAGGCTCTGGCCTCTTCTGCGGTGAACCAGTGGTCACGGTCGCTGTCTTTCTCGACCTGTTCGAAAGACTGGCCACTATGTTTGGCTATAATCTCGTATAGTTCTTTCTTAAGTTTCTGAATCTCACGAACGGTGATTTCCATATCCGTTGCCTGGCCTTCAGCACCGCCCATCGGCTGATGAATCATCACACGACTGTGCGGCAGGGCACAACGCATACCCTTCTCGCCAGCACACAGCAATACCGACGCCATAGATGCGGCAAGACCTGTGCATATAGTTGCAATCTTAGGCTGTATATACTGCATCGTGTCGTAGATGCCAAGACCGGCATAAACGCTGCCTCCTGGCGAATTGAGATAGATCTGGATATCCTTCTGGCTGTCGACACTCTCAAGGAAGAGCAACTGAGCTTGGATAACATTGCTCGTATAGTCGTCAATGGCGGTACCGAGGAAGATGATTCGGTCCATCATCAGACGTGAGAAGACATCCATCTGGGTCATATTCAGCTGGCGTTCCTCGATGATGTAGGGAGTCAGCGAATCGGTGACGATGCCGCCTGCCATCGGGTTCTTGTTTATTGCCGAAGTATATTTGGCATAGGTGGTGCTACTGATGCCACAATGACGAGTGGCAAATTTCTCAAATTCTGTCATATTATTGGGGTTTTATTTATCGTTATAATGTTATTACTGAATCAAATCTAATGCGTTATTCTTTTTTGTCTTTCAGCAAATCCGGTCTTCTTTGGCGAGTGCGTTCAAGGGCTTGTTCGTAGCGCCACTGCTCTATTTTGGCGTGGTTACCACTGAGCAACACGTCAGGAACCTTCCATCCGCGGAACTCGACAGGTCGTGTATACTCCGGCGGTGCCAACAGACCATCTTGGAACGAATCCTCGAGCGCCGACTGTTCATCGCCTATCACTCCTGGCAAAAGGCGTATGACGGCGTCACAAATCACCGCAGCAGCCAGTTCTCCGCCTGTCAACACATAGTCTCCTATGCTTATCTCCTTGGTGATGAAATGCTCGCGAAGACGTTCGTCAACTCCTTTGTAGTGACCACAAAGAATGATAATATTCTCTTTCAGGCTCAACGCATTGGCCATCGGCTGACCAAACATATCACCGTCCGGGGCGGTATAAATGACTTCATCATAGTGCCGCTCTGACTGCAACTTCTCAATACAATTTGCCAAAGGTTCGACAGCCATCACCATTCCGGCGCTACCTCCGTAGGGATAGTCATCCACGCTGCCATAACGCGTCAGCGAATAGTCGTGCAAATTGTGCAGATGGATCTCTGCCAGACCTTTCTTCTGTGCACGGCTGAGGATGCTCTCCTCGAAGAACATCGACATCATATTTGGGAAAAGTGTCAAAACGTCTATTCTCATCTCTTGAAATCCGTTTCCTCTGATTGCTATCTTACACGCAAGCGCTTGCCCACCTGCAGTATTGTGGTTTCCTTGATACCGTTCAGCTTGCACAGTTTCTTGACCGTCGTACCGTTGCGGGCGGCAATCTTGCTAAGGGTGTCACCACTTCGCACTTTGTAGTATTTTGCCTGACTGGCCGACGATGGTTTTGGTTTTGGCTTCGATGGGTCGCGCTGCTGACTCTCTGCCACCGTGGAGTTGTTATTGACTGCCGAGCCTGCCTGCTGGTTTATGCGGCGCAGGTCTGCTGCATTGGGCGAAGAGTGGCTGCTGCCTTTCTTGCTAAAATAGGCAGGCGTAAGAACCAGCTCGTCGCATAGCAATTTGTGTTCTTGGCAGTCAACCACATATTCTGGGTTCATAGCTTTGCCCATATACCTTATCTCGAAATGCAGATGGCTGCCATAGCTGCGTCCCGTGTTGCCACACAGTGCTATGACCTCGCCGGCACGGACCGTATCGCCTGCTTCGACATCGCGCTGCGACAGGTGGGCGTAGTAGGTCTCCAAACCGTTGAAGTGGCGTATAACGACAAGATTGCCATAGCTTTTGTTCCATCGCGAAATGCGTACAATGCCGTCAAAAGCGGCATAGATGGGTTCGCCAGTGGGCATTGCCAAATCCACGCCATAGTGCCAACGACGGCGACGGGCACCGAAATGCGACGACATACGCGCGTGTTCAGGTGTCGGGAAACAGAACTTACGTCCTTTTTCTTTCTCTGTCAAGTGTATTGTCACCCCGTTTGGAAGCTCCGAATTGCTTGCATAGTGAATCACCGAACTGTCCATCGTGGCATAGAGTATGTCGAACTCACTCTCCACACCGTCACCCATCTGTTCAGGACGGTATAGTTGCGACGAAGTTTCAAGTTCTTCGTCGGGCTCGGCATCGGGTTGCATCAGCGTAGAAGGAATGTTGTTGCGTTTCTGTTCACCAGGCTGGTCTATGACCACACCTTGATATTCAATGTCCTGATCTTGATAAATTACATCCAGTTTGTTGACGTTGACAACTTTTTTCTGATTGTTCTTATTGTTGTTGCCGTTGTTCTGACTCATAGCCACCAGCGGCAGTAAAAGTATCAATACACTTATTGTTATTTTCTTCATTCAGTAGTCTAAAATTAGTAAGATTCAACAGTTTAACTTTCTTTATACTCTTCCCAGAACTCTGCGCCCGCAATATTCAGCGACTTGGGATCGAAAATGGGTTCCACACCAAGCTTTTTCTGGCGCTCATAGTCTCGCAGGCAGCGCAATGCCTTGGGCGACAGCAGCAAAATGGCCACAATGTTTATCCACGCCATAGCGCCGACACCTATGTCGCCAAGCGTCCACACAATACCGCTGCCAACCGTCGAGCCAATGAATACGGCAATGATCGTCAGCGTGCGCAGCGTCCAAACTACCACCTTCTCGCCACGGTCGTCGCCGAAACGCTCGTCGGCACGGCGGTATTCTTCTTCCATCGACTTCAGCAACTGCTCCTCGTTTTCCATCCACCTACGGCCCTCGTCGCCACTGTCAGGTCCATTGGTATCGCGCTCGGCATCAACCATTGTGCGCATAGCTTCAACACGACGGCGACGGATACGCGAGAAAAGATATACAAGATTCGTCTCGGCGTAATAATAATATGCCATAATTGTTGTGAAGGCAAAGAAAAACAGCGCGAAGCTGATGACGATGTCACCCAGGCGGGCTCCCGTCACCGTCGCCAGTGCACCCGACGTGTAGAACACTCCCGGCTCTCCAAGTGGTGCCCCGGGGTTCTGTTGCAGATAGGTCACCACGGCGCCGCTGCCCGGAACCACCTGTACACTTTCGATAACATTGTAGGTACCGCAGGCCATAATCATCATCGCAGTGGCAGTACAAACCAGCAATGTGTCTATGTAGACCGAAAAAGCCTGCACCAGACCCTGCTTTACTGGATGGCTCACCTTCGCCGCAGCCGCCACGATGGGGCCCGTGCCCTGACCTGCCTCGTTAGAGTAGATGCCACGTTTTACACCCCAGGCTATAGTGCTGCCCAATATAGCTCCACCAAGCTGACTGGTACCCACGGCACCACGCAGCATCTCCATAAAGACACCGGGAACAACCTCATAGTGTACAGCAAGAACGACGATGGATAGCACAATATAAAGCAACGCCATAAATGGAGCCACAATCTGCGCCACATTGGCAATGCGCTTCACACCACCAATGATGACCAGACCGATGAGCACGGCCACAAAAACGCCTATTATCCAAGCATCAAGACCCAGTGTGCGTTCCATTGAAAGTGCTATGCCGTTGCACTGCACTGGCGGCAGGAAGATGCCACAAGCCACAGCGGCAAGAACGGCGAACAGGCTGCCGAAAAAAGGACTGTGAAGACCCTTCTCGATATAATAGGCCGGACCACCTCGGAACTGGCCGTTGTGGTTCTCCTTGAATATCTGTGCCAGCGTAGCCTCGACAAAGGCACTGCCTGCACCGAAAAAGGCTATGATCCACATCCACACTATCGCACCGGGACCGCCAAAGCCAATAGCCGTAGCCACACCGACAATGTTGCCGGTGCCGACACGGCCGCTCAAAGCCATTGCAAACGCCTGGAACGAAGTTATGCCGGTTTTTTGCTTCTTGTCGGTGGTGAAAAGCAGACGGAACATCTCGCCCAATCGACGCACCTGCACGAAGCGTGTACGAAGCGAGAAATAGAGTCCGGCACCAAGACACAGTACCACAAGAGGTGTACTCCACACCCACCCGTTTACAGTCTCGATGACGCGCGTCATTACCTTCGACAGAGCAAGGAAAAAATCGTTCATACATCAAGTAACGACAGCATCAAAACTTTATTGCCCTCCAGCAAAAAAAATTGGTTCCGTCGGTTCAACCATCAAACACAACTGTGTTGTTGCTTGTTGACGGCTCTGAGCCCCTCGGTTTGAGAGCTACACAGTGCGACACACCATAAAAAATGTCCAGCACGGAGAGACTTACTCCCTCTTAGAATGTGAAATTCGCACCCAGACAGGCAAGTATTGGCAACTGATTGACACGATTGAATGAAATGCGGTCGAAATAGAATATGTTGTTGCGGTTATAAGCGTTGGTGACGCTGAACGAGAGTTCAAGAATGCCTCTCTTTCCGATGGAAAATTTGCGTTTTACTGCCAAATCCAGGCGGTGGTAGGAAGGCAGTCTGCCGGCGTACAATTCGTCGTAATAGACACCGATTTGTCCATTCTCGCGGACATAGTCGGTCACGATGCCGCCACCGAAATGGAGATTCTCATAGATTCCGGCAGTCTGCGTGTACGGAAAACCGCTGCCGAAACTCCAACGGCCGCTGAGTTCCCATTGGCGCTCCTCGCCGAGGGCATAGGTCGCCAACAGGTTGACGGTGTGGCGGCGGTCATAGTGGGGACTGTAGGTCTGCACTTCGTCGGTACGTTTTACAAATCCCAGCGAGTAGGTAAACCACAGGTAGAGTCGTTCCAAGTCGTAGCAGGCACTTACGTCGACACCCGTAGCGTGGCCTTTTTCTATTATGAAATCGGTCATATAGTACTGCGGCTTTTCATAAACACCGCCGACGTTGTATGCCGGGTCTGTGCGGTCGTATATCTGGTTGTGGTTCATACCCAGCAGACGACTGAAATTTTTGTAGTAGAACTCGGCGTTAATTGTCAAGTGCTCGATAGCGTCATATTCAACTCCGGCGACAAAATGCTGCGCTTTCTGCACACAGGTTTCCACAGGTTCGTCGTTGTAGTACGCCGGAATGTTGAGTTGTCCCGACCCCGTGAGGAAGCCCGTGAAAAGGTTGACGATGTCGTGGTCCGAGCGGGCATCGAGCAATGTCTGGCTGTAAAGTCCGGTGGCAAGTTTGAAACGTATCTTGTCGCTGACGTTGTATTTGGCTGCAAAGCGTGGTTCGAAGCTGGGTTCCGCCATCGAGGCGTAATACACAAAGCGCACGCCGGGGTCGAGCAGCCACTTGCCGAGGTGGGCATTGTAGGTAGCATAGGCCGAGAATGAGCTCGTATTCTCATCCTGTGCACGGTTGACGCCATAGGCGTTGGTATATCGGTAGTCGGTGGAATAGCCTTCAATGCTGATACCGTATTTCAACCTGTTGATGCCAAAGAAATTACTTATGCCCAGCGACATATTGAAGCCTCCAATGCCGCTGTACTTGGGAGTGCCGCTGCCGTCGTCAAGGCTGATGTTATACGACGAATATGCCACCGTGCCGTCGACAACTGACGACGAGCCTGTCATCAAAGCGAAGCTGGCTCCGGCACCGTAGTTCTTCCAATGGAAATCGGCCAGTGACTGGTATCCGTTCACACGGTCGTCGAAATGGAAACCGAAGAAATTGACCTTGCTGCCGAGACCCGAATTGATCGACATCTTGCCATAAAGGTCGAGAAAATCAAATGGAAGTCCGCCGTCAATGTAAGGATATATGATTTCCGACGAACGCGAAAGGTACGAATTCTTGGCAGTAAGCAGATAGGTGATTGTCGATGTCGAGTTGTTTTTCTCTTTCTTCAGCGGTCCTTCCAATACCAAGTTGGCACCAAAGGTGTTGAGACCCACCTTGCCCGTGTGGTGGCGCTTGTTGCCGTCGCGGGTGGTGATGTCAATCACCGACGAGAGGCGTCCGCCGTATTCGGCTCCGAAACCGCCCGTAAAGACGTCGGCATTGAGTATCACGTCGGTCTCGAAAATGGAATAAAGGCCGATGCTGTGGAACGGGTTGTATACCACCATACCGTCGAGCAACGTGAGGTTCTGAATCATCGAGCCGCCGCGTATGTAGAGCTGACCACCCTGGTCACCTGTCGAATTGACGCCGGGCAGCACCTGCAGATATTGTGCCAGGTCGGCCTGGCCGCCAATAGAAGGCATCTGCTGTATCTGTGAGGCAGTGATTTTCTCTACCGACACCTGCGTCTGCATTTTGCGTTCGCGTGTCTTGTCGGCTGTGATCACTACATCTTTCAGTCGCATACTGGCAGGTTTCAAGTGTATGTTGCGGGTAATTGTCTGCCTCTTTAGCGTGACGGACTCGCTGTATTCCTCATAGCCTATATATTTGACTTTGATGGTATAGCTTCCGTCGGGTATCTTGTTGATGACGAAATAGCCGTTGATGTCGGTCGACGACCAGTGGTTGGTACCTTCCAGAAAGACCTGTGCAAAAGGTATTGACTCGCCCTTCTCGTCGTCGAGCAGCACACCCTTGATAGTGTTCTGCGCGAAGGTTACAATGGATATAATCAGGAATAGTATGAAGATTGTGAAGCGTTTCATTGTATTAAATTTAGGTCGTTTTATAGTGCGACACACCCCGGCCTTCGGCCACCCCTCTCCGAGAGGGGATGGCTACACTGTACACTGACAATGTGCCGCTGCCGCGCAATCCCCTCTCGGAGATTGGAGAAGGAACTGCCAGTGGCCGTTCCGATAGCGAAGCGGTAAACAAAAACCGAAGCGGGTGTGTGTGTTTCGGATACAGGCGATACGTATTTAAAACAAGGCATTTCTTCAATGTATTATTTTAAACACCAGTTCTTTCAGCAACTCACCGTCGCTGACACTTCCGCTGTTGCGGACGCCCTTGCAGCGCAGGTCTGTCTCGTACAGGTATCCTATGCAGCTAGCCAGCTTGCCAAGCGTGTAGTTGCGCGCCGCCGTCTCATAGTCTTTCATAAAAAACTGGTTGACCTTCATCACCGCCATAGCCTTGCGCTTGTCGGGTTCCTGATGGAAAAGCATCACCTTTATGAAGTATCCGTACAGCAGCGGCAGCAGCATCTGGATGGGGTTCTCCTTGGGGTTGGCGGCGAAATGGTTGACGATGCGCATACATTGCGCCACATCGCGGCGTCCTATTGCGTTTTGCAGCTCAAAGACGTTGTAGTCCTTGCTGATACCTATATTGCTTTCTATTATGTCCTCGTTGATGACAGCCCCTTTGGGAACGGAGATGTACACCTTCGACAGCTCGTTGGCTATCTTGCCAAGGTCGTTGCCCAGCGACTCGGCAATAAGTACTGCCCCCTTCTGGGTTATCTGGTAGCCTTGTTGCGACACCACGCGGGCAATCCAGTCGGGCACCTCATAGTCGCGCAGACGCTCCTTCTCATACACTACGCCCTTGGTGCTTATGGCTTTGTACACCTTGGTGCGTTTGTCCATCTTCTTGTGGCGATAGCAGAACACCAGCACCGTCTGTGGCTGCGGATGGTCGAGATAGTCGGCCAGCAGTTCCCATTCCTTCGCGATATCCTGTGCCTCCTTGACCAGCACCAGCTGCACGGGCGACATCATCGGGTAGCGTTTGGCGAGGCTTATGACTGTTTTCATATCCGTTTCGCGACCATAGACAACCGTCTGGTCGAAGTCGCGGAAATCGGCTGCGATAACATTCTCCTCGAAATAGTCGGATACGAGGTCGATGTAGTAGTTCTCCTCTCCAGTAAGAAGATAGACGGGCTTGTATTGGCCCGTCTTAAGATCTTCTATGAGTTGTTTTTCGGTTACAGCCATCGGCAAGGGGATTGATGGTTATCGTCTGCCACGGCCTTTCTTGCCGCCTCCCGGCATACCGGTGTTGAAAACAGGACGTGCGCCGGCAGGGGTTGTCCATTCGTAGTAATGTCTTCCACCCTCATCCTGATGTGCTGTAACCCAAGCGTTGAGGGCGACACCGCAATGCTGTCCAACAAAACTGGATGGCTGGTCGGGTAGCATCGTAATAATTACGTAGGGGCTGTATTCGGTGCTTGAAGAAGAGGCAATACGGTTGCAATAAGGGGTTGATGCATTTGACGAGAAGCAGAATTGACCTACGTGAATTTCGCCTGCATTTTCGTATAGACCCACAAATTCCTGGCCCTGGGCGCTCCAGCCGTTCTGGACGTCGGCAGCAGCATTGTTGGCCATATAGCCAATCATACCGCCCGAATTGGTAGCACCCGACACGAAACTGGCATTATAGCAGTTGTAGACCTTGCCTGCGCCCAAATAGCCGACAATGCCGCCGATGTTGTCGGCGACACGCACAGCGTCGAGAGCGCCATAAAGGAACGGTGCACGAGTACAGCAGTTGTAGACTTCGGCAGCGGAATTGTCCATCGTGGCGACAATACCGCCGACATTGCCCTGCGAGGCACGGATTTCAACGCCGTTGGTGCAGTTCTTCACTGTGCCGTTGTTGACATTGCATATACCTCCCACGCTGCCGTCGATGGTATAGACGATGGCACCCGTCGAGGTGCAGTTGTCGAGGACACCATTCGTAGTGTTGTTGAAGGCGATAACGCCCCAGTTGCCGGTAGAATTGATTGCCGTGTTCGACGACACCTGGCAGTCCTTGACAGTAGCGTTGTTATTGTAGGTGATACCTGCAATATTCAAGCCTTGGGGCACAGCAGACGAAAGGGTGAAGTTACCTTGTATCGTGCCGTTGTTGTCATAGCAGATGCCTGCCACATTGCCATAGGTCGAGGTGAGGCGTGCCTCGTTGGCACCACCGATGATGGAGCCTGCGTTGGTGACGCACAGTCCTGCAATCCTGGCACCGGAGACATCGGTAGTGACGACGCACTTGTTGTGGCATTCTTTCATCGTACCGTTGTTGACGCCGCACATCGGCGAGAAGCTGCCGCCTTCCGACAACTGTGACGGAGTGCAGGTGCCCTTGACATATACACGATAGACGAAGCCGTCGGTGGCTATCGACTCAAAGAGCGGCTTGCTACTCTGGTTGGTGATGCCGCCATTGGTGGCTGTCGACGAGGCGAAATACATATAACCTCTGAAGTTTTGTATGCCCTCGTTCCAAAGTGCGTAGCGGGAACTGGGATTATTTCTTTCTTCTGAAGAAAGAGCATAGTAGGCATCATTATCAAGCAGCACGATGTCGCTGCGTACAATCTTCACGTAAGTAGGCTCCTCTTTCGACTCTGAATAGCCTCTGATGGTCTGTCCGTTGATGGTTCCGCCACCGTTATACGCGTTGCGAAGCAGCTCAAGCTCCTTGCCGCTATAGATCTGGAAGGGACGGTCCTTGGTGCCGCTACCCACCAGACGTATATCGCTATCATTCGACGATGAACCGTTTTCAGAGTTCGCCCAATTCTTGATATTGAGAGCACGCATCATCGTTATGTTGCGGCGATGGATGTCGACTTTGAAATCGCGTGTGAAGTATTGGTTGTCAGTATTTTTGACAGTCATTCGCAGAATATAGGTTGTCACCGCGCTTGCGTTGGTCACTGCCGGCAGGGGCAGATAGAAGGTCAGCAGGGAGTTGGGACCTACTTGCTTGTTGATATTGTCGATAACGATGGTGCGCGATTCGTCGGTAACACCAGTGCCAGTCAGGTAGGGGGCATTCTGGGTGATGTCGTGAACGAGGAAGTGTCCCGAAATCTGCTTGTTCGAAGCACCGTGCTCCGAGCCAACCTCTTTGAAGGTTATCTGCGAAATAGTCTTGACTTGGCTGCTGTATAACTGCAGGCGCATAATACCGGCCACTACGTGGAAGTAGATTGTACCGTGGTTGGCCATAACTGAGGCATCGTATGCCACCATCGGCAGGGCGCCGCGTCCGAACGACGAGTCGGGATGGGTGGCCGACTCGTTTTCACGATAGGTCTGCGTGGCAGGGAATATCAAGTCGGTATAAGATGTACCATACGACGTAGAGGGATAGATGGCCCAGAAAGCATCTGCATCTACGTTGAGAGTACTCTCGCTTCTGAAGTAGGCATCGAGGGTGCGGGCACCGCTGACCAGCTCGCACGGCACGGCGTTACTGCCGTCGAAGACCTTGATCTTGTCACCAGTCTCCCAATAAATCCATTGTTCGGCGTGACCCAGATAGGTCTTCTGGCCGTCCTCGTCAGTGGCCGAGAACTGGTCCATCTGGCCGCCAAATTCCAAAATCTCCTTCTTCTTGCATCCCGCGGTCAGCAGGGTTGCTGCTGCAAGCAAGGCTATGCTAAATATCTTTAAACTTTTCATCAGTTAACGTTAAAGTTAAGGTTAAAGTCAAGGTTAAAGTTAAGGTTAAAGTTAATATCAATACCACTCGCCGTGATAGTTTTCGCCGGCGTGACCGAGGCCGTCGTTGGGGTCCATTTCCGACCCGTCGTTGATCTCGCTGAAAGTCTCGCCCATCGTCGTCGCTTCGGGCGACTCGGCAAAGCCACGCTCCACGGCATACTCGTAGATATCAAGCTCGGGAGCCAGGTATGGTAGTTTCTCGATATGACTGGTTACTCTTTTCATTTTTTCTTTCTGAGATTCTGAAAATAATTGTCAATACCTTCGTCAAG
>JAEEMK010000106.1 GCA_016283175.1 Bacteroidales bacterium
AGATGACGCTCAAGGCGCGACCACAAGCCCGGATATTTGTCGAAATCCTCGCGGAAATTATCTCCCGGTTCCTTTGCGTGAAGCAGCCGCACATCCACGCCTCGTTTCAGCATACGGTCAAGTACAGCAAGAAACGGTTCCACTTTGGTGTCGGTCCTCCCGACATAAAGATCCTTCAGATCGGCAGTTCCTATCCACAGATCGTGCTTAACGCCAGCGCATTGCGCCAAAACATCAGTATAATGCTCACTGTCAGAGATATATTTTATCATCCCAAATCCTATATGATACAAAATAACTTATAACGAGATTTTTTATTGCTATCTGTCTTGCTCAAAAAAATATAAAAGAGCAGAAAAAAGAACTGACAAAATGTCATACTTTAGTTAAAATTCTATATAATTCTAATGATATTCTACCAAGGTAAAATTTAGTAAAAATTTGATAAGAATTTGGGTAAACTTTGATAAGAAGATGGTAGGTGGAAATCAAGGGGTTAAAGAAGGGCATTTTTTGTGGATTTCTGAGTTTTTGAAACTTTTTTGACAAAACAGCTTAACAATTTAATTTACAGTATTTAAAACAAAAAATTCGGACAAAAACGGCAATAAAGCGTCAGAGACTGACAAAATGTCAGTTTTTGCCATTTTGGTATATTTGTTGCTTTGCGGAATATAGAAGAATAAAATAAAAACAACAATAATATGCAAGGTAATTTGAACGTTCAGACCGAGAACATATTTCCGGTCATTAAAAAGTTCCTCTATTCTGATCACGAGATTTTCCTCCGCGAGTTGATTTCCAACGCAATAGATGCAACGCAGAAGTTGAAGGCGCTCTCGTCGCGCGGCGAGTTCAAGGGCGAATTGGGCGATTTGACCGTCGAGGTTAAAATCGACAAGAAAAAACTGATAATCAGCGACCACGGCATCGGAATGACCGAAGAAGAAATCGACAAGTACATAAACCAGATAGCCTTCAGCGGTGCCAACGACTTCCTTGACAAATACAAGGACGTGCAGGAGAACCTGATAGGTCATTTCGGACTGGGTTTCTACTCGGCATTTATGGTGGCCGACAAGGTTGAAATAGAGACCAAGAGCTGGAAAGACGCACCAGCAATGCATTGGAGCTGCGACGGCAGTCCTGCCTTCGAGATGAAGGAAGGCAAGCGCAAAGAGCGCGGCACGGACATCATCCTTCACATTGCCGACGACTGCAAGGAATTCCTCGAGGAGCAGCGCATTCTGCAGTTGCTGAAGAAATACTGCCGCTTTATGCCTGTGGCAATCCGCTTCGGCGAAGAGAGCGAATGGGTTGACAGCGAGACCGAGTTTGACGAAGTCGACGACGGCAAAGGCGGCAAGAAGAAACAGCCCAAGCGCGTCGAGAAGAAGGTGCCGCGCATCATCAACGACACCGACCCTGCTTGGAAGAAAACGCCGTCGACGCTGACCGACGAGGACTACAAAAAGTTCTACCACGAACTGTATCCGATGAATTTCGAGGACCCGCTGTTCCAGATACACCTCAATGTCGACTACCCCTTCAACCTGACCGGCATCCTCTATTTCCCGAAGGTGCGCAAGACAATCGACCCCAACCGCAACAAGATTCAACTGTATTGCAACCAGGTGTTTGTGACCGACAGCGTTGAAGGCGTGGTGCCCGAATACCTGATGCTGCTGCACGGCGTGCTCGACAGCCCCGACATCCCGCTGAACGTAAGCCGCAGCTACCTGCAGAGCGACAGCAATGTCAAGAAGATTGCCCAGCATATCAGCAAGAAGGTCGCCGACAAACTGGAAGAGATGAGCAAGCAGAAGGTGGAAACGGAGAACGGAGAACAGAAAACGGAGAACACATTCAATTCGCAATTAGAGGAGAAGTGGGACGACATCAAGATTTTTGTCGAATACGGTATGCTGACGGATGAGAAATTCTGCGAACGCGCTATGAAATTCGCCCTGCTGAAAAACACCGAAGGCCAATACTTCAAGCTTGACGAATACCGCGACAAAATCAAGGCCCTGCAGACCGACAAGGACAAGAACGTCATATACCTCTACGCCACCGACGCCGACGAACAGCACGCCTATATCGCCAAGGCCAAGGAGAAAGGATACGATGTGCTGATGATGGACTCGGTCCTCAACTCGCACTACATCAACCTGCTGGAACAGAAAATCGAGAAGACACGCTTTGTACGCGTCGATGCCGACACCGTCGAGAAACTCATCGCCCACGACGACAATATCCCCGAAAAGCTGTCGCAGGAAGAGAAGGACAAACTGAAACCCATCATCGAGAACGAGGTAGACAAGGCCCGCTTCACCGTCCAGCTCGAAAGTATGGAGAGCGACGACCAGCCTATGGTCATCACACAGAACGAGTTTATGCGACGCTACAAGGAGATGAGTCAGACCAGCGGCGGCGGTATGGGATTCTACGGCGAGATGCCCGACAGCTACAACCTTGTTGTCAACATCAACCACCCGCTCATCGGACAGGTGCTGAACGAGACCGATGCCGACAAGCAGAAACAGCTGGTGCACCAACTGACCGACCTTGCCCTGCTGAGCAACGGCCTGCTGAAAGGCGAAGCCCTGACGCAATTCATCAAACGCAGCGTCGAGATTATAAAATAAGCTATAATGCAAAAAAAGAGGGTTCATTTTTTAAATGAACCCTCTTTTTTTTATCTCGTCAGAAATTGTACTTCACCAAAGCACAGATGCGGTGGTTGGAGACCTGCCGCAGGTTGGCGTTGTCGGCGACGGTTCCGTCGGGCAGAAGGTCGCCGTAGGTGACTGCCGTCCATTCGTATTCAAGGCCTATGTTGAAGGCTTTGGTGTTGAAGCTTACCGAAGGCGCAATACGGTAGATGGAGTTGATGTTGTTCACGCCCTTCTTGGTGTAAACAAAGTCTGCAACAGGCTTACCTGTTGTGGCATCCGTCATCAACTGGCCATCGGCCAAGCCGAGGTTCTTGTGATAGCCCAGGAAAAGATTGGCGCGCCAGCGACAGCCATACGACATATTCAAGTACGAGACAGAAGCGGTAAGCGGCTGGTATTGGAAGCTTGAGCCGTCGGCAACGAAGGCATATCCACCGCCGGGAATGGTCAGATGGCCAAGATTTTGAGCCAAAACAGTGTACATTTTAAGGTCGAACTTGCCTTGCATAAACTGAATAGCTGCCATTGGCGAGAAGGAATGGCAGTTGCCACGGAACCGGACATCCGTACTCATACTTACTGGATCCGAGGAGCCAGTTATTGAATACGGAACAGCATATAGCTCGCTGACGGTAAGCCGGTTGTAATCCATACCGATTTTAGCCCGCCAATGCTCCGAATCGTATGCCATACCAAAGAAGAGCTCCGGCAGGATGGCATCGTTGGCATATTTGGCACTCTCGCCGTCAGGTCCGGGAGAGGTGTACTGATACTGCCACAAAGCCGAGACGGTAAAACTGAATGCCATTGGCGTACTTATTGAATAACTCACCTGAGGTGTACGGCTGTGCGCACGGAACGGGGCTCCTGCCGCCATTCCAAGCACGTCGGGAATGAAGGACAGCGGGTGCCAGTTCTGGCCAATGGTAAGCGACTGTCCGTATCGGCCGCCACGCGTCAGTTCAAGGTATGCCAGACGAAGACGCAGCACGGTATTGTTTGTCCCGAAACCGGCAAAGTCAGCTTCGATTTTGCCGTTTGTATTCCACCCCCCAAGCTCGGGACCGTTCAGTTTCAGTCCAAAGCGGCTACTGAGTGCCAGCAGGTGAGCCTGTGAAACCGCATTGCGGTCAAAGCGGAGATCTGTGCCCTCGGGGGCCGTAACACCGTTGCCAATAAGGGCGGCCTCTTCTTCGGGCGTTATGTTCCAATCCTCGTCATAAGGAATCATCAAATATTCGCCACCACAGGAGGTAATTGTCCTACGACTGTCGAAGTTCAGATAGTTGCGAACAAAACCATAAGGTGTAATAGTCACCTTCTGCGGTTTTTCGGGTTTGACCTTTTCAGTCGGCTTTTCCTGCCCCATTGACTGCAGGGGCAGGAAAACAACAGCTATAAACAAAAAATATCTAACTTTCATTACAAAGCAAACAGAACCAGCAACTGCGCTGTGAATATGCGCAAGAACATCGTGAGCGGATAGACCGTAGCGTAGCCCGTATTGGGCAGCTTGCAACCCTCGGGGGCGATGTTGTTGGCAAAGGCCAGCGTCGGCGGGTCGGTGTGGCTGCCGCCGATGAAACCCATAAGGGTGTAGTAGTTGATTTTCAACACCAGTCGACCGAAGGTGGCGACAATCAGCGGTGGGACAACGGTGATGATGAAACCATAGAGGATCCACATATATCCGCCAGCCTGGATGGTGCTGATGAAGCTTGAACCAGCACCAAGACCTACACCTGCAAGGAAGAGTGCAATGCCCACTTCACGCAGCATCCACACACCGTGGCTGTCGGTGAACTCGGTGGTGAACCAGCCCTTCTTGACGCCAAGCCAGCTGCCAATCAGAGCGGTGACAAGGGGACCGCCAGCCAAACCGAGTTTGACCGGTGCCGACATACCCACGGGGATGGGTATCGAGCCCAACACGATGCCGATGGCGATGATGATGAAGATAGGTATCAAATTGACCTTGTGGCGCATAGCAGAGGTAGTGGCGGTCTTTTCAGCGGGTTTGTCCACCGTGTCGTCGCTGACAGGCTCATTCTTGAGGTCGATGCGGCACATAGGACGCAAGACGATACAAGTCAATATCATACCAACAACAGCCAAGGGATAGGCCACAGCATAGCCATTGGCCAGACGGTCGGCGGCCGACTCCATACCGAGGTCGCGCACAGTCTGCTGAGCTGCCGAAAGACCCGGTGTGTTGGTGATGGCACCGGTATAGACGCCAGCCATATCGGTCAGTTCCTCGCCGGCCAGCTTGGCGATGACAACGGTGATAACGACGCCCAAGGCCACGTTGACCAAAGCCATCAGATTCATAGCCAAGCCGCCTTTCTTGAACGACTTGAAGAAGCCGGGACCGACTTGGAGTCCGACGGCAGTGACAAAAAGAATCAGACCGAATTCCTTGATGATGTGCAACATATCGTGGTTGCAGTTGACACCAAGGGCGCTGATGATGATGCCCACAAAGAGCACCCAAGTAATACCGAGCGAAATGCCTTTGATTTTGAATTTGCCCAGAAACAGACCAGCGAAGATGCAGAACGACAACATCAAAACGGTGGTTGCAACGCCTCCACCAGTCATCAGATTTACAAACCAGTTCATAAAGATTTAGGGTTGAAAGGGTTAGAAAGGGTTAAAAGTGTTAGAAAGGTTTTAAAGGTTGGAAGGGTTTTAAAGGGTTAAAGTCAACGTTAAAGTTAAGGTTAACGTTGACATTTTTGTTTGTCAACTAATAGAAGAATGTTGAATTTCGGACAGGATTCTGCCCGAAATTCAACATTCAGATTTTGTCGTTCAACAATTAGTCGCCCAGAGTGGCAACCATCACAGCCTTGATGGTGTGCATACGGTTCTCGGCCTCGTCGAAAACGATGCTGTTCTCGCTCTCGAAGACCTCCTCGGTGACCTCGATACCGTTCAGACCGAACTTCTCGTGAACGTCGCGGCCAGCCTTGGTCTCCAGGTTGTGGTAGGCGGGCAGGCAGTGCATAAATTTGCACTTCGGGTTGCCGGTTTTCTTCATCAGAGCAGCATTGACCTGGTAAGGCATCAACATCTTGATACGCTCTTTCCAAACGCTGTCGGGTTCGCCCATCGACACCCAGATGTCGGTGTAGATGAAGTCGAGCCCCTTCACGCCCTTCTCGACGTCGTCGGTGACGGTCAGCTTGGCGCCGGTCTCCTTGGCCATCTCCTGGCGTTTCTTGACCAGTTCCTTGTCGGGCTGGAGTTTCTTGGGGGCGATGATGCGCATATCCATACCCATCTTCACGCCGCCGACCATCAGGCTGTTACCCATGTTGTAGCGGGCATCGCCGATATA
>JAEEMK010000107.1 GCA_016283175.1 Bacteroidales bacterium
CCCTTGGCTCCCGGCTACAGCAAAATTATGCTGAAGCCCTATCCCATCAAAGGTCTCGACTATGTGAACTGTTCTTATCGATCCGTCAGCGGCCTCATCGAGAGCAAGTGGAAACGCAAAGGCAACCGCTTCGTGTGGGACATCCTCATCCCCGCCAACACCAGCGCCGAAGTCTACCTGCCCACCCAAGACGGCTATGCCGAAAAACGAGTCCTCGGCAGCGGCCGCCACCACCTAACAAGCCGTCTTAATTAATTTTCATCACGAAGCCGCCGCCGGGGGCGAGATGCACTTTTGCCCTCTGGAAAGTGACAACCCCGTAATTATAATCGCTGCCTTTGCGATGGGCATTGGCTCCGTCGTTGAATATTTCTATGGTGGGGTTGGCTATACCCAAGGAACTGATGTCAAGGTCGATGTCGCGGGGAGTCCAATTGGTAATGCCGCCGATGTACCACGTGTCGCCTTTGCGGCGGGCGGTGACAATATATTCGCCTACCTCGCCCTGCAGCACGCGCGTCTCGTCCCACACCGTGGGCAGCGAGGCCACAAAGCGCGTGTAGTCGGGTTCCTTATCATAGTTCGTAGGCGAATCGCACAGCATATTGAGAGGCGACTCCAGCACGATATACAGCGCCAGCTGGTGGCAACGGGTTCCTTGGCTCATAGGCTCGTTCCAGCAGGGACGGAAGCTGTTACGGCATCCGTTGAGCATAGCTCCCTGGGTGTAATCCATCGGGCCGGCGGCCTGGCGGATGAAGGGTATCTCGCAGTCGTAGCGCATCTGGTTCCATTCGAGTCCTGCCCATCGCATCTGCTCGAGTCCGAAGACTCCCTCGAAGTTTAGCACATTGGGATAGGTGCGGTTGAAGCCTGCTGGCTTGAAGGCACCGTGGAAGTCGACCACGAGGTGGTACTTGGCGCACATTGCAGCGGTACGGCGGTAGAAGTCGGTGACTATCTGGTCGTCGCGGTCCATAAAGTCGACCTTGAAGCCCTTTACGCCCATCTCGCTGTAGTGCTGGCAGACGTGCTCCATATCGCGGTCGAAAGCATAGTAGCCCGCCCAAAGAATGATGCCCACATTGCGCTCCGTGGCATAGTTGACGAGCATAGGCAGGTCTATCTCCGGCACCACCTGGAAGAGGTCGGCCTTGCCGTTTACTGCCCAGCCTTCGTCGAGGATGACATACTCTATGCCGTAGCGAGAGGCAAAGTCGATATAGTGCTTGTAGGTGTCGTTGTTGATGCCCGCTACAAAGTCCACGCCGCCAATGTTCCAGTTGTTCCACCAATCCCAGGCCACCTTGCCGGGCTTTATCCACGAGATATCTTGTACCTTGGAGGGCTCGCCCAAAAGATAGCTCATATTGTTCATTGCAATTTCTGTGGCACTGCCCACCATCATTATGCGCCAGGGAAAATGCTTGCTCTTATCCATCTTGGCAATGTAATCTTCGCGCTCCTTCACCAGCTGCTGCAGGTTGTTGTGTCCACCCTGCTCCACACGTTTGGGCAGAGGCGCGTGTTCGCCCACCAGTTCCCCCTCTTTGGTGCTGTGCAGATAAAGCCCCGGATAGTCGCACAAAGACGACTCTGTCAGGCAGAGCTTCACGTCGCCGCAATGCACCATCAGCGGCAGGAAGCAGAGCCGTCGCGTGTCGAGTTGCGAGATGGGCTTGGTGGTGTAGTGGTTCTCGAACGAGGTGCTGTATTGTATCTCGTGGCGAGTGGAGTCGAAACTGATGACGTAAGGAACCGTAACCGTCCTGTCGTTGATGAAGTCGTGATTCACAACCTCTTTGACCACCCGTCCAGGCTTCCCTTCCCACACGAAGCGATAGGCAAGACCTTCGTTGTAGGCACGGAATACAACCGACAGTCCCTCTTTCAGATGCAGTGTCAGCTCGTTGCAGTGGTTGTTCATCGAGGTCTGTCGGCAGAAAGGCGATGCGATGGTCTCGTCGATGGTTCGTCGCGAGGTTTTGTGTACCGACAAATTGTGGTATTCCTTGTCGCCCTGTGTATAGTCAAGGCCTATCAGTGTGCGGGTCAACAGCGTTTCGTTGAGAGCGGTGCAGCAATACAATCCGCCGTCAAGGGTTGTGATTTCTGCCGTCAGCCGTCCGTCGGGGCTTTCTAGGTTGTAAAACCGCATCTGAGCAGTTACTTGGAAAACCATCGCCATAATCGTAAATAGAAGCAGTAGTCTTTTCATAGGTCTTGATTGTTCGTATTGTTCACCCCATATCCAAACAATGCAAAGTCGCCGCGCAATGGATCGTCGGGGAATATTGTTGCCAGTGTTGACGTAAGACGGCGCGCAGCACTCATTGATGCACAGCTGCTGTTGAGTAGTCCGAGTCGGACAGATTGCGAGACAACGTGAGTGTCTAGAGGCATAATGAGAGTGCGACGGTCAATGCAGTCGGCCCATAACCCAAGGTCGACAGGTGAGCCGTCGCGCACCATCCATCTCAAGAACATACAGACACGCTTGCAGGCCGATTGTGTGTCTTTTGGAACTACTACGCTGACACCTTTTGATGCAAAAAAGGTACAAAGGGCCTCAACAGCCTCAAAGCCGTTATGGGCACAGCTGCGCACATAACGACCAATGGAACCGTACTTGCCAATCAAATACTGACAGGCTGTGAGGAAAATGTTCATACAATTGTTGTTGTACAACCGATAGAAACATTTTGTGTCGCCTGCCTTGAAATGCTCATTAAAACAGCCTTCTTTGACCCACAGGTACACATCGCCGTCGGCCCAGTCAAGAAATTGTTGTATTTTGGGCATAAACTGCTTGCGGCTACCATAACTGATACAGGAGGCCAGAAACGCCGTGGTTTCTTGGTTCTCTACGCCGTGTACCTGATGCATCCAATACGACGGATCGCCGATTATAAAGTCGGCGGTCTCGTAGCGGTTGGCGTAACATCGCAGCAGTTGTACTGTGGTTTCGTCAATCTGACAGTTCATTTCACAATGCGGTAGTAGTTCTCCTTGCGGGGACGGGCAGTGGAAAGTGGTTTTGCAGGGTAGCCGAGAGAAAGTGCACCGACACCAATAAGACCTTCTGGCAGACCTAATTGTTTCATAAGTTTTCGACCTTCATCGGTTTCAAACATTTGCCGTTCACGGTTTATCCAGCAGGAACCCAAACCAATAGCGTGTGCTGCATTCATCATATTGCCAAGCACCAATGTGCCGTCGGCAAAGCCGTTGGACCATTTGTCTGGATGCGATGCAAAGACCAGTACGATTGTCGGTGCATCGTAGTAGGGATTGCCTTCTTGTTCGGTGAATTTGGAATTCATCGTTACCAATTGGCTTATTATGTCTGGATTCTGAACAGCCACAATCCAAGGGTCTTGACGGTTCATTCCTGTCGGAGCGTAGGTGCCGGCGTCCAATACAGCTATGAGTTCCTCGTCGGTTATTTGTTCAGGTTTATAAGCACGCACACTGCGACGTTCGCGCAATGCTTTCAAAACAATGTTGTCCATATATCTTTGTTTTAGTTTGAATCTATTATTCTCCCAGAGCGTCTTCGATGATCATATCGTAGAGCTTTTCGGTAGATATGCCCATTGCACGAGCCTGTTTCGGTACGATGCTTTCGGCACTTTGGCCGGGTATGGTGTTGACTTCGAGGAAGGTGAGGCGCTTGCGTTCTTCATTGTAGATGTAGTCGAAACGCACTACTCCGCGGCAGTCCAGCAGGTCGTAAAGTTTGGATGACACATCCTTTATCTCTTGTGCAACATCATCGTCTACTTCGGCAGGGGTCACCTCGTTTGAGAATCCGTCGTATTTTGCTGCGTAGTCAAAGAATTCGTGGCCACCGATTGGGATTATTTCAGTGATGGGGAAAACGTATTTTTTGCCTTTGATTTTCATTACTCCGCAGTCGAATTCGCGGCCTTGTACGAACTCTTCCACCATAACGGCATCGTCTTCGTTGAAGGCTTCTTCGATGGCTGGCATCAAGTCTTCGGCACGTTTCACTTTTGTCGTGGCGACGCTGCTACCGCCAGATGCGGGCTTGACGAACAGAGGCAGTCTTAAACGGCTGATAATTTCTTTGGTATTAATCGGCTGATTGCGGTAGAACAGACGTGATTTACCTACTTTCACTACGTGGAAGTTGCGCACCACGGCATTGCAATAGCCTTTGTTGAAAGTAAGGGCAGATGTATAGAATCCGCACGTTGTGTACTTTATGCCTAACAGGTCGAAATAACCTTGCATTACGCCATTCTCACCGGGATTGCCGTGGATTATTATGAATGCCAGATCAAAGCGGATTTTCTTTCTGTTGTCGGTCACGGTGAAGTCTGCACGGTCCACAGGATGATGCTTGCCGTCGTCTGTGAGCCAGTACCATTGCTGACGGTCTATTTTGTTGTTTGCCAGTTCCCCAATGACGATTTTGTATACGTTATATTTGGTTTTGTCCAAAGCTTCATACACCTGGCATCCGCTATTGATTGAGATTTGGTGCTCGCCAGAAAAGCCACCCATTACTAAAGCTATGTTTTTCATTGATATATTGTGCTTGTTGTTTTAAGGTTTATATATGTCATAGTGAGTTTATCGGTCTGTGTGCTGCCTGCCGGTTCTCGCTGTCGTAGCGGTCGCAAAGGGCGATTGTCTCGTCCGACATTGTAGCAAGTTGGAAGCGTTGCCACACAATTTCTTCGGCCATAGTCGAGGGGTGTGATAGGTCGTCGGCATAAAAACGATAGTCACGCAATTCATCGACGACAATCTCGTAGGCAGGGAAGTAACTTGTGCCATATTTTTTGCATAGTTTTTCCACAGCCAGCAGCATTGTTGCTTTTCCGAGCTGGTTGCCGTGAGCGCCATAGGCGTTGTGACGAACGGGGCTTACGGTGAAAAGCACCTCGATGTCTCTTTTCTGCAGACGCTCAATCAAAGACGACCATACATCCACAATATCGTCGACTTCGGCAAGTCGCAATTCGAATTGGGACGCAGGTACTTTATGGCAGTTGGCAACGATAATGCTGCTGTCTTTCAGAGTGTAGTAGTATGCCGAACCAAAAGTGGCTATGATTTTGTGGCATTTGCCAAGATAAAAGTGTGCCTTGTTGATGCTTTTATTGCAGGCATCAAGGCATTCTTGTTTGTTGTGTCGCGAAAAAGAACCGTGGTGCAGCCACGAGTGCCATAGCCCATCGCGAAACACAAGGTTTTCTTCTCCAATACCATTGCCATCCAAGCAACGCTCCAGCGCTTCGGCCATCGAGAAGGGATTGTACATTATCCCAAAAGGATTAATCAGTGTGTCGAAATGCATCGCCGTAAGCCGTTGACCCATATTCTCGGTAAAACACGAACCGGTCAGCATAATGTGGTCGTTGTGCGACAGCCGGAAGCCGAGAGCCTCAATTGGAACGCTGGTATGTAGTTTTAGTTGCTTCACTGTAGTTACTTGCTGTTTAGTTTCACATCATCCACCTCTGGTAGGTTGTGCAGCAGATGGACAAATTTGCTTGCTTCAACGCTCATCTCGTTTGACGACATAAACAGCGACAAATCATTGTCCTTGTCTTTCACATTCACGGTAAGTTTTGTGTTGCCTCGGTTCTGTTTTACCAGTTTTTTCAGGTTGGTACAGAACTCGTCGCTCAGTTTTTTTATGTCTATTGTAAAGTTGATGGTCTTGGTGTAGTGGTCCATCACGTCGCTAAGTAGCATTATCTTTACAATCTTCAGACGTGGGTCGAGCTTGGTTTCTACTCCTTCGTTGCGTACTGTCACTTGCGTGACGTTGGCTTGGACGAAAACGAATAGCCCTTTGGCACAGAACTCTTTGTATTTCACAGCATCGTCTCCGAAAAGGCGTAGCTCATATGAACCATCGTAGTCCTCTATTGTCATAGAACCGTATGGACGTCCAGATTTTTGCGATATTCCAGACATTGCAGCCGTGACTATTCCGCCGAACTTCACTTCTCGACGGGCTACAAGGGATTGCAGGTCTGCCAGTTGAGCGACATTGATTGTTACGTAGTTTGTCATCTCGTCGTGATAGTCGTCTAGTGGATGGCCGCTGATGTAAAATCCTATGACCTCTTTTTCGTAGTTGCATTGTTCTACGCTGCTCCACGGTTCGCATTCCGGGATAGCAGGATGATCCTCGCCTTTTATTTCATCCGACATATCGAAGATGGACATCTGTGCCTTGTTGGCGGATTCTTGTTTGCGGGCCTGCCAGCGCACCAATTTTTCAAGGTACGACGGTGCACTGTCGGATTGGACGTCTTTACACATATATTGTGCACGGTGCATACCCTCCAATTGATCGAATGCACCTGATTTGACTAGTACTTCCAGATTTTTGCGGTTTATGGCTCTCATATCTATTCGGTTCAGCAAGTCGAAGATATCCTTGTAGAGCCCGTTCTTTTCACGCTCGTCTATGATGACTTGTGCTGCGGCTTCACCCATACCTTTTATTGCGCTGAGTCCAAAGCGTATTTGGCCTTTTTCGTTGACAGAAAAGTCTATGTCCGATTCATTGACACAGGGCGCCAAAATCTCAATTTTGTTTTTGCGGCAGTCTTCCATAAGCTCGGTGACACGCTTGATATCGTTTAGCGATGATGTCAGCACTGCGGCCATATATTCGGCAGGGTAGTGGGCTTTGAGGTAGGCTGTCTGGTAGGCAACCCACGAGTAGCAGGTGGCGTGGGATTTGTTAAAGGCGTATTCGGCAAATTTCTTCCAATCTTCCCATATCTTCTTCAGTTTGTCGTGAGGATGACCGTTTTTCTCACCACCTTCGTAGAAGAGCTGTTCGAGCTCGTTCATTTTTTCTATCTGCTTCTTGCCCATAGCTTTGCGCAAGGTGTCGCTCTGGCCGCGTGTGAAGCCGGCCAACTGACGTGACAAAAGCATAACCTGTTCTTGATAAACGGTGATGCCGTAAGTCTCTTTAAGATATTGCGCCATACAGGGTATATCGTACTCTACCGGTTCTTTGCCTTGCTTACGGTTGATGAACTGTGGAATATATGCCATAGGGCCTGGTCGATAGAGCGCGTTCATAGCAATAAGGTCTTCAAACTGCGACGGTTCAAGGTCTTTCAAGTGCTTCTGCATTCCGGGCGACTCGAACTGAAATGTCGCTACTGTGTTGCCTTCAGAGAAGAGTTTGTAGGTGAGTTTGTCATCAATGGGAATATGGTCTATGTCTACGTCTATTCCGTGCCTTCTTTTGATGTTTTTCAGGGTGTCCTTAATAATGGTGAGGTTCTTCAGTCCAAGGAAGTCCATTTTTATAAGGCCCACGTTCTCAATGACGTGTCCATCGTACTGTGTCACCAGTACATCTTCGTTAGTATCTTTGTCCTTGATGGTGCACATTGGGGCAAACTTGGTCAAATCGTCGGCACCAATTATGACACCACAGGCGTGTATACCTGTCTGGCGGTTGGTGTCCTCCAACTCCTCGGCATAAGTAAGCACCTCTTTAAGTGTGCTGTATGGAGTGTCCATAATTTTTGCGCTGTCAGGACCTTCCATTATGGCACGCAGTTCGGGCACATATTTGTAGCAGTTCTTTAGATTCACCTTTGGTGATTTGCCTTTTTCATCCTTCACATTGTCTGGAAAACCGCGGTCGGGAATATAACTTTTAATCTGGTTTACAAGCCCTAAGGGTATCTTTTGAACTCGTGCAACATCGGCTATCGACGATTTTGTGGCCATTGTGCCGTAGGTAATGATGTGTGCAACCTTCTCTTTTCCATATTTTTCTGTAATCCAGTCCAGAACTCTACCACGACCGGCATCGTCGAAGTCCACGTCGATATCGGGTAGCGAAATACGGTCGGGGTTAAGGAAGCGTTCAAAAAGTAGGTCGTATTTCAGAGGGTCTATGTCGGTGATCCACAAACAATAGGCTACCACACTGCCTGCTGCCGAGCCTCGTCCGGGACCTACACTGACACCTAGTTCCTCGCGTGCCGCACGTATATAGTCGCTAACAATCAGAAAGTAACCAGGAAATCCCATCGTCTTTATGGTGTGCAGCTCGAAAATGATGCGCTCGCGTTGTTCGTCGGTCAATGCGGCTTTTATCTCTTCGGTGGTCATCTTCTTGTTGTCTGCGGTCTGCTCTACGGTTAGATAGCGTTTCCTTGCTCCTTCCCATACTAGATTGGCCAGATAGTCGGCCTCGAACTTTATGCGATAGAGTTTGTCATATCCACCCAATTTGCCGATTTTCTTTTCTGCATCTTTCTGACTCATAACCACTTCACCTTTTTCATTGCGAGTGAACTCGTCAAATAGCTCCTGCTCGGTTATGCGGCTGCGGTATTCGTCTTCCGTGCCGAATTCTTCTGGAATGGGGAACATTGGCATAATGGGGTCGCTGTCGATGCTATACACCTCCACTTTGTCGGCAATTTCTCGAGTATTCTCCAATGCTTCGGGTATATCGGCAAAGATAGCGGCCATCTCGTCTGGACTTTTCAACCATTCCTGTTTAGTGTAGTGCATTCGTGTTGGGTCGTCAAAGTCCTTGCCGGTGCTAAGACAGATGAGACGGTCGTGGGCCTCGCCGTGTTCCTCTTCTACAAAGTGTACGTCGTTGGTGGCTATCAGCTTGATATTGTATTTTTTGGCGAACTCAACCAAGTGCTCGTTCACCATTTGTTGGCGAGGATATGTGTCGTAGGCAGCGTTGGGCTTGTCGGTTTTGTGGCGTTGCATTTCGAGGTAGAAATCGTCGCCGAACAGGTTTTTGAACCACACCACTGCCTCTTCGGCCGCAGCAAGGTCGCCCTTCATTATTTTCTGTGGTATTTCGCCACCGATGCAGGCCGAACAGCATATGACGCCTTCGTGGTACTGTTCCAGTAGGTTGTGGTCGATACGTGGATGGTAGAAGAAGCCATCGGTGTAGGCTATTGAGCTAAGTTTGCACAAGTTTTTGTAGCCCTGTTTGTTTTTGGCAAGCAGTATCAGGTGCCAGCCGCTGCGGTCGGTGATGCGTTCGCGCCCCGTTTCGGGGTCTTTTTCCTTCACTGAAGGGTCTTTGTCATAAAGCGTACGATGTGCACAATAAGTCTCTATGCCAATGATTGGTTTGAAAATCTGTGATTTGACGTAGGCTATTCTTTTGTCAAGTTCAGCTAGCTGTGCATTTTTTTCTTCTTCTGTCAGTTCGCCATCTTGATTTTTTCCAATTGTCGATTTTGATTCCTCAATTTCCGCTATTTCATCTTTAACTTTGCCGTTTTCTTTCTTCACGAAGTCCACCAGTTCCTTGATGCCAAACATATTGCCGTGGTCCGTAAGGGCCATAGCATACATTCCGTTGCGTTTGCATTTTTTTACCAAGTCGGGCACCTTCGACATACCGTCGAGTATCGAGAAGTGCGAGTGTACGTGTAAGTGGGTGAAATAGGGCATACTATACTTTTTTTTTAATGTATATTTGAGGGTGTAAAATTACACATTTTTTCCTTTTCGGGCGACCTTTGTGGGCAAAACTTTTCAACATACACTTTACTGTATGCAAAAACAATATATTACAACAAATAAAATGGTATCTTGTCCGTTAATCAGATGTCAGGTATTTCTCATTGCTTTCACAGTCGCCATAATTTACCATTTAAGCAAATAGGAACGACCAGTGTAGTCGCTGGTCGTAGAGTTCAAATATGGTTGTTTTTATAGGGAGAAAGCCTGAAGTTATTTTTTATCGCCGTAGTATTCGAATGTGCGCTCAATAGTGTATATTTTATCACCGTTTAGCGAGTAAATGCATTTTGTCCAGTTGCCGTGACGGTCGTATATATAGGCACGCTTTTCGGTGGTTACGGTGGTGGACTCCTCGTCGTAGTATGTTATGGTACGTCTGATGTCGTTGCCGCGGCGGTCGTATTTAATCTTTTCTGCTACTAGCAGTAACTCGTCGGCTGTATATGTGTTTATTGATACGGGTCTTTCGTTCTTGTCATAAAGTGTCACTGTGCGCTCCATCACCGCACCGCTGTCGGCGGCGTTGTAAGCATAGCTTATGGCCTGTGCCAGGTCGCCACCGCTTCCGTATATGTAATGTGTCGACGAAACGAGACGTTTTTTTAAATCAAATTCCATTACGCGCAATATGTCACCGTCGTAATCAAAGTCATATTGCTTTTGCGGGTCAAGTTCTTTCAATGGGTATTTGGTGATACGTAGACCTCCGAAACCACGTTTGCGGTATTCGACAAGGTCGCCCACCGAGTCGAACAGATAGGATTCCTGGAAGTTGATGTCTTGTCCGGAAGCATATTGTTGCACAATTGTTATTTGTTTCGGCCAGTGACGAAGATTGTAGGTATCGTAGTTCGGTTGCAGTAGTCCTTTTTGCGTGTGCTGTGCCCATAACATACACGGAAACAAGAAAATAAATAAAACTGTTTTCTTCATACTATATTTCTTTTAATCTTGCTGTTGTGGGCGAAGGAGGAATTTGTAATGTCGGAGCATTTAAACTATTGCAGCTTCTTGTAGTGGAAGCGGTGTGGCGTATCGTCGCCTAGACGTTTGCGTCGGTTTTCCTCGTACTCGGAGTAACTGCCTTCGAAGAAATAGACCTGCGAGTCTCCTTCAAATGCAAGGATGTGTGTACAGATACGGTCGAGAAACCATCGGTCGTGGCTGATGACGACGGCGCATCCGGCAAAGTTCTCGAGACCCTCTTCTAGAGCGCGCATTGTGTTGACGTCGATGTCGTTGGTCGGCTCGTCGAGTAGCAGTACGTTGGCTTCGCTCTTCAGCGTCAGTGCGAGGTGCAGGCGGTTGCGCTCGCCACCGCTGAGCACACCGGCTTTCTTGCTTTGGTCGTTGCCGCTGAAATTGAAACGGCTAATGTACGCACGGCTGTTCACCAGACGTCCTCCCATCTGTATCTGTTCGTTACCTTCGCTGACAACTTCCCATACCGACTTTTCCGGGTCTATCTGCACGTGTTGCTGGTCGACATAGCCTATCTTTACGGTCTCACCTACAGTAAATGTTCCTGTATCAGGCTTTTCCAAACCCATAATGAGACGGAACAGTGTGGTTTTTCCGCATCCGTTGGGACCGATGACGCCCACAATGCCAGCAGGAGGCAGCGAGAATGTAAGATTCTCATATAGCAGCTTGTCGCCGTATGCCTTGCTTACACCTTCGACTTCAAGCACTTTATTGCCAAGACGTGGGCCGTTGGGAATGTATATTTCAAGGTTCTGCTCTTTCTCTTTAACATCCTCGTTCATCATACGGTCATATGCTGCCAGACGGGCTTTGCCCTTGGCGTGACGGGCTTTGGGAGCCATACGCACCCATTCCAACTCGCGCTGTAACGTCTTACGGCGTTTGCTTTCCTGCTTCTCCTCCATAGCGAGACGCTGGGTTTTCTGGTCGAGCCAGCTGCTGTAGTTGCCCTGCCAGGGTATGCCTTCGCCGCGGTCGAGCTCAAGAATCCAACCGGCCACATTGTCAAGGAAATAGCGGTCGTGGGTGACGGCTATTACGGTGCCTTTGTATTGCTGCAGATGGCGCTCAAGCCACTCGATGCTCTCGGCGTCAAGGTGGTTGGTGGGCTCGTCAAGCAGCAAGATGTCAGGCTCTTGCAACAGCAGGCGACACAGGGCTACACGGCGGCGTTCACCACCGCTAAGGTTCTTTACAAGCTGATCCTCGTCAGGGCAGCGTAGGGCATCCATAGCGCGCTCCAGACGGCTGTCGAGGTTCCAGGCATCGTGCTGCTCAAGAAGTTCGGTCAGCTCACCTTGGCGTTCGCACAGTTTGTCGAAATCGGCATCTGGCTCGGCAAAGGCGTTGTTGACTTCTTCATACTCTTTCAGCCAGTCGACCACATCCTGCACAGCTTCTTGCACCACTTCTTTTACGGTTTTAGCGTCGTCCAGTTTTGGCTCCTGTTCAAGGTAGCCAACGCTGTATCCTGGTGCAAAGACAACTTCGCCCTGGTAGTCCTTGTCGACACCGGCAATGATTTTAAGCAGGCTCGACTTGCCGCTGCCGTTAAGACCGATGATGCCTATTTTGGCACCATAAAAGAATGAAAGGTATATGTCCTTTAATATCTGGCGTGAAGGCGGAATAAGCTTACCAACGCCGACCATCGAGAATATAATCTTTTTGTCGTCTGCCATAGATGTATAGGTTATAAGCTGTGTTTTAAAATAATGGTTTGTTTTTGTAATGCTTAATTTGTGCAGTATTTATTGTGCTGCACCGCACGAACGAAACAGCGCGATTACCAGCAATTCAATTATGTGTTAGCACCGAACAATCATAGTCCTGGTGAGTTAAATGTCGTTTAGCATCGACAGGTTTCACTCTCCAAAGCGGATATCCTTCACATTCAGCTGTATCTCTGTCTTGCCGCGCCAGTAGTTCTCCTCGAGTTGGTAGCAGATGTCGAACATTTCCTGGTGGTTCACGCGGCTGTAGTATTCGCCCAGTTGGAAACCGATGGCAGGGTAGGAGTTGGGGCTGTCTGACGACAAGACGGAGAACTTCAAATGATTCGAACCCACTACGCGAGGTGGTTGCAGCGGATTGCTTTCCAAATGGTTGGTGCGGAAAACCGGAACGTTGTTGTCTGGTCCGAAGGGTGAGAATTGCTTGAGGATGCGCAGAAATTTTGGGGTTATGTCCGAGAAGCGTACCACAGCGTCGATTTCTATTTCGGGAACAGTGGCTTCTGTAGGCATCGTGCGGCTTACAATCTCCTCGAAACGCTCTACGAAGCGTTCGAAATTTTCGGGCCTCAACGAAACTCCGGCAGCACTTTTGTGTCCTCCGAAATGCTCCAGCAGGTCGCTGCATTCCTCAAGGGCGGCGTGGACGTCGAACTCCTTGATGCTGCGTGCCGAGCCGACATAGAGGTCGTCGGTCGAGTGGGTGAGCACGATGGTAGGACGATAGTATGCTTCGACCAAACGTGAGGCGACAATGCCAACAACACCGCGGTGCCATTCTTCGCCGAAAAGTACTATCGACTTGCGGTTTACAAGATTGGGGTCAGCCTCAAGACGGCGTTTTGCCTCCTCTGTGGCCAAAGTGTCAAGGTCTTTGCGCTCGGTGTTGTAGTTGTTGATTTCCTCCGCCAGTTTTGACGCGATTTCGCGGTTTTCGGCCAACAGCAGGCGTACAGAATCAAAAGCGCTGTGAATGCGTCCGGCTGCATTGATGCGTGGACCTACGAGGAAAACGAGGTCACTTATGTTCAGGTCTTTGACAAAGTAGGACTCCTTCTCGGGATGTCCGGCACGGTCTTCTTTCGAACGTGGCTCAATGTGTCCGTAGGTAAGTATGGCTTCAAGACCTGGACGAGGGCAGGTGTTGATGACCTTTAGACCGAACGAAGCAAGTACACGGTTCTCGCCTGTCATCGGCACGATGTCCGAGGCGATACTGACGGCTACCAAGTCGAGGTAGCGTAGCAACTTGAGTTTCAGCATCTCAAGGTTCTTCTTCTGTGCTTCGGTCAGCTCCGATGCCGAGTCGCACAGGCGAACACCGATTTTCTGCTCCATATAGGCTTCGACAATTTTGAAGCCTATGCCGCAACCCGACAGTTCCTTGTAAGGGTAGGGGCAGTCGTCGCGCTTTGGATCGAGCACTGCGCAGCAGTCGGGCAGTTTCTCGCCTGGCAGGTGGTGGTCGCCAACTATGATGTCGATGCCGAATTGGTTTGCATAATCTGCCTGCTCGACGGCTTTGATGCCGCAGTCGAGGGCAATAATCAGTTTGACGCCAGTCTTTTTGGCGTAGTCGATACCTTGGAAGGATATGCCGTATCCTTCGGTATCACGATCAGGAATATAGAAGTCGATATTATAGTGGAGCGTATGGAAATAAGAATAAACCAGCGCCACGGCCGAGGTGCCGTCGACGTCATAGTCACCATAGATAAGCATACGCTCTTTTTTACGGATGGCCTCGTTTATGCGCACAATAGCATGATCCATATCTTTCATCAAGAATGGATCGTGAAGTTGGTCTAAACTCGGACGGAAGAAGTGTTTGGCTTCTTCGAAAGTAGTGACACCACGTTCTACGAGCAGTGTGGCGATAATTTTGTCCACACCCAATGAATCCGCAAGTTTTTCAACAACCTCTAAATCATAATCTTTCCTTGTTATCCAACGTTTTTCTTTCATTTTTTACTGGGTGTAAAATTACGAACTTTTTGGATAATGGGAAAATTATTTTTTCTATTTTTTTCTTCCAAAGGTTGTGAATAAGTGTTAAAAGGGTGATTATAGGTGTGTTCCGTCGGTAATTTTTTTTGTTTGTACGATCCTTCTATTTCTTTTTTTTATATTTGGCGCGAAATGAGGCGAGTCGGTTGTATCGCAGTATCGAACCGCGATAGAGGCGCGCTGCAAGCCACGTGCATAAAGGGAATGATGCAACGAGCAGAGCTACAGACCAATAGACTTGCGTTAGCGGCACGCCGAAGGGTATGCGCAGCATCATTGCCACGGGTGATGTAAATGGGATGAGCGACAGCACTTGGCTGACTGTTCCCGACGGCTCGTTGAGCATTGCAGGCATCATCAGTATGGTCAGCAGCAGCGGCACGGTCAGCGGCAACGAGAAAATCTGCGTGTCGGTGTCGTTGTCGCACAATGCTCCGGCCGCGGCAAAAAGAGTGGCATAGAGCAGATAGCCGAATATGAAATAGAACAGGAACGCTGGCAGTATGGCTCCCCAGTCGATAGATGCAATGCCTTCCACCAGCTGCGGCAAGTCGGCCATTTCGGTCGACTGCTCCATCTGAAGTGTGGCATCGCTGCCTTTGGTGGCCAGTTCGGTGAGCTCGTGCTTTTGCGTTGCAGTTTGGAACAGTTCGCTGTTGGTGGCCTGAATGCCCACCAGCGCTATGCCTGTCAGCACAACCCACAGCAGGAACTGTGTCAACCCCACCAGGGCGATGCCGACCACCTTGCCCATCATCAGCTGGAACGGCCGCACCGAGCAGACAATGACCTCGACAATGCGGTTGGATTTCTCCTCTACTACACCACGCATCACCTGGCTGCCAAACATAAAGATTGCCATATAGATTAGCATCGCAAGGATTAGTCCCAGCGCTGTCTTGACCTCGACAAAGGCATCGCGGCCGGTCTCAAGGTCTTCGGTGCGCAGGTTTATCTTTGTATTGCTTATCAGGGCATATTCGTCGCCGCTGATGTTGTGGGCCTGCAGCAGCCTGTTGCGCAGTATGCGCTGCAGCTGGCGATCCACGTCGTAGCGCACCTGCTGCGGCGGCAGGTCGCTTTTGTAGTACAGACAGGCGTCGGTTGGGATTGCTCCGCTGGCGCGACTGCGGATGTATAGTATGGCAGCTATGCTGTCGCTGGCATCCATCTGTCGGCGTGCATATTCAAGTGTGGCAGCATACTGATATTCAATATTCTCTGTCGAACAAAACCTGCTGTCGGCGCGCAGGGTGTCGTTGCGATCCATACCGCCGAACAGCCCCGATTCGTCGGCAACGAGTACGGTTGTTTTCTCAGCGGGTTTCAATGCCGTGTAGATGGGTATGGCGTACAAAGCGGCCAACAGTATGGGTACCAGTATGGTAAGGAGCCAGAATGACGGCTTGCGGACACGTGTTGCATATTCGCGTTGAATGACAAGAAGTGTCTTGCTCATTGCTCGCCTCCTTCCTTGACGGCCTCGACAAAAATGTCGTTCATCGAAGGCAGTTTTTCATTGATTGATAATATTTGCCGCTGGTTTAGCAGCAGCGCTATCAGGTCGTTGGCCGTGGCACCGTTGGGTAATGTCACCACCGTGAGCTCGCTGTCGGTGTTTGATTTGTGGCTTAAAACCTTAAATTCGTCGGGCAGCACCAACTGGGTTTCAGATGGTTGGGTGACCACTTCAAAAAGATTCTTGCTGAAAGAATGGCGTATCTCGCCTACGCCGCCGCTTAGCACCACGCGCGAATGGTTGATGAGCGCGATGTCGTCGCATATCTCTTCGACCGAAGCCATATTGTGTGTTGAAAAAATGACAGTTGCGCCTTTGTCGCGCAGCGCCAGTATTTCGTTTTTAAGGAGTGTAGCATTGACAGGGTCGAAGCCGCTGAACGGTTCGTCGAAGATGAGCAGGCTTGGGTTGTGAAGGATGGTGACGATGAACTGCACCTTTTGCTGCATACCTTTCGACAGTTCCTCGACAGGACGTTTCCACCAGCTTTCGATGCCTAATTTCTCGAACCATTTTATGAGGCGGCTCTCCGCTTCGAGGCGCGACAACCCCTTCAGGCGTGCCAGGTAAACGGCTTGTTCGCCGACACGCATCTTCTTGTAAAGTCCTCGTTCCTCAGGCAGATAGCCTATCTGGCGGACATCGTCGTCCTGCATCGTGCGTCCGTTCAGCAGTATTTCGCCGTGGTCGGGTCGCAGAATGCGGTTTATGAGTCGTATCAGGGTCGTCTTGCCGGCACCGTTGGGACCCAGCAAACCGAAAATCGTTCCCTCGCGCACCCCGATATTGATGTCGTCGAGGGCGCGATAGTCACCGAAATTCTTTTCTATATGTCGTGTTTCCAGAAACATAATGTACGATAAGTGTTCGTTGTCGCCGGACGGTACGTGTGCCGTCGGTTTTGTCTTAAAACGCAGTTCGTTAATATTTATTTTGTGCCTCCCGAAAAACTGATCCCGAAATGTTAAAATATCCTTTCTGCAAACAAGCTTCCCTTATCGGAATTTTAACATTTGAAACCCCAAAATTAACTTAAATACTGTTAAAAACGCCTTGAAAATGCACTTTTTCAACCCCTTGATTTCCAGGTATCATCTTCCTACCAAAGTTTACCCAAATTCTTATCAAAGTTTTATCAAATTTTACTTTTGTGAACTTTAATAGAATTAAGTTAAAAATTAAGTTAATTTTTTATACGGAGATAATGGCGCGGCGAATGGTTTTGTTGGCCTGTTTTGAAAGTTGCAAGGACTGTGTCGCGATTATTTCGTACTTTTGCACTTTGAAGCGTAATGGACTTTGGGCGGCGGATTCTTCCGAAATTGCTGTGTTGCAAATCAGTGCCTTCGTGTGCCGACATTCATAAGAAAATGGAGAACCAAACGAGCATATCACGACTAGCGAAACTTGACGAACTGCTCAGGATGGAGCAGGAGTGCGAGGCGGCTGCCTATGCCCGAGCACTCGGTGAGGGTTGCATCACGGGACGTGCCAACGAGGCCGACTGCAAGTATCCCATTGCCATCAGAGGATGGGGCTACAATGCTCTCAACCACTTGATTGTCACTGTCGCTTACGATACCGACGGCGATGAGCTTGAGAACGATTTCGAGCCCGGCAGCGCTGTGTCTTTCTTTTATCTACAGGGCAATGACAGTGTCGCTGCTGAATTGAAATACAGTTGTTTCGTCGATAGCTACAAGGAGGGTGTGCTGCAGATTCAGCTGCCTGGACGCGACGCACTTAAATCGTTGCAGGACTTTGCGTCGCGGACGCTGCTGGGTGTCCGCGTGTCTATCGACAGCACGTCGTACCGCGTGATGCACGAGTCGCTTGTGGCGGCTATGCGTTCTGACAATGAGAAGTTTATACGCCTTCGCGAGACCCTCGTAGGCAATCTTCATCCCCGTTTCCGCCAGCTGCCGCCTGTGCTGTTCCCGTGGCTCAACGACACGCAGAACCGCGCTGTGCGACAGGTTATTGCGACTATGGATGTGGCTGTTGTCCACGGCCCTCCCGGCACGGGCAAGACGACTACGCTGGTCGAGGCTATCATAGAGACCCTGCAGCGCGAGACGCAGGTGATGGTTTGTGCGCCCAGCAATGCCGCCGTGGATTGGATAAGCGAGCAATTGTCGAAACGTAGCGTCAATGTGCTGCGTATAGGCAACCCACTGAAAATGAGCGATGAGATGCTTGCTTGCAGCTACGAGCGACGCTATGCCGACCATCCCGACTATCCCGAATTGTGGCAGTTGAGGCAGAACTTGCGCAATGCCGACCATCCGCCTTCGAAAGAGAAGGCCCGCAAGATGCGTAAGCGCGCCGACGAGCTGGAAATCAAGATTAACGACGAGCTTTTCCAGCAAGCGCGAGTGGTGAGCTGCACGTTGATAGGCAGCGCCTACCACATTCTGGAGCATCACCGTTTCAGCACCCTCTTCATTGACGAGGCTGCGCAGGCTTTGGAGCCGGCTTGCTGGACAGCGATTCTGAAAGCCGACCGTGTGATACTATGCGGCGACCACCAGCAGCTGCCGCCGACGGTCAAATGTGTCGAGGCGACACGCAAAGGCTTGGCGGACACGCTGATGCAGTATGTGGTAAAGACCAAACCCGAATGTGTCACCCTGCTGACCACGCAGTACCGTATGCATCGTGACATAATGGAGTTCCCGTCGCGTTGGTTCTACCACGGTGCACTAAAAGCCGCACCCGAAGTGGCCGACCGTGTGGTACACCTGATGGACACTCCGCTGACGTGGGTAGATACTATAAACGGAGAGCGAAAAGTGGAAAGCGGGGAGCGTCGCGGACGCAGCGGAAGCCTGAGCAATGCCGACGAGGCGCGGTTGGTGGTGCACACACTGCGCGACTATGTGGATATGCTTGGGTTGGAACGCGTCGTGGCCGACGGCATCGATTTCGGTATTATTTCGCCCTATCGCGCTCAGGTGCGTATGATACGCCGTCTGCTGAAGATGCAGCGTTTCTATCGCCGTCTGCGAGGCCAGATTACGGTGCGCACCGTCGACGGTTTTCAGGGGCAGGAACGCGACGTTATCGTCATCAGTATGGTTCGTGACAACGAGAAGGGCGAGATTGGATTCCTCGGCGACCTGCGTCGAATGAATGTCGCAATAACAAGGGCGCGTATGAAGCTGATTGTCATAGGCAACAGTGAGACACTGTCGCGTCACAAGTTCTACAAAGCCCTGTTCGAGCACTTCCAGAAACGCGGTCAGGTGATAGAGCTGCCACTGGAAACGCAGGGTGGAACTACTAGTCCTTAATGTTTATTGTTAAAAAAGACTGTTCAAAAGCAAGTGCCCGACAACAGGAACGGGAATCAGACTGACGCTGAAGCCTACAGTGTAGACGGGCTTGTTGTAGAAGTGGGTTCTTCCTATCGTGAAACTTGTCCAGGCAAATCTGCTCCGTCCAGCTTTTGCGCCGGGAGCAATACGCAATCCGGCATCCAATCCAGGATAGATTATTAAATGATTGTTGCTGGTTAATCCAAATCCGCAGGAAAGTCCGCTATAGACTTGAAAGTCAATTTTGCTACTTGCGTTTGAAACCCTATAGGCGGCACCACCCGTAATACCGACATAGTTCTTGTATTTCCCGTCGATGTACGACAGTCCTCCATACCATCCCCATCTGTCAGACAAGTTCGAGTACTGGATGCCGATGCCGACATCTACGTTGAATTGTGTTGGATGATCGTCTTGTTCAACGACTGGGCCAAAAATAAATTTTGCTTCAGCAAAGTGCTTCGAAAAGCGCGGAGCGTCTGTCGAAAGAGTGTCTTGCGCGGCTGCATTTATTGTGATAAGCATAACCGCAAGGAATAGTGTTTTTTTCATAAGTTTATGGGTATTAATCTTTTCATAAGTTTATGGGTATTAAGCTGCGAAAGAACTATTCTTCCTTCATCCTGTCGTCGCCCCATACGGCGTTCATTGCGGCAATGCACTCTTGGCGTGTGATGTCGTTTTTGCGCTCAAGGTGGCGTTGGTAGAATATGCATCTTGATAGGCCTATGCGGTTTATGACCACGTCGCCGGCGAAACTCTCACAGGTGGGGGCGCCGCAAAGTCCGCAGTCGATCTGTGGCAGACGTGCCTTAAGCCTATTGATGCGTTCCATCTTCTCGAAGGCCTTGCTGCGGTCTTTGTCGAGGACGAACATCGAACGTGGCTGAGGTGCCTCGACGCGGCTGTTCTCAATGAGGAATTTCTTCATCTTGTCCATCTCGCGTTCACGCGGCACCTCGCCGTTACGCTCGCGCTCGGCGGCTTTGCGGGCACGGGCATACATACGGGCACCGCAGAGGAATCGGTTCTCGTAGCTTAGCAATGCTCCGGCGCAACTTTGGTCGCAGGCGCGCAGCTCGAGGAATTCGACATCCTCCACCTCGTCGTTCTCAAGTTTGTCGAGGAAATCCATAACATTCTGAATGCCGTCGATGGAGTAGCTTTTCTTGGCCAGACAGATGCGACGTTCGCCGTTAGTGAGAGTGCTGAGAATGGCATCGCTGGAAAGGTTTATGGTTCGGCTCTGCTTTGAAATGTAGTTTTTGCCTTGCTCCTTTATTTTTCGGTATGTACGGTTGAAGAGCGAGTCCATATTGATCACGCCGTCGATGATAGAGCGTTTCTCTCCTACAGGAGCCTTGACGGCAGCTATTTTTGCTGCACAGGGTGTTACATAGAAGAGACCTATTTCTTCGCGCGGAATGCCTCGGTTCTGCAGCTCCTGAAGTGCATAGATGGCTGAAATGTCGAGTGGAGCCTTGATAGGCATAATGTTCTCGACCAGAGAAGGGTATTTGATTTGTATCAACCTGACTATGGCAGGACAAAAGCTCGAGATTAGCGGACGTATGTCGGGGTTCTCGCGGGCGTACTGTTCCTTGGCTTCGGCAAATATATTGGCGGCAGATTCGACCTCGAAGACGTGGCGGAAACCAAGATCGACGAGGGCGTCGTATATTCGCGACACGCGTATGTCTTCGGGAAACTGGCCGAGGAAGACGGCAGGAATGAGAGCCACAGAGTGCGGAAACTCGTGCACCATCTGGAAGTCGTCCTCGTTGATGTATATGGCATCGACAGGGCAGGTTTCGTGGCATTTGCCGCAGTCGATGCAACGGTGCTCCTGGATGTATGCCGTGCCTTCGCTGATGCGTATCGCTTCGGTGGGGCAGGCCTTGAGGCAGCGCATACAGCCGATACATTTCTTGTCGTCAATTTTGAGTGCGTGTACGAACATTGGATTGAGGGTTGAAAAGGATTAAAAGGTTGAAAGGGTTGAAAAGGTTGGAAAGGGTTGAAGGGTTGAAGGGTTGAAAAGGATTAAAAGGTTGAAAAGGGTTGAAAGGGTTTGAGGGTTGAAAGGGTTAAAAGAGGCAATGCCATTTTAAACCTTTTAAGCGACCGTAGGGAGCGAACCTTTTGAACTTTTTATTTAAAAGTTCACTTCCATCTCGACAGTGGTGCCGACACCGACTTCCGAAGTTACGTTGAGTTTGTCGACGTTTTTCTGCATATTGGGCAGACCCATACCGGCACCGAAGCCCATATCGCGTACTTCAGGACGGGCGGTCGAGTAGCCTTCCTGCATTGCCAGTGCTATATCTGGTATGCCTGGCCCTTTGTCGGCGACTACCATCTTGATCTTGTCGCTGTCGATGTCTACCAGCACTTTGCCGCCGTAGGCGTGGGCGATGGCGTTGACTTCGGCTTCGTAGAGAGCCACAACGACGCGCTTGACGATGCTAGGCTCCACATTGAGTTGTTTGAGGGTCTTTTTGACAGAACTTGAGGCTTTCCCGGCGTTGACAAAGTCGCCTTCTATGACAGTGTATTCTTGATGCATAATTCTGATTGTTAATTATTAGTAAAGCGGCTTGATTCCGGCTTGGAACAGCAGGCCGCAGGCTTTGAACATAGAATAGGGGCAGCTGAGTATTACCATATCGTTGTCTTCGGCCAACTCAATCATATCGTCGGTGACTTTTTTGTTGCGCACCACAACGATGATGTCGAGAGTGGCCATATCGCAGGTTCGTATGGTTTGTATGTTGCAGAGCCCTGTGATGAGCATAGGTGTATCTTTGAGTGTCAGCACGTCGCTCATCAGGTCGGAGGCAAATGCGTGCTCAACTTCCTCGTCGAGCCGGTTCTCGCCGATGCAGACAGTGGCATCGAGCAACTTCATTATTTCACGGATAGTCATTTTGATTTTTGTTTTATTTTTCTGTTCTTGGTAGAAAAGTTGGTTCTTTTTTTTCTTAAATTAAAATGCAAATTTACGTTTATTTTTTGAATCAGCGTCCCATACAATGCCTGTTTTTTCGATTTTAACTTTTTGTCATAATTCAATAAGCTGATAATTATGCAAATATAAAATGTGCAATATTTTTGTCCGGGGAGCGTTAATGAAATAAAAACACAGCTATGGATAAACTGAGATGTGGCGACAAGGTTGCTCTGGTGGCTACGGCACGCAAAGTGACGCCGGTGGAGATGGAATCTGCCATACAATTACTCGAATCGTGGGGCTTGCAAGTGGTTGTACCAGAAGGTTTTTATGCCTCCGACAACCAGTTTGCCGGCGGCGACAGCCATCGTGCTGCGCTGATGCAGAACCTGCTCGACAATCCGGAAATAAAAGCCGTGTTTTGTGCCCGTGGCGGCTACGGCACTGTGAGAATCATTGACAGACTTGATTTCAGCGGTTTTGTGCATTGCCCCAAATGGATTGTGGGTTACAGTGACGTAACTGTGCTGCATAGCCACATAGCACGTAATTTCGGGATTCCCACGCTGCACGCCATTATGCCGGTCAACATACCGTCCAGCTGTGCGGAATGGAACTGCCCTGCCGTGGAAAGCCTACATCATATGCTTTTCGAAGGCCGTTTGCATTACGACTTTAAAAACAGATTTAGCGACGTCTCAAACCGCACGGGTGAATGCCGTGGTGTACTGACTGGTGGCAATTTGTCGATACTTTATAGCCTTTTGGGATCGGCATCGGATATTGATACTGATAACAAAATATTAATTATTGAAGATTTGGATGAGTATCTTTATCACATAGACCGAATGATTATGGCTTTGAAGCGTGCCGGAAAGTTGGCTAATTTGAAAGGCCTTTTGGTAGGTGCTATGAGCGATATGCACGACAACGCCGTGCCTTTTGGCCGCAGTGCCGAGCAAATCGTGGCCGATGCTGTGGCGGAATACGACTACCCGGTGGCTTTTGGATGCCGTTTTGGGCATATAGGCATTGACAACTGCGCTCTGCCGCTGGGTGTCGAGACAAAAGTCTGTGTCGTGCAGGACAGCGTTGCCATAGATATTTGTTTGTGATTCTCAAAAGGATTATGGGTGACCGATAAATAGGCTATCAAATGTGTATTGCCACCGCTGGTCGGTCGCCTATTTGTACAACAAATACATATTGAATAAATGGGGAATACCTTGATCCTTTCGGGAAAAGGTCTATTATGCATAAGTCGCTTGCCGTCTGTGCAGCAATGAGTCGTCCTCGGTTATCATAAACCCTCACAAACTCCCACTCGGCACCTGATATGAAAAGATGTGTGCCGACAATTGAAATCTTCGGGTTCGGTTTTTGCGACGTCTGTGGCGACAAAGCAGGTATTTCCAATGATTCAATTATGTTCAGAGGCGGCATTTCCTCCAATGTCACGGGTTCGGGACGGGCTATTTGGTCCACGGTGATTTCGGGCACTATGGAGTCTTGTGGACTCGTTGTCGGCGAAGTCTTTGCAGGCGTTGCCACGGCATTGGTGTCTGTGACGGTTTCTTTTGTCTCCCAGTTGTTGAGGAATAACTTTCTCCATCCTGGCACCACAGTGACGGCAATGGCGGATGTGAACAAAAGCGCAAAAAGTAGCAAGGCTAGTTTCTTAAGTTTGTTTACTATGCGTTGCATACGTTTGTAGACAGTGTCACGGCTTACGCCTATGCTTTTGCCTATCTCGTCGCTGGGGTAACCATCCAGATACATCCTTACCATTCGCTGTTCTTCGGGATTGAGAGTCGACAAAAGCTCGTCTATGAGTTCTTTGCGGTGCTGCGTCTCTTCTTCGGCGATGTTGTCGGCAATGTTTTCTGCAATCGGTGTTGTCGACAACGAGTGCCGCCGTTCAATCTGGTAAAATACCGAGCGAGCCTGCCAATACACCCAGGCTTGTTCCTGCTTTGGTGTCGTGTTTGGACGCATTTTGTCGAAGTTTTCCCACAGTGCGATTGACACTTCCTGCATCAAATCCTGGCAGCGGTCGCGGTCGTTGCCGGCGTGCTTCCAGCACATACGCCACAGCATTCCGCGGTGGCGCATCAGCAGGTTGGTGTATGCACTGTTTCGCTCTGTCATTGTCGTTCAGAAAAAGCAGATTGGTTTTGCAAAGGTACGATTTTTTTTCTAAATAATGTATTTCATTCTGTTTTTTCATCCGTTTCCTTCTTCTTGCCTTCCTTTTTATGCTTGACCTGTTTTGTAAATGGAGCGTCGAGCCACCGAGGTCTCCAACCGCAAAGTTTACCTGGATTGGAAAAATAATCGGATTCACCCTTGCTGTTGCCGCAAGAGGAACTTGCGGGGCCTATGTCCCAGAGTACATCAGTGCCGTTGAAGTTCCACAGACGATAGTCGTCGGGACTTGTTATAAGACGTTCTCCGAGGCCGTGTTTTTTCTCTGCCACTACGACGGGTGCAAGTGTGCGTGTCAGCAGAGAGTCGTGCACCAGAGCGATATTCAGAATGGCATCTTCCATAATGGACAGCTCTGCGCAGTAGAGCGTGGTGCCTTTTGAAATGACCGACATTGAGTATGTGCCTGGGGGCATCCAGCCGATGGTGTAGCGACCCTCCTCGTCGCAGAAGGCAATGGCTTTGACTTCGTTTTCCTGAAATAACTGCACTTCGCAGACCGATTCGGGCTTTTCGGTGACGGCGTCGGTCACGATGCCTTCAACCCAGACGCTGTCGTCCTGCGCCGCGGACAGTAGTGGCAGAAAGAATGCCCAAAGAATTAAAACTGTTTTTTTCATTGTCTGTTGAATTTTTTATTTAGAAGGCTTAAGGGAAGTTTGTCGATGGGTATGTAGTTGTAGCGGCCCCAGAAGTCGGAACTGTAGTCGCTGCTGCCAAAGGCTCCGGCCAGTGTCTGCGGAATTACCGCTATGGGTTGCTCCTTTGAGTCCGGGGAGGTGAGCGAGAAGTCGGTGATGATCCAGTCGCGACATTGTCGCCAGCGCTGCACCTTGTCGTCATTTCCGCGGCCTTTCGACTCGAGACGGTATGACTTGGAGTTGTAGTAGCGTGTCAAAGTGTAGTGTCCGTCGCGAACATCGTAGGTCCACACCGACGAGTCGGCCTCGACATACATCGAGGAGAAGTAGACGTTGACCCAAGCGTTTTGCGGCGCTTTGTGGCGGACGGGCTGCTTTGTGGTGACGAGGCGCACAATGGCCAGGTCACGCTTGCGGATAGTATATTCGTATCCGACGCGGTCCTTGGGGGTGCGGCAAGGACCGACAGAACGCACAAGATAATAGTGTTCACCGTCAGCCGAGAACTCTTTCAGCGACTCGAAACTGTGCTCTTTGAGCAACCGGCTTGCGAGGGCATAGCTGGCCTGCGGTGTGGCAACGGGGTCGAAAAAGTCCTCGTCGTCGGCATAGGCAAGCATCTGGTCGCAACCTTGCGGCTTGTCGATCTTGCTTTCGAGCAGTTCGCGGTCGTACACCACAAGTCGGTGGCGCAGCAGGGTCTTGAGGTTGCTCTCCATCTCGCGCTGGGCAGGGTCGAGTCGGTAGCCCCGCTTGTCGGCATAACGCGAATAGGGGCATCGACGCACACTCATCACGGCCTCGTCGAAAAGGTACAGCTCGCCGTCTACGGTGCGCCAGTCGCGGTAGAAGAATGTTGACCAAGATGTGCGTTGGTGATAGTTGCGTCCAATGTGAGCCACGACTTCATTTAAAAGGTGACGCGCGGAACTGTAGTCAGTCACAATAACAGTCTTGAGTTCAATCGCCTGCGCTTTGAGATGAATGTTGCCGTTTTTCTGTAGATGATCGACAGTGGTCTTGAGGCTGAGATGTCCTATTGAACGGATGATAATGGTGTCGCTTTTGCAGTTGACTGGCAGTTTCATCTCATAGTCGCCATTGTCGTTGCAAGCAACGCCGATGGATGTGCCTTGCAGCTGTAGCGTTGTATAGGGCACACCCTTGCCTTTCGACGTCACTCGACCGCGAAGGGAAATCACATCCTGCGCCTGCATTGCTGTCGTCGCCAGAAGCGATGTCGCCAGAAAAAAGATCATTCTATTTCTCATACTCGTTCGATTATGTTCTCTAATAATAATACACATTTTTTCACCTAAATCTGACACGCTGCAGGAATTTTTTTATACGATTTTAGATGCCGTTTACTCCTGATCGGAGCAGAATCATAAAAGCGATACTTCTTTTTAGACGATGAACAGATGTTTTTTTTATATGTTTTATAAGATGTTTTCGCTCTGTTTCAAAAAAAGTTCGTATCTTTGCATTTTCAATTTGAAGCAAAATATATATTATGTTGCTTGTCCATATACCACGAATGACAAACCGTCTGGGATATACCCTGAATGTGTTGTTCCGTCATATTCTCAAAACGGAGTTTGAGATCACCGCTGATGCGGATGTTTTTGATCGTTTCGAGGGACCGAAGTTGTGTTACGGACGCCAGAAAGTGGGCAACGCTTTTTTTGTCCGCTCGTGTGACCTGCTGTTTCAGACTACTATAGAAGACCAGTCGACAAAGTGTTTTAAATACGAGAATGTGCCAGCACTCTATCCTGTTTACAATGCTGAAAGCGAATTTCCATTCGACATCTTCGCGTCGGTTTTTTTCTGCTTGTCGCGCTACGAGGAGTATTTGCCGCACATCACAGATGTGCACGGACGTTTCCCTGCGGCGGAGAGTCTGGCATACAAAGAGAATTTTCTTACAACTGCAGTTGTCGACCGCTGGGCGTTGATGTTGGCCGCAAGACTAAAACTGCGCTACCCAGAACTTGTTATATCGCCTCGTCTCTTCGATGTTGAGGACACTGTAGACATTGATGCTGCCTATTGCTATAAACACAAGGGTATGCTTCGTACGTTGACAGGTATCGGGCGTGACCTGGTGTCGAATGATAGCCGTGGTGAGATTCGCAAGCGACTGCGTGTGATTTTTGGTAAGGAACAGGACCCATTCGACAGCTTTGACTATATCATTGATGTTCACAGCCATTTTCAGGGCATAAAGCTGAAATTCTTTCCGCTGATGGCTGACTACAATGTTTTCGATAAGCCTATCTCATACCAAAACAATGAGTTTCGTCAATTGCTGCAACACTTGAGCGATTATGCCAAAATGGGATTGCACGCTTCATATGCGTCATTCGATGATCCGAAACTTATAGACATTGAAAGTGAACGGCTTGCTCGCCTGCTGCATAGGCAGACGAAACGCAATCGCTACCATTTCCTGCGCCTGGCGCTACCTAAATCTTACGATGCGCTTATTGAAAACGGCATATTGCATGATTATACAATGGGTTATGCCGAAGAACCAGGTTTTCGCGCCGGCACAGGCAGTCCATATCCTTTCTTTGACCTTGAGAGCGACTGTGAGACAGCGCTAACAATCCATCCGTTTGCTGCTATGGATTCAACGTTTTATTATTATAAAAAGTGTGGTCTTGAGACGGCAGAAACGGCTTATAAACAGCTTGTTGATGAACTGAAGGCTGTTGGCGGCAGATTGTCGATGCTATGGCACAATCAAAGTCTTTGCGAGGATTTTGGATGGCAGGGATGGAGAGGCGTTTTTGAACGTGTTCTGACCTATGCTGATGCCGCCAGAAAATACAGAGTTGATTTTTGAAAAAATATGGACTATGAATTATAAAAGCAAATTACACGATATTAAAGCATTTGTATTCGATTTTGACGGTGTTATGACGGACGGCAATGTCTGGATGTATGCCGACCGAGAAACAGTTAGATGTGGCAATATAAAGGACGGCTATGCCATACAGTACGCTGTGAAAAAGGGATACATCATAGCTGTTATTTCCGGAGCCACATCGCTGAGCATCAACAATAGAATGGAATCACTTGGAGTGACAAGGATATACACGGGTTGTGCAAGCAAACTGGAAACATATCGGCGATTCCTTGAGGAAAACGATTTAGCGGTGTCGCAGGTGCTTTGTATGGGTGACGATATACCCGACTATGAGATAATGAAAAACTGTGCTGTTGCTGCCTGTCCTGCAGACGCCGCCGAGGAAATCAAAGGTATAGCTCATTATATCTCGCATCTGGGCGGTGGTATGGGTTGTGTGCGAGATGTTATAGAGCAAACATTGCGACTGCAGGGCAAATGGTTTGACAAAGACGCTTTAGCTTGGTGATGTATGTTAAGCAAGTTTTTGTATAGTATATTTCTAGCCATTGTGTTTACGGCAACGATGCCGACCGTCGGTGCGCAGACGGTTTCGTCGACCGATACCACTGTGTCGTATACTATGCGTGGAACTTACTATAGTGACAAGTTTGTAGGCCGCAAGACAAGTAGCGGAGAGATTTTTAGTCAGGAGCGTTACACTGCAGCACATCGTACACTGAAGTTTGGCACGTTGCTACTGGTGACTAATGAGAAGAATGGTAAACAGGTTATAGTCCGAATCAATGACAGATGCCCGCGAAGTAATGTCTTGGATCTCAGTAAGAAAGCTGCTCGCCAGATTGGTGTCTCTTCACATATGGTCACGGTTGAGGTACTGCCGCCTCGTTGCTATGACATTTGGGAACATCAAGATCAGATACTGGAAGTACTTGAAAAAGGTGCCTTCCGCAGCTATCTTGCACTTCTTGATTCAGAAACAAAGTTTGATGCAAGAAAGCTATATGACCTTGAACTTTTTCGTTGCCGAGGTCGTGATGAGGCAAGACGGCGAATAGAACGCCTTCCGATATTCTATCAAGACCAGGTTGAGTACCGTCAGAACGATTTTGGACGCAAGATTTCAGCGGTGTTAGAAATCTCGACAACATACATTAAAGCGGAGCTTGTGAAAAAAGAGCTTGATGCCCTTTTTCCGGACATAAAAATCGTAGAAGCAAAATAGTTATTTTTATTTGTTGATAATCAATAAAATAAATTATTTTTTTATATTTTTTTTAGAAAAAAAGCACATAAATAGATTATTCTTGTTATCTTTGCAAGTCAAAAAGTACTTTGCTTTGGCGTGTCCAAACAAGGTATTTGTAATTGCATAGTATTGAAAATAAAATTTTTATAATATATTAACTATTTTGTCAATATGAAAATCGGAATCAAAAAAAACATATCAATTTTGCTTTTGATATTGGGATTTTCATACGTTGGTCATTCTCAACAGGAAGTTCAATTTTCGCAATATATGTTCAACCGTTTGGCCGTGAACCCTGCCTATGCTGGTAGCTCAGGATCAATGTGCGGTTCAATTATGTATCGCGGTCAGTGGCTTGGACTCCGACTTGATGCCCCCGTTCCTGGTGGTGAATCTGGTTCGCTGCCAACAGACTATCTTTTTTCGTTTGACTCTCCTGTTAAGATTCTCCACGGTGGTCTTGGTTTTACGCTTTTTGCCGACAAGATCGGCTACAACTCAACCGTTAGCGGTTCGTTTGACTATGCTTTCAGTATCTATTGGGGCCCTGGTAACCTGTCGGCAGGTATTGAGGGCAATTTCTATAGCATCACGCGTTCTGCCGGACTGTTTGGATATAACGATTTGACAGGTAATCCAAATGATATTCCTACGTCGACTTCTGACCCGGCATTGAACAATAAAGAGGTAAGTGATTTCTTGATTGACGCTTCGTTGGGCGTTTACTACCAGGTGCCAGGCTCTTACTATTTGGGCTTTTCATTGAAGAATTTTCTTGGTACCCACAGCGACGAACTTAATTTTGAGACCAGCAGAGTTCTTTATCTGCTTGGAGGATATGAATATGTCATTCCTTCTAACCCTTCGTTCCGACTCAAACCATCTGCTTTGGCTCGTACCGCTAATTTTTCTGTTTTCCAGTTTGACCTGTCCTGTCTGCTGGAGTATCAGAACTTATTTTGGGGCGGTGTCAGCTATCGATTGCAGGATGCTGTCACTTTTCTAGGTGGTGTGAACTGGGACAAGATGAAGATTGGCCTGGCTTATGATTTGACAACCAGTAAACTGGGTGTTTATAAATCGGGATTTAGTTTCGGCTCGCTTGAGGCATACATCAGATACTGCTTCAAGATTGTTGTTCCTCCCAAGTTACCATCGGTTTATCAGAACACACGTTACTTGTTGTAAAACTTTTAGAAAAACGAAACTTTTTAATCCAACATCCGTAAAAGAACAGAAAAGAAGCGTAATTTGCTATTTTTATATTAGAAATTAAAATAACATTATTTATATGAAAAAGTTGTTTCTCGTACTCTCAGGAGTAGTTTTAATGTGGAGCTGTGGCTCGTCGGACAAAGGCGAACTTGTAGGCGTTCAGAACCGTCCTATTTTTGAGGATATTGACCTCAAGGGTATGGTGTTCATTAACCAAGGCAACTTCAGTATGGGTGCTGGTACCCAGAATGTCACCTACGGTACACCGCCACAGCCTCGCACTATGCAGGTCAGTTCATATTTTATGGATGAGACTGAAATAACCAACAACGAATATCGCCAGTTTGTAAACTGGGTCATCGATTCCGTTGCCCGCCGTATGCTTGGTGAGGCTGGTATTGAAGGTTTCCTGATTGAAGAGGATGAATATGGTGAACCGCTTGAACCTGCCATTCTGAACAAGAAGGAGAAAATCCGTTGGACGGAGCAGGAGACTCGTGAGGCTTTGGAAGATCTTTACCTGCCGGAGAAGGATCGTTTTTATCGTCGCCGTACTATTGATCCTGCTAAATTGAATTATGAGTATTATTGGATTGATTATGCCGAAGCTGCAAAGAAAGAGAGCTCGACGGCTGTCAAGGATGAATACAAGGGAACTATGTTTGCTCCACGTCCTAAGGGATTGAACAACCGTTCTTCACTCATCAAACGTGAAGTTGTGAACATTTATCCCGATACGCTTTGCTGGGTACACGATTATACATATAGTATGAATGAGGACTTTACTCGCCAGTACTTCACTTCACCAGCATATGACAATTATCCTGTTGTGGGTATCAGCTGGGTACAGGCCAAGGCTTTCTGTGTGTGGCGTTCCAACTACCTGAATCAATATTTGGAGTCGATTGACTATACCCAGATGAACGACTTTCGTCTGCCTACCGAGGCTGAATGGGAATTTGCAGCTCGTGGTGGAATTGCAGGCGAGAGCTATCCTTGGGGCGGCCCATATGTGCGTAACCCTAATGGATGTTTCCTAGCCAATTATGAGCCTTTGAAGGGTGCCTATGATGACGATGGTGGCGTTAAGACGTTAATGGTCGGTCACTATGCTCCCAATGACTATGGTCTGTATGATATGTCTGGCAATGTGTCGGAATGGTGTCTTGATGCATATGATAACCCGACCTATGTCGTTGCCAATGCTTTGTCGCCCTATTACAATTATAGTGCAAACGACAACTCGACACCTGCTATGAAACGCAAAGTTATCCGCGGAGGTTCTTGGAAAGATCAGAAGTATTTTATCCAGGTTCAGACTCGCTCGTTTGAATATCAGGATACCGCCAAGTCGTATATCGGTTTCCGCTGTGTACAACCTTATTTGGGTCGTGTTAAGGGCGATAACCTAAAGTCGGCATCGAATGTCGCAAAGTAATGAGAGTGTGATGGTGTATAATAAGAAATAAAATACATAAAAATAAGTAAACATAATTTAAAAATTAAAGTTATGAGCAAAATTGACAACCTTGTTCGGAGTAAAGGTTACAAAAACTTTATGAGCAAACTGTATGGATGGGGCGCATCGGCCGTTATTATTGGAGCTCTGTTCAAAATCAACCACTGGCCGGGCGCTGTTCCTATGCTGATTTTAGGTATGGGTACTGAGGCTCTTATCTTCTTTCTTTCAGCTTTTGAACCTCTTCATATAGAATGGGACTGGAGTCTTGTGTATCCGGAACTTGCAGGTATGAAAGGTGATGATATCGTCAACCCCGACCAGAAAAAATCAGGCAGCGTTACTGAAGAGCTCGACAAGATGCTGGCCGAGGCTAAGATTGGTCCGGATTTGGTGGAACGTTTGGGCCGTGGAATGGAAAGCCTTGCCGATACTGCCAATTCGATGAGCAGTATGTCTACTGCTGTGGCCGCTACGGACAAATTTGTCACCAATATGGATGTTGCCGCAGAGGCTGCTGGTGATTTGTCGGCTGCATACAAACGCACTGCTGAATCCATTAATCACGATTATGAGTTGTCTTCGACATATTCAGAGAGTCTTAAGGACGCCACTGCTGCTGTTACCAGCCTGTCTGCAATCTATCAAGAAACGGCACAGACTTTGCGCGCTGGCGACACTTCGTATGTCGATGAACTTAAAAAGATGGCATCAAGTCTTTCTTCTATCAATGCAATGTATGAAATCCAGATGCAGAACTCTTCTATGCAGCTTGAGGCTACCAAGGAGGTTCAGGAACGTATGCAGAGTATGGTTGCCAACTTTGCTGAGTCTGCAGAAGGCGTGTTGAAATACAAAGAGCAGGTGGATGCGCTTACCAGAAAAGTTGCCGAGCTCAACAATGTCTATGGCAATATGCTGGCAGCTATGCAGACCCGCATCTGAGTTTGCAATCTGAACGACGCATTGGATTATTCAACAATTATGGTAGAACAAATAATAAGATAGAATATGGGTGCTACAAATTGCCCGGAGACCCCGAGGCAAAAAATGATTGCAATGATGTACCTCGTGTACACCGCCCTGCTGGCACTGAACGTATCTGTCGAGATTCTCAACGGATTCGTCACGGTGGGCGATGCTATGAACGAGTCGAACAAAAATATTGAGACACAGATTGCGGAAGCATATGGTCTTTTTGACCAAGCTATGGCAGTTGACTCCGTGAAGACTGTCAAGTACTATGAGGCAGCTATGACTATTAAGGATTACACTGATTCGCTGAAGAACCTCATTGACGAGGGACGTTTCGGTTTCCTTTGTTATATGCAGAAAGAGGCTATGGTGGTGAACCATTCGGAAGGCAAGACTATCAAGAGGAAAATACCTCTTCGTGACGCTAATGGCAATTTCTTGCTTGACAGTGCAAAAGTTGCCATTGACCTTGGTGGCTTGACTATCGTTGACAAGAAGGATAACACAGATATGGGTACGCATTTCTTCTATGACGAAGGTAAAGGAAAGGCTATTGATATCAAGAATGCCATTATTGCATATAAAGAGAAAGTTGCCGCTGTTTTCCAAGACACGAATATTACTCACGATACTGTTGATGTCAATTTTGGTATGGACGTTGAGAGTGAATTCTGGAGTTCACACGCTGGACGTATGGTGAGTTGGGAGGAGTATAATTTTGACGGAGCCATTTCGGTTGCTGATATTGTGTGTCTTTCGCGTATGAAATCGGAACTGATGAATGCTGAATATGACGCTATCAAGAAGCTGTTCGGTATGATTGGTAAAGATGACTTCAAGTTTGACCAGATTGCCGCTATCTGCCGTCCCACTTCGAGCTATGTTATCCAGGGAGGCAAATATGAAATGAAGGTTAATGTTGGCGCATATGACTCGAAACGTGAATTTCGTGCTATTATTAATGGAGCAGAGTACAAGAGTGGTCCTGATGGTTCCATCACTTATACTGCTGGCGCTGCTGCTCCTGGTGAGCGTAAGGTTCACGGTGTTGTATATATGGTCAAGGATGGCGAGGAGAAAGAGTATCCGTTTGATGAGAGTTACTTTGTGGCTGCTCCGGTGGCTGTTACTGAACTTGTTAAGATGAACGTTGTCTATGCGGGTATTGACAATCCTGTTTCGATAGGTGTGCCTGGTGTTGCTTCGAAAGATGTAATTCCGTCAATCACTACTGGTAATGCGACTATAGTAAAAGATGCTGGCGAAGGCAATTATATCATCAAGCCTACAAAGATTGGCAAAATGACTTTGAATGTCAGTGCAAAGATTGAGGGGCAGACCAAGAATATGGGTTCTAAAGAAATACGTATCAAACGTATTCCGAAACCATCGTTGCGTATAGGTAGTTTCAAGAGCGGTGACCAGGTGTCGAAGGCAGAGATTACTGCTAATCCAGTGCTACGTGCTTCGATGGAAGATTTCGATTTCCAGATTCCTGCTCTGAAGATCAATACTTTCACATTTAATGTTCAAGGCTCTGGTGCCCTTGACCTTAATGGTACAGGCAATCGTTTGACTCCTGAAATGATCAGTCGAATCAACAACGCGAAACGCGGTCAAAAGATATATATCACTGATGTGACTGTTAAGACTCCTGATGGAGCAACTCATTCGCTTGATTGTACTCTACGTTTGAAGTAACATAAAATTTTTATACAATGAAGAAATTATTGTTTTGCTTAGGACTGTTCTTCTTTATGGCTGGTGCTTTTTCGGCCAATGCTCAGAGCATCATCGATGCTGAAGAAGATCATAATTTCAATGACTTCTACAAGAAGGATCAGGTCAAAGGTCGTGTTGCTATGCCGTATGCTTTCCTTCGTGAAAGTGATGTGGTATGGGAACACGCTGTATGGAGAACTATTGATTTCCGCGAGAAATTCAATCAGTTTTTCTACTTTCCCATAGATCCTACCCGCAATACTCAGGGACGTGTAAGCCTTACTACGGCTATTATGGATGCTCTGAAAAACGGAGATATTGAGGTCTTTAAAGAGGATGACTTGACAACTCCCTTCACTTATGAAGAGATGATGAGCCAGTTGACTCGCAGCTATAACTTCCATATCGCAGAATACGACGAATGGGGTGACGAAACTGAGGGTCGCGATACACTCATTACAGAAGAGTTCAAGCCTGAAGAAGTCTATTCGGCACGCCTTAAAGAATACTGGTACATTGACAAGCAAGACACCCGTCAGAAGGTGCGTATAACAGGCCTTACTTTAGTTTATAACTACTGCAAAGACCGTGATGGCGAACGTGTGTGCGACAATGTTGAAATGTTTTGGGTCCCTATGGACGATATGCGTGTCCGCAATGCCCTTGTCAAGGTGCTTGCATACGACGAACACAATTCGCACGCAGAACGATCCTATGACGATATCTTCGTAGAGCGCTATTTTGATAGTTTTTGCTATCGTGAGTCGAATGTGATGAATCGTCCAATTTCTGCTTATCTCACCGGTACTGATGCCATACTTGAGTCGCAGGCAATTGAGGAGGAAATTTTTGACATCGAGTCTGATATGTGGGAGTACTAAGATCCGGTTTTAATGCAGATTATTTGACTTGCAGCAATTTGCAAGATTAATATGGATTGAGAGTCAGGAATTGTTGCGATTCTTGGCTCTCAATTCTCTTTTATGACAGTAGCAATCCGTAAATATATAATCCTTTTAGCCTATATAATTGGCATTCTTTCTCTTTCAGCTCAGACGCTTGAGGGGGAACAGTCTCATTTCTACAAACGACATATAGCCAATGAGCGCGAAGCATTTGCCTTCCCGTTCCTTCGTGAAAATGATGTAGTGTGGGAACAGATGGTGTGGCGAACAATTGATTTGCGCGAGAAATTTAATCATTTTTTCTATTTTCCAGTAGAACGCAAAGGTGTGGAAGGACGCCGTAATTTCGCTTATGTGATATGGGACGCTGTTGTCGCTGGCGAGATACCCATTTATGAAGATGACGAGTTGAAAATTCCTCTTGATAATGAACTGTTTGTCGAACGGTTTACAAAGGCAGATACGATAATCCTTGAAATTGTTGATGACGATGAAAACTATGAGTACAAAACTGTCCTCGTTCCGAAAGAGTTCAACTCCGAGGAGATGCTTCAAATCAGGCTCAAGGAGTCGTGGTATATCGACAAGCAGGTCACTGAACAGAACATACGGATACTGGGGCTATGCCTTACCAAGGAATTATTCAAGGAACACGATGGCGATTTGGACTATATAGGCACAGCCGAAGTGTTTTGGATACCTATGCAGTCACCACAGGTACGACGTTTGATGGTTCGCAACGAGGCTACGTGGCAGCAAAATATAGCCAACCAGCCGTCTTGGGATTACATATTCATAAACAGAATGTTCAACAGTTATGTGACGCGTTATTCCAACCGTTTTAATCGATCAATTCTCGATTATCTTACGGGAACGGAAGCTATATGGGAGTCAGAGCGAATTGAGTCGGAATTGCTTGACATCAGTCAAGATATGTGGGAGTACTGATTCCGTGGTTAATGTATAATAAGGATGGAATGCTATATCATCTCTTTGGATGAGGCAGAATACCTACGCCATTTGTCCAGTACGGTGGCAATGTCATTTGGTAATGGCGATTCAAAGTGCATTCTTTGATGTGTTGTTGGATGTTCAAATCCTAATGTCATAGCGTGCAATGCTTGACGTGGTAGCAACTGGAAGCAGTTGTTTACAAATTGTTTGTATTTTGAGAAAGTAGTGCCTTTAAGAATCTGGTCTCCGCCGTACATTGCATCGTTGAAGAGTGGATGACCAATGTGTTTGAGGTGTGCGCGGATTTGATGTGTGCGGCCTGTTTCAAGCACGCATTCGACAAGAGTGACATAGCCAAAGCGTTCAAGGACAGTCCAATGAGTTATAGCGTGTTTGCCTATCTCAGGGTCATCATATACAGCCATTACACGGCGGTCTTTTGTTGAGCGTGCCAGATTGCCAACCACCGTTCCGCTGTCTTCTATAAAGTCTCCCCAAACTAGGGCATTGTATTTTCTTTCAGTAGTGTGATCAAAAAATTGTTTTGCAAGCATTATTTGTGCTTCTTCGTTTTTGGCAATTAAAAGCAGTCCGGAGGTGTCCTTGTCAATGCGGTGAACAAGGTAGGGGGTTATCTGGTTTCCGTTTTTGTCTTTTTTGCCGTCAAAGTAGTAAGCAAGTGCGTTGAGCAGGGTGCCTGTGAAATTGCCATAGCCTGGATGAACCACCATACCTGCTTCTTTGTCGATAACCAGTACGTCATCGTCTTCGTATGCGATGTTGAAAGGAATGTTCTCGGGTAGAATTTCCAGTTCGCGAGGAGGCGTTGGAAGAAGGACGCTGATAATGTCGAGAGGTTTTATTTTGTAGTTGGATTTGGCTGGCTTGTCGTTGACCAAAACGCACGATGCTTTTGCTGCAGCCTGAACTTTTGTGCGCGAAACACCCTCTATGCGCATTTGCAGATATTTGTCAAGACGCATAGTCTCTTGGCCTTTGTCGACAGTGAAACGATAATTCTCGTATAGTTCTTGCTCTTCGTTGTCGGTGCCATTTTTTATGCCCTGTTCCTCGCTTATGTTGCTCATAGTTATCGTTTGATGATTATTTTTTTTGTCGTTTGCAAGCCTTCTGTTGTATCACAGATTCGTATTAGATAAAGTCCTTCAGGGAGACTGTCCACGTCAAATGTTTTGCATATCGGACGTTCCCATATCTTTCGCCCCTGAATGTCGTATAGCGACATAATGGCATTTCTGCATTCTGTATTGAAACGTACGTTTACTTGTTCTGAAGCAGGGTTGGGATAAAGTGTTATTTCTGTCGTATTGCTGTTCTGTGGAATGCCCATCAATGCAAATGTTCCGAAAACTGGTCGCATCATTACCGATCCGCTCAATATGCTTTGCATCCATTCATTACCTGTGCGGTAATATGTATAACATCTGGAGTCGGTGCTGCGGTCGAAACCAAGATTGATATAATCGTTCGACAGTTGCTCGAATCCGATGAAAATAGTGTCGTTTGCAACTAAAGGTTGAGACAGACGGTAGCGGTGGAAGGCGTTTCGATCACCGAATTGAGGTGTCATTTTTTCGGGATCCTTATATATTAATGTCGACGGTTTGCCATTTTCGCTTTGCCATACACATAGTTGGAATTGAATACCTTCGTTTTCATTGTTACGTGTGCGGTTGTAGCAGATGTCTACAGCAGAAAGGGTGTCTGGTACTTTGATGTCGAAGCGATAAGCAAGCCACATTTTGTTTCCAGTGGCAGTCAATCCGTAACCGTTTTCGGCGATGCCGTCGTCGTAAGCGTAAAAGTCTTCAAAAATCTGATGGAATCTGATTGTATCATTGCTATTGTGACTGTCACCGCCAACGCCTTCCCTAACAATGTGTACTATCTCGTATGTTGTGGAATTGGTTGATGCTGGGTATGCAAAATTGATAGGGGGATTGCTGTGTACGGCCATATCTTGATAGCGTCCGTTTGGGAAGAAGGCAACGATATTTTCATATCCGCCATCGTACTGTGCTATCTTCTGCCCGTTATTGTCGTAAACGGTGTATGAATAGTTGGAAGCCAAAGTCTGGCCATATCGGTTCACAATTTTGACATTCAGTTCCGTGGCCATATCTGTGGACGTGAATTGTCGAGCTGGCATTGCTTGATATTCTTTCAGCATCGACGGAGCTTTGTCTACAAAGGCTATGTCGCGAAACAACGAGTCTCCAACTGTGCGGTTAGTATTCAAATAAACATAGTCGATATTCCATTGGTCGCAGTTGCCTGCAATGCCGCTTTTGGGGTTAGGGTCAAGGCTTGCGTAGTTACGAAATCGGAACTGGAATTGTTTTGTAAAATAGCGTGTGTCGTTGATGCAGATGTTGACAAAGCGCCACGGCCATAGTGCCGTGTTGCCAGTTGTATCTGCATTGTAGCCTGCCGTAGCCCACACTATATCCCATTTTTTCTCAGTGGCATCGTAGAACTCCAAAAAAAGTGAGTCTTCGTTGGATGGTGCATCGCCAACCAGTTCCCACGGATTGCCGTACCAGCCTCCGGGAAGATAGAAAAAACTAAAGTAAATGGAGTCTGATGGTTGAAGTTTGCGTTGATATGTACCAGTCAATGAATCAAGTCGCACAATCTGTGATGCAAGAGTATCGGCGGCAAAAAGATTGGATGACGCTTGGTGGTAAAGATTTCCGTTTGCATCGAGAGCGTCAAGAGTGACGATGCCTACTGTCGGAGCTTGAGGTGCATAGTCCTTGTTGACAAATGCTTGGAATGTAAGCCACCGTTTTGAATCTGGCAGTCCTTCATATTCGGCAAAATCGTCGAAAAAAGGTAGCTCTGTCACAATTGTGTCAGTGTTTTTGGCTAGGGATGGCCTCGCAAATGCGGATAACGGTGCAAGTAACTCCTGGCATTCTGCCGGGAGGGTGAGAATTATAAACAGTAATATGTGAAGCGCTTTTGTCCTCAATTTTTATCTATGTATAAGGTGTTAAAATTCATCCAAGCCAGTCAATCCGTAAGGATCAGTTGAGCGAACGTTGTTGTCACCCTGTTCATACAGGGCTCGTATCGAATCCTCTATTTGACGCTGCTTCATACGTTCCAATTCTTCCATTGCAACTACAGATTTGTCGCAGTACCACAATTCAACGTGGCTACCATAGTCAGCCCCTGTTCGACCACTATATTCTGGCAATTGTTTATAGACAATTGCGTGGCTCATATCGGTGATGCCGTCATAGTGCTCAACGCCGACATTTAGCGAAGCCGAAAGAATGCTACGTCGTGCCTTGGTAGGCGACATACCGACCAAATAAGGAACAATACTTTGGGCTGAACCGTTGCCACGACCCACAACAAGGTCAACCATAGCTCCTTTCTCAAGACGCCGCCCTTCGTTAACAGTGCGACCCTTGTATTTCTGCTGAAGTACTACGTGGTGAGGATCGTCGACAAATTCAAGCCTTCCGCCGTGGAGACCAACATTTTCGAGCTGTGAGATAGCGTGTCGTACCGATAATGAGCGCAAATCAGGAACAATGGCATTGTCGGGCACAAAAGAGGTGACTGTAAGGTATATTTTGCGTCCTGTTTTTATCATCGCTCCCGAATCGGGATCTTGGCGCAGGATGTATCCGCCGCGTTTGCCCTGCTGGTATATGGAATCAATGATGACATATTGCAGCTCTAAACCGTCGTCATCGCTCAAATCGTCGACATAAGAACCGACGACATAGGGTGTAGGATATTCCTGTCCCACTCGGCCATAGTGTTTCAAAATAATGAAGACTACAATTATAATGAGCAGTGAAATACCGATAGCTGTCAAGGCGTGCAGCACCCACGGGTGATTCTTTAAAAAGCTTTCTTTGGACATATTGGGAGTTGGAGAATTATCGAGGTTAAAAGATATGGTTCAAATGGTTTTATGTTATGGTAACGCGAAAACACTTTATTTATTGCCCACGACTTCGCCAATAAGTGTTGCCGATGTGCAACGTGTCACCCGCACATTGGCATATTGGCCGGGGTGCAGGTTGCCTCGTTCAAAGACAATAACCTTATTCTGACTGTTGCGGCCAAAGAGTTGTTGTTCTGAACGGTGCGAGATACCTTCAATTAACACTTCAAACACTTTACCGATCTCTTTTTGGTTGTTTTCCAGCGCAATCTCACCCTGTATAGCAATGATTTCTTCTAGACGGCGTGTTTTGACATCGTCGGGCACATCGTCTTGCATATGCTTTGCTGCGAAAGTATTGGGGCGCATCGAGAATTTGAACATATAGGCGTAGTCGTATCTAACCTTTCGGAACATCTCTAGAGTCGCACGATGGTCCTCCTCGGTCTCGGAGCAGAAACCTGCAATAACGTCGGTTGTAATGCTGCAGGTGGGCAGATAGTGACGTATTGCCTCTATGCGGTTCAGGTACCATTCCGGCGTATAGCGTCGGTTCATTAGTTTTAGCATCCGTTCGCTGCCCGACTGTACGGGTAGATGTATGCACTTGCAGATATTGTCGTAGCGTGCCATCACCTGCAGGAGTTCGTCGCTCAGATCCTTGGGATGCGAAGTGGCAAAGCGAACACGCAGTAGAGGGCTTACTTCGGCAACCATCGTCATTAGTTCAGGGAATCCTACTTCGTTATTGTCCGAACGCCAACGATAACTGTTCACATTCTGACCCAGCAAAGTCACTTCGCGATACCCTTTATCGAACAGATTCTTTGCCTCTGCGACTATTGTCTGTGGATCGCGGCTGCGTTCGCGGCCGCGAGTGTACGGCACTACGCAGTATGCGCAATAGTTCTGGCATCCACGCATAATGCTGATATAGGCTGTAATGCCGTTGGTATCGTAGCGAATGGGCTCAATGTCGGCATAGGTCTCAATGTCGCTTAGCATTGTTTCTGCCATTTTTTCATCTTCGGTGATGTGTGACAACATTTCAGGCAGTTTGCGATATGCATCGGGGCCGACAATGAATGACACATTTTCTTCCTCTTCCATTAACTGACGCTGCAATCGCTCGGCCATACATCCAAGAATGCCTATTTTTACCCATTGGCGCTGTTTCTGTAAAGCTTTTAACTCTCGCAAACGTTTGCGTATGCGTTGCTCGGCATTTTCGCGTATAGCGCAGGTATTTATAAGGACATAGTCTGCATCGTTGATGTCGCGGCAAATGCTGTAGCCGTCTTTTATTAGAACAGCACCTACAATTTCGCTGTCAGCAAGGTTCATCTGGCAGCCGTAGGTTTCAATATATACGTTTTTTCTCAATGTTTCTCAAATTATATCGGTTTTCAATCAGGCAATGAAACTATTCGATGCCTATAAAAGAATCAAGGTTGATGCTTATGCCGCCATAGATAGCATAGCGTGAACCGATGGCATATATTTCAATCCATCGAATCGGCTTGATAAACAGTCCTGCACCGAAGTTGAAGTGGTGCTTGCGGGTGCCGGAAGTTACATCATAGTCGTGAAAGATGCTTGTAGTGTTTTCGTTGACATCCACATTGACTGTTGTTGCATCAGTCAAGCCGGCATTGGTCTGGCAATAGCCCACCATAGGCATAATACGAAGCCATTTCAACACAGGAATTTGGTAACCAGCGTTGATATGGAACGCCACCGAGTCATTGTAGAGTGTATTGGTTACGTGAATGTCGTGTTTGTGGGCAGGGCCACCTTGCAGGAAATCAAGATAAAAGCCCATCACGTTTATGCTAACACCAGTTCCAAGGTCGTGGTATTCGCTGTTCAATCCAGCCATACCCAGATGAAAACCGACACCATAGCGGTCATAGTTGTTTGAAAAGTCAAACCATTGAGCATTGGAACTCAATGCAAAAGTCAAAAGTGTAACAATCAAAAAGAATTTCTTCATAGATTCTGGTGTTTTTTTGGTGGGGATATGTGGTTTATGTTAATGTTTTTCAGATTTTTGGTTGTTTTTTTTCTTATGCTGTATAAAAATGCAAATATACATAAAAAAGCCACAATCGGCAAATTCCTGTTTGCAACACCGCTGTACTTCAGTTAAAGTGTCATTGAGTAACTTGCCAAAAGTCGTAAACGTGTCGCAAGAAAACCTCGTATGAATCGTCTTAACGTGGTTATAATAGAAGCTGTAAGAAATGCAGAGACCGTGACAAAAAAAAGCCCTCCGTTGTGAGAGCTTTTTTGTTGTCCTACCAGGATTCGAACCTAGACAAGCAGAACCAAAATCTGATGTGCTACCATTACACCATAGGACAATCCATAAATTCACTTAAAAACGGCTGCAAAAGTACTACTTTTTCGCTGTGTGAACAAATTTTTTTTGTTTGTATCTTTCGATTGATTGTATAACCACTTGAAGACGTTGCGTTTAGGTGGTATTAATTTCCTTTGAAGGGAAGCTTGATAGCAGGCAGTTCAATGGTGCGGAACGAGGAGAAAAGTCCTGATTTCGTGTCGTCCTGCTTGCCGAAAATGTCGACGATAACGTCTTTGTATTTGTCTTGCAGCAGGTTGCGGCGCAGTTTGAGTGTGGGAGAAAGCAGACCGTTGGTGGTGGTCCACTCTTCGCTGACCAGTCGGAACTTTTTGATCTGCTCGTGCGGTGCGAACTCTTTGTTGTATATGTCGATGATTTCCTGCATTTTTTTGTTTACTTCAGGCAGGTTGATGAGCTGTGTGTTGTCGCGGTAGTGCAGATGATGTTTCAATGCCCAATAGTGCAGGGTGTTGAAGTTGGGCGATATGATTGCCGCGGCTATCTTCTGGTGTTCGCCAATGACCATCACTTGATCAATGTATTCTGACTCACGAAGTTTGTTTTCAATAACTTGTGGTGCTACGTATTTGCCTGCCGACAGTTTGAAGATGTCTTTTTTACGGTCGGTGATTTTGAGGTATCGGTTGGCGACAATCTTGCCTATGTCACCGGTATGGAACCATCCTTCTTCGTCTATGACCTGTTTGGTGTAGTCTGGATCTTTGTAGTAGCCCATCATAACGTGCGGTCCGCGCGTGAGAATTTCGCCGTCTTCGGCGATTTTGAGTTCAGTACCACTGAGCTGTGGACCTACTGTGCCGAAGCGTACGTAGCCGTCAACGGGGTTGTTTACAGCGATGACAGGAGATGTTTCACTGAGCCCATAGCCCTCATAGATATTCATTCCTGCAGCGCTGAACAGACGTACAAGACGTTCTGGTATGCTACTGCCGCCGCTAATGATGATCATCCGTTTGCCGCCGAATTTCTCGCGCCAGTGGCGGTAGACCATACGGTCATAGAAACGGTGCATCAGCTGATACCAGATTGAAACTTTCTTGATGATTCCGTTGTCAAAGCGCATACCGTGCCTGAAAGCGCGGAAGTATATGTATTTCTTGATGGCAGGAAAGTCTTTCCCGGCAGCATACAGCTTGTCGTAAAACATTTCAAGAACGCGTGGTACGGCACAGAACCCGCCGCAGCCTATCTCCAGCATATCTCTCTGTAGGGTTCCCATACTTTCAGCGTAATAGATGCTACATCCAAGATATTGGAAATGGTAGTTCATTGAACGCTCAAAGACGTGATTGAGCGGCAGGAACGAGAGCACACGGTATTCGGGTGTCATTGGGTTGACTTTGCTGTGTGCCAAAAAGTTACTGCAAATATTGCGATGCGACAGCATCACGCCTTTGGGATCGCCTGTTGTGCCGCTGGTATAAATCAGCGTCAGCCAGTCGTCGGGTTTGGCTTGCTCTTTGCGTTTTTCAAGTTCGGCAAGGTGTTTCTCACGACTGGCGATACCCATCTTGAGTATTTCCAGTGTGCGAGGATAGCCTTCAATGGCAGCCAGAGTGTAGATGTCTGGAGGTGTTTCCAACTGTTGCACTGCAGGCAGTATGCGACGTAGCAGCAGGTTGCTGCTCACCAGAAGCAGTTTTGCACCGCTGTGTTTGAAAATGTGAACATAGTTCTCGACCGACAGGGTGGGGTAGACTGGTACGTGAATGGCGCCGGTTAAAGCCAAAGCCATATCAATAAAGTTCCACTCGGGGCAGTTGTTCGAAATTGTAATGACTCTGTCTCCAGGCTGTATGCCGAGTTCCATTAGGCCGTAGGCCATAAAGTGAGCGTATTTGTAATAGTCGTGCGAACTGTAGCGCACCCATTCTCCGTTGACTTTCCCGGCAAGGATGTCGTCCTTGGGATGGTTGACGACAAGGTGGTCCAGCAGATCGAATAATCGTGTTATTTCTATTTCCATATTGTATGCTTACTATGTTTCTAACATATTGGTATTTATGTGCTTTATGTGGAAATACATACCAACAACACATATTTGCCAATATGCAAAGATACTAAAAAATATTAAAATGTATAATTTTAACATTTCTGTCCTCAACGGCGGATATTATGCGTTGATAAGTATGTCGAGTTTTTCTATGGCGTTGTGGATGTTTTCTACGTTGTCGCAGACGAGTGAAAGCCTGTCGACTGTCTCGCGCAGATGTACGCTGCGAGGATGGTCTTGGGCGTATTTTATGAGTCTGGTGAAGTTTTCCGACTTATAGAAGGGATTGTCTTGGTTTGTTGAAAAATAGCAGACCATTTTTTCTTGTTTGAGTACCAGTTTTTCTATGCCGAACTCCTTTGCCTTGCGACGCAGGGTGATGGTTTTTACAAGTTCCTGTGTGGCAGGCGGTATGGGCCCGAAGCGGTCTATGAGCCGTTCGCGGTAACGGTCCAAATCGGCGTCGGCGCTGAGGTCGTTGAGCTCTTTGTATAGCTGCAGTCGCTCGCTGATGTTCGAGACGTAGTCGTCGGGTATTAGCACTTCAAGGTCTGTCTCAATAACGCATTCCTTGACGAAAGGCTGATTGGCATTTGCTGATTGCTGGCTGTTGTTGCCATAGAAAAGGTCGTGAAAATCGGTCTCTTTAAGCTCCTCGATGGCTTCATTGAGGATTTTGTGGTACATATCGTAGCCTATCTCACTGATGAATCCGCTTTGTTCGGCACCGAGTATGTTGCCGGCTCCGCGAATGTCGAGGTCGCGCATAGCTATGTTGAAACCACTGCCGACAGCGGCAAATTCTTCGATGGCACGCAAGCGTTTCTGTGCCTCGTCGGTGAGTATGCTGAACGAGGGTATGAGCATATAGCAGAAGGCTTTGCGATTGCTGCGTCCCACGCGTCCGCGCATCTGATGGAGGTCGCTGAGGCCGAACTGCTGTGCATTATTGATAATCATTGTGTTTGCGTTTGGTATGTCGAGCCCGTTTTCGATGATGGCAGTTGATACCAGGATGTCGATTTCGCCTTCTATGAAGCGCATCATTGTTTCTTCCACCTGTTTCCCATCCATTTGACCGTGGGCTATTGCTACACGTGCATCGGGAACCAGGCGGCTGACAAGGCCAGCCATTTCGGGCAGGTTTTCGACACGGTTGCTGATGAAGAAGACCTGTCCGTCGCGCGACAGTTCAAAACTTATTGCATCACGAATTAGTTCTTCGCTAAATGGTGACAGTTCGGTTTGTATAGGTTGACGGTTGGGTGGTGGGGTTTGAATTACACTCAGGTCGCGTGCTCCCATCAGTGAGAATTGGAGTGTGCGTGGAATTGGCGTTGCGGTGAGGGTCAGAACGTCAACATTGGTGCGTGCCTGTTTCAGTTTTTCTTTGACACTGACACCGAATTTCTGTTCTTCGTCGATGATGAGCAGTCCAAGGTCTTTGAATTTCAGTTTACTGTTGGTAATGGCGTGTGTACCTATGATAATATCCAGTTTGCCGTTCTCGAGGTCGCGGACAATCTGATTTTTTTCTTTTGTAGTGCGGAATCGGTTTAGGTAGTCGATGTTCACAGGCAACCCTTTCAGTCGTTCTGTGAAAGTGTTATAATGTTGGAACGCAAGGATTGTCGACGGAACGAGTATGGCTACCTGTTTCGAGTCGCATACGGCTTTAAAGGCGGCGCGAATGGCCACTTCGGTCTTGCCGAAACCAACGTCGCCACACACCAGTCGGTCCATCGGTGCTGCGGATTCCATATCGTTCTTTACATCGAGTGTGGCTTTGAGCTGGTCGGGTGTGTCTTCATACATAAACGAAGCCTCGAGCTCGTTCTGCAGGTAACTGTCGGCGCTGAAGGCAAAGCCTTTTGTGGCTTTTCGTTTGGCATAGAGCTGTATCAGGTCTTTGGCAATGTCCTTTACCTGTTTTTTAGTCTTTTGTTTCAGTACCTGCCAGGTGTTGCTGCCAAGCCTGTTCAAAGTTGGGGCGACGCCTTCCTTGCCTACGTAGCGGCTTATCTTGTGAAGTCCGTGGATGCTTATGTACAGTGTGTCATTGTTCTTGTAAACCAACCGTATGACTTCTTGCTGTTTGCCTCCCGTCTCTATTTTTTCGAGGCCGGCGAAACGCCCAACACCGTAGTCAATATGTGTTACAAAGTCGCCAGGCTTGAGCTCAAACAGCTCTTTCAGTGTCAGAGCTTCCCGGTTCTGGCTCATATCGTGGACGGTGTATTTGTGGTAGCGTTCAAATATCTCGTGGTCGGTGTAGCATAGTAGGTGTTCGTCGTGGTCTATGAAACCCCTGCGCAGTGAATAGTCGAGGTAGGTTATGCCTGCGGCTATTTCTTCCATCTGGCTTTCGATGAATATCTTGTCGAGACGCTTGTGCTGTTGTTCGCTGCTGACGCTGATGTACATTTGGAAACCACGTTCGTTATAGGTCGACAGCGATTGTTTCAGCAACTCGAATTGTTTATTGAATGTAGGTTGTGGTTCGCTATGTGCCTCTATATTGACGGCGTTGTTGAAGAAAAACGAGTTGCCGCTTTCTATGATCTTGCATCGCAACAGTGCTTTTAGGAACTCGTTGGCGGAAGAATAAAGATCTTCCGGTTTGGCATTTTGAAGTCTTACGATACCCTGTTCTTTTTCGGCGGCAATCTTCTTGTGTTCGTTAACAGCTGAGGCATAGCATTTTTCTATTGTCTCGCTGACGTACATCAGTCCGTAGGCCCACACTATGTCTTCGCTGCCGAAGTACTGCAGAATGTTTACCTTTTCGTCGATTGAAACACTTCCGTTGTGCTGACTCTCGAGGTCGGGAATGATGGTTATTTGGTCGTAGTGGCGTATTGACAGTTGTGTGACGGGGTCAAAGCTGCGCAGCGAGTCGACACAGTCATCGAAGAACTCTATGCGGAACGGGTTTTCGTTGGCAAAGGAGAAAACGTCTATTATGCCGCCACGCACTGCGTATTGCCCGGGCTGGACAACGAAGTCTACTCGTTCGAAAGCATATTCCTGCAGTACGTCGATGACAAAGTCCATATCTAGTTTGCCACCTTTGAAAATCTGCAAGGTGTTTTTTGTCAATGTCTTCGACGAAATGACTTTCTCTGCCAAAGCTTCAGGATAGCTTACCATAACCATACGGCGGCCGGCATTGAGTTGCTTGACGACTTCTGAACGCATAAGCACGTTGGCGTTGTCGGTCTCTTCGGTCTGGTAGGGGCGTCGGTAGGTGGTGGGGAACAGCATTACCGCACAGCCATTGTTGTCGTTGTCGTCTGAATTGTTTCTGGTACATAGCAGCGTCTCGAGATCGTTCTGCAGATAGTAGGCATCCTCTTTCGAACCGACTATGAAAACCAGATTGCTTTGCGGCAGGCATTGCGCCAGCGTTGCACCTACAACGGGTGGCAGACTTCCCGTCAGGCCGTTTACGTGTATGCGAGCCTGGTTGGGAATCAGTTTTGCGCATAGTTCTGCGGTTAGTTTAGATTTTTTGTATATCTCTGTCAACAACATTTATTCTTCTATCTTTTTCGGTATCAAAGATATAAACTTTTTGTCGTATACTGCTACAAAAATCCAAATATACGAAAAAAAATAAAACTGCGTTATACATAAGTCTACAATAGCCATTAAAACCCATAACACCTCATACTTTAAACCATTAACCCCTTATACTTTAAACCTCAAAATTCTCTCCAATGGACCAGATACGCATTTTATGGGCCGACGATGAAATCGATCTCCTCAAGCCCCATATCCTCTTTCTTGAAGACAAAGGATACAAAGTCATCCCTGTTACATCGGGTTCTGAAGCCCTCGACGAACTAGCCGACGGCAACATTGACCTGGTTTTTCTCGACGAAAATATGCCTGGCATCAGTGGACTTGACACTCTTTCGGAAATAAAACGACACTATCCTCAGTTGCCAGTGATAATGATTACTAAAAGTGAAGAGGAACACATTATGAACGAGGCTCTTGGCGGTAAGATATCGGACTATCTTATCAAGCCGGTCAATCCCAACCAGATCTTGCTTTCGGTAAAAAAACACACCGAGGCACGTCGCCTGGTCAGCGAGAAATCCACTTTTTCCTATCAGCAGCAGTTTCGCAACATTAGTATGCAGCTTTCTGACCGTCTCGATGCTGAGGAATGGATCGAATTATACAAGAAACTTGTTTACTGGGACCTTGAACTGGCCAACACTGAAGACGAAAACATCCACGAAATATTCCGTTCGCAGAAGGGCGAAGCCGACCAGCTTTTCTGTCGCTTCTATGAACGTAATTACATAGATTGGCTCAATGGTAACTCGGAAAAACCTATGATGTCGCCAACCGTTGTGCGCGACCGCCTATTCCCATTGTTGCAGGATGACAGGCCTACCTTTATGATTGTCATCGATAATTTCCGCTACGACCAGTGGAAGTACATCCAACCCATAGTCGAGCAGTATCTGCGTGTGGAACGCGACGACATCTATTACAGTATCATTCCTACAACTACGCAGTTCGCCCGCAACAGTATGTTTTCAGGACTTATGCCTGCGGAAATCGAAAGCAAATATCCAAAATATTGGGTCAACGAAGATGAAGAAGGCTTCAAGAACCAGTTTGAGTCGGAACTTATGGCTGAGAACCTCAAGCGGCACGGATTCAATATTAAGCAGAGTTACAACAAGATTCTAAATGCTCAATATGGTCGCAAACTTGTCGACAGTCTGCCTAACCTGATGCAGAACAAGCTTAACATCATTATTTACAACTTCATAGATATGCTTTCGCACGCCCGCACCGACAGTAACATTGTCCGCGAGTTGGCCAGCGACGAGCGCGCCTACCGCTCGGTGACACGCTCTTGGGTCGAGCATTCTCCGTTGTTAGAGGTCATAAAATTCCTTTCCGAACAAGATGTCAATGTCGTCATCACAACCGACCACGGGTCGGTACGCATCGACAATCCTGTGCGTGTAAAGGGCGATCGCGATATCTCTGTCAACCTGCGCTACAAGCAGGGACGCTTGCTCGACTACAACCCCAAGCAGGTGTTTGAGGTTAAGGAACCGCGCAAAATCTTCCTCCCAAAACGCTACATAACGTCACCCTACATATTTGCTCGCAGTGGTGACTTTTTTGCCTATCCCAACAATTACAACCAGTATGTGCAGTACTATATGAACACCTTCCAGCACGGCGGCATATCTATGGAGGAAATACTCATCCCCTTCATCACATTGCGCAGCAAGTAATCATCCTACCAGCTTTTCAATTTGTTTGTCTGTCGCGCTGGGCAGAATGGCACTAAGGTGCTCTGCAATTCGCTGCCGGCTTTCTTCCGGCGTGCGCAGACAGTGGCAGGCTTCGCGGCCGTAAAGGCTTTCGGGTGTGGTTAGCAGCGACCAGCCCCAGCCGTATTGGTTGCCGTGCCGGTCACGTGGATATACAAAATCCTCTGTTACAATGCGGCAAGCCATCTGAAGGCGTGTGACATAAGAGTCGAATCGGCTGCGCATCTTCGGACCTGTGAAGCCGCAGGCGGCGCGCAAATCGCGTGTAATCATACTGCCATTGGTCTGCAGCACGGCCAGGATGGTGCCCTCTATAGAATCCTCTGCGGGCATCGGATGCTGGCAGCGTCGCCAGTTGCAGAGGTCGGGCCACCACTCTTGGCTGACAAACCCTGCCTTGCTGTCGAAGAACTTGCCGTATGCAAAATGCCCCTCGGTAACGGCCGGGCCTTTCCACTGCCACAGCGGCCACTCCCAGCCGCCGTCGTCCAATATGTGGTAGCGACAATTCGACGATACCATTGCGTCGGCCGAAAAGCCGGCGACACAACTGTCCAGCAGTGGCAGAAAACCCATCTGCTCTATCTTTTCCATCAGTTCAGGACAAGAGTGTATCATTGTAGGTATGTTTTATGTTGATATGTTCTCCGTTTTCAGTTTTCAGTTTTCAGTTCTCAGTTTTCAGTTCTCAGTTCTCCGTTCTCAGTTCTCCGCTTTCCGTTTTCCGCTATTTTAGTTTTGCGACTACGTATTCCGACTGGGTGCCGATGCGGAACTTGGCGCCCCAGATGCCCATACCCGAACTGACATAATATTGCGTTGCGCCCCGGTGGTGGCTGCCCCACGAGCATTCGTAGAGGGCGTCGGTCACCCACGACAAGGGCCACACCTGGCCTCGGTGGGTGTGTCCGCTCAGTTGAAAGTCAATGCCGTTCTGCTCGGCCTCTTCGAGGTGGTAGGGCTGATGGTCGAGGAGGATGGTGAAAGTGGAATTGTCGATGTTGAAGTCTTTCAGCATTTTGCGACGCTTGTTGCTGCGGTCGTCGCGCCCTATGATGGTGATGCCGTTCGTAGTGACGCTGCTGTCAATCAGTAGGTTGATGCCCGCTTCGCGATAAAATTTCTCGGCATCGGGTTCGCCGGCGATGTATTCGTGGTTGCCCAGACAGGCGTATACCGGGGCCTCGATGCGGCGGAATTCGGCAGCCATATTTTCCTCAATCACTGGCCGGAAACTGTAGTCGATAATGTCGCCGGCAATAAGAACCATATCAGGCTTTTCTGCGTTGATTAAGTCGACCCATTTGGCCAAATCGCTGCGACGGTTGTGGTAGCCTATGTGCAGGTCGGATGCCATCACCAGTGTCAGCGGCTTCTCGATGCGGCCACCGCTGTCGAGGTCGATGGCGACACGCTCTTTGTGGCGGTAGTGTATGCCTGCGCATACGAAAATGACTGTCATCAGCATTGTCATTCCTATGCTTGTCGGCAGGCTGTCGTGAAGCATCGTCCGCGGAACCAGATGCACCAGTCGTCCGAGGTCAAGCAGAAGGAATGCCATTGTCAAATAGAAAAGTATGATAAGCGTTTTGTTGCCAATGTTGTATGCTGACGATGCCAATCCCAGTGGCAGGCGGTTCATAAGCGGTGTAAAGCCGACGAATTCCAGAGCGAAACATACCAGCCCGACGCCGACTAGTGTCCACTTGGCCCAATGTGGCAGTGGCAGCACCGCCCAAACGTGCCAGCCGACATATACCAGAAGTTCGACAAGAATCAGTATTATGGGAAGAAATCTTAAAAGCATCTTCATAAAGTTTGTTGACGCGTAATCATTAATCGATGATTGGGAACTAGTTATGCTATTTTGCTATATTTTCATACTCAGTGAAATACGATGGCGATGCAAGTCGACTTCCAGCACCTTGACCTGTACGTGTTGATGTAGGTGCACCACCTCGTTGGGGTCGTTGACACGGCGGTTGGCCATCTGCGAGATATGGACGAGACCGTCCTGATGCACACCGACATCGACAAAGGCACCGAAGGCAGTGATGTTGGTGACTATGCCTGGAAGCACCATCCCTTCGCGCAGGTCTTCTATTCGGGTTACATTCTTGTCGAACTCGAAGACTTCGAATTTGGCGCGCGGATCAAGACCGGGCTTGTCCAGTTCGCGCATAATGTCCTGCAATGTCGGCAGACCGCAGTCGTCGCTGACAAACTGGTTGATGTCGATTTTTGAACGTAGCTCCTTGTCCTTCATCAGTTGCTCAACCGTGGCACCTACGCCCTTTGCCATACGCTCCACAAGGGCATAGCGCTCGGGGTGCACCGCGCTGCGATCCAGCGGATTGTCGCTTTCGCGCACACGCAGGAATCCGGCACACTGTTCGAAGGCTTTATCGCCGAGGCGTTCCACCTGCATCAGTTCGTGGCGGTTGTGGAAAGCACCCTTGCGATTGCGGTAGTCGACGATTTTCGACGCCAGTGCAGGACCGATGCCGCTGACATATGACAGAAGCTCGCGGCTGGCGGTGTTCAGTTCCACGCCTACGCTGTTGACGCAGCTTACCACTACGTCCTCAAGGCTGTGCTGAAGCATTGATTGGTCAACGTCGTGCTGGTACTGGCCCACGCCGATGCTCTTGGGGTCGATTTTCACCAGCTCGCTGAGGGGGTCCATCAAACGGCGTCCTATGCTTACTGCGCCGCGAACGGTGACGTCATAGTCCGGAAATTCGGCGCGGGCGGCGTCGCTGGCACTGTATACCGAGGCACCGCTCTCGCTGACCATCACGGCAATGACTTTCGTCTTGAAGCGGCAACGTTTCACAACCTCTTCGGTCTCGCGCCCTGCGGTGCCGTTGCCGATAGCTATGGCTTCTATTTTGAAGGCTTCGACCAGGGCTTCGAGTTTGGATACGGCTGCACGTTCTTCACGCACTGAAGTGAATGGATAAATGGTCTCGTTGTGAATCAGTTGCCCTTGGGCATCGAGGCACACCACCTTGCAGCCTGTGCGGAAGCCAGGGTCTATGGCCAGGGTGCGTTTCTGGCCCAGCGGCGATGCCAGCAGCAACTGGCGCAGGTTCTCGGCAAAAACCTTGATGGCTTCGCGGTCGGCGCGCTCTTTCAAAAGGTTGTAGTATTCTGTCTCTATCGAAGGTGCCAGCAGGCGTTTGTAGCCGTCGCGTACTGCCTCGGCCACCTGCTGCGATGACTCGTAGTTGCCGCGGACAAACTGGCGCTCAAGGGTCTCGATGGCTGGTTCGTCGTCTTCGGGTGCTATTTTGACACGCAGAAAGCCCTCGCTTTCACCGCGAAACATAGCCAAAACGCGGTGCGACGGTGCGCGCATAGCGTTTTCTTTCCAATCGAACCACGACTGGAATTTGCCGGCCTCTTCCTCTTTGGCTTTCACCACTTTGGACGTCAGCACAGCACTGCGTCGGAACAAGTTGCGCATCTTGTTGCGGGCGGCGATGTCCTCGCTGACGCGCTCGGCAATGATGTCGCGGGCACCGGCAAGGGCTTCGTCGACGCTGGCCACGCCTTTGCTCTCGTCGACAAACGGCGTTGCCAGCTGCTCTACACTGCACTTGTACTGTTTCAGTATGGCGTCGGCCAGTGGTTGCAGGCCGCGTTCGACGGCCATCGAGGCACGCGTCTTGCGTTTGGGCTTGTAGGGTAGGTAAAGGTCCTCAAGCTCGGTCATCGACTGCGCCTGCTCGATGGCGGTGCGCAGTTCGGAAGTCATCTTGCCTTGTTCTTCAATGCTTTGCAAGATGGCGGCACGGCGTTTGTCCACCTCTTTCAGCTTCAGCAAAAGGTCGCGGATGGCGGCAATCTGCACCTCGTTGAGGTTGCCCGTCATCTCTTTGCGGTAGCGGGCTATGAAGGGAACTGTGGCACCGGCATCGATCAGCTCGATGGTTTTCTCTACTTGGCGTACACCGAGATTAAGCTGGGTTGCTATGATGTTTGCGTAGTCCATTGTGTGGCGTGTGGTTTTTGTGGTATGTGGTTTTAAGTTGTTTGTTTTATGATTGTTGCTTGAAATGACATTGGACACTTCACGATGCAAAGATAGCACTTTTTTTGCAATACCCCGCCAAAACAAATCGCAAAGGAACAATGTGAAACATTATAATGAATTATGATGCGTAATGGTTCACCCTCTCCCGATGTCCATTATCGGCATCGGAAATAGTGTGTGAAAATTAGTATTGAAAACCAGGTGTTTATAATATTTGCCCTGTCATATGTACAGTATTTGTACAGTATATGTACAGTATTTGTACGCTTCAGAAGCGTACAAATACTGTACATATACTGTACAAATACTGTACATATGACAGGGTTGTTTGGGATAGTGTGTTTTCTTGTTGTAGGTATTATTTTTGGTGTTAAAATCCTAAAAGTCAAATTATAGCAGCTAAAAATCGCCATACAGTCAGATTTATTTTTGTTTTTGCAAAATATTTGTGTTCTTTTTGCGTTTTTGGGATAACAATTTTTGCAAAAATGAAGAAATTTTTTCTGATAGTGGCAATGGCTCTTACGGTGCTTTCGGTGCAGGCCCAGGAGGTCAGCTCGCGCGCCAAGGCTATGCGTATGATGACTTATGCCAAACCGGAGTATATGGTTAAGGATATCAAGGTTTTGGCTGATACGATGATTGTCTATTCACTGGCAGACTATGTGATTTACCCCATCGGCAAATGGGAAAACATAGAACAGTATATCACCAACACGCAACTGCAATGGTACCGCGAGTCGGGATATAAAAACTTTTACGACTCTATGTCGGTGTCGGTCAATACGTTGCGTCGACTTGACGATAGCTACCTCGATATGTATCGCAGCATCACCACGGGTCGTGTCGAGATGGTTGCAGGACGCATCACTGACCCCGAGGTCGTGCTTGAAAACGGTGTCCACGCAGGTATGTCGAAGGAGGATGTTTTTAAGGTGATTTTCAAGCGTTTCCCAAAATCGTATGTCGCCGACATTGCTGTGCTTAAGGTCATTAGCGGTGCCGGCGAGGTGGGTCAGATTTACACCTTCCGTGGCAACAAACTGCGCCACATAGGTATCGTTTCGAAGTACAAGTACTATTGATTATAAGAGGGTTCGCTTCGCTTGAAAGGCTAAAAAGGGTTTGCTCCGCTTGAAAGGTTAAAAAGGGACGCTTCCTGCGGTTGCTTAAAAGATTAAAAGGGGTTCCCTGCCTTTAACCCTATCAACTTGTAAGCCACTTCCAATCTTTAAAACCTTCCATCCTTCCAACCCTTAAACCTTGCTTCCCTAAAACCCTAAAACCTTTACTCCCCCTATAACCCCGTGAAGCATATCGGTCTTTTTTTCGGTTCGTTCAACCCGATTCACGTCGGACATCTGATTGTTGCCAATTCGATGCTCGAGTTGACTGATATGGACGAGGTTTGGTTTGTGGTATCGCCTCAGAATCCGCTGAAAGAGCGCAGCACCTTGCTTGCCGACCACCATCGTTTGCAGATGGTGCGCGTGGCCATTGACGATAACTACCGTATGCGGGCCTGCGATGTCGAGATGCACCTGCCAATACCATCGTATACGGTTGTTACGCTGGCTTATCTTGGCGAAAAGTACCCGGACAAACGTTTTTCAATCATTATGGGTGGTGACAACCTTGAGAACTTCCGCCGCTGGCGAAACTATGAGTATATTATTGAAAACTACAGTCTTTATGTCTATCCGCGCCCTGGCAGCCAGCCTGACGACCTTGCCAACCACCCCAATGTGCACCTGGTCGATGTGCCGATGATGGACATTTCGTCGAGCTATATCCGTCGTCAGATTGCCGATGGCCATCCGCCGCGGTATATGCTTACCGAGCCGGTGTTTCAGTACCTTACTGAGATGCACTTTTATGAGAAATAGCTTTTGCGGTTGTCCTCCGTTGTATTAATTAAAAAAAAAATCAGGGTGTCCTTTGGGGGCACCCCGATTCACATTGATTCTGGACAATTATTTCTTCTTGGTTGTTTTCTTTTCGGCCGGTTTTGCGGCGCTTTTGGTTGTTGCCTTTGCTGTTGTTCTGGCGGGCTTTGCAGGTGTGGCCTCGGCTTTTGTTTTTACTGTTTTAGCGGGTTTTGCTGCTGTCGTTTTGGGCTTTGGCTCTGCTTTGGCTTTGGGTTCGCTCTTGGTCTTGGTCTCGCTCTTTGCCTTGGTTTCTTTTTTCGAGGTTTTGCGAGCTTCCTGCACCTCTTCACGGACGGCCTTGACGGCTTTTACTTCGTTGCTTTCGTTTTTCTTTTTGCGACCGCGTTTTTCTTCCGGCGGATTCTCTTCGCGAAGAATGCCTTCGCCGGAATCGGCCTCTTCGAGCAGGGCTTCGATGTCGAGCAGTTCGTCGTCGTCGGGTTCTATATCGTCGTCGTCCACTTCGTGGTCATCGTTGTCGAGATATGCATCGGGCTCGTCGTCGGATTGGTCGCCCAGTTCGGCGGCGATATCGGCGCTGGCGATTTCGAATTCTGCCTTGCTGTCGGGTATGCCGTCGAGTATTTCTTCAAGGGCACCGTGGCGCATTTTGCCAACGGCGTGGTTGTTGCCTTCTTCTTTGTCTATGGCTTCTGAGATGGGAGCGAAGTCGCTCTCGTTCTCGCTGTCGTCGCCATAGAGGTCTTTGTCAAGGTCTTCTTCGACAAGGCCGGTGTCGATGACGACGTCGAATTTTATCATATAAGAGGTGTCGTCGGTCTCGAGCGGAACGACGAAAATAGGCTCTCCATTGGGTTTGATTGTCTTTTGCAGGAAGTCCTTATAGCCGTCAGGATAGGTTTCTTTGAATAGTTCCCGAATATCTTCGGTTAGATTTTTGTAGCTGATAATCAGTTTTTTCTTGCGATTTCTGTGGTCTATCATTGCCGAAAAATTTTGTGCAAGTATATGAAGTTTCCGTAAATGGGCAAAATTTTTTTTTGAAAAACTATTTTCCGTAGTTTTGATGTCGTGTCGGTGTCTATGCCACGACGATGCTTTCGTCGTCCTCGACGCGCAGGTTCTCCATTATGAACTCGCGTCTTTCAAGGGTGTTGTCGCCCATATAGAAGTTGAGGACGCCCTTGGTGTCGAAGTCTTTGTGAAGCAGCACGGGGTCGAGACGCATATCTTTGCCGATGAAGTTTTTGAATTCGTCGGGCGAAATTTCTCCAAGACCTTTGAAGCGGGTAATTTCTGCATTGGAGGTCTTTTTGATGGCTTCGATGCGCTCTTCGTCGGTGTAGCAGTAGTGTGTCTCTTTTTTGTTGCGCACTCGGAAAAGCGGAGTCTGAAGGATGTAGACGTGGCCCGACGAGATGAGTTCGGGATAGAAACGCAGGAAGAAGGTAAGCAGCAGCAGGCGTATGTGCATACCGTCGACATCGGCATCGGTGGCGATGACGACATTGTTGTATCGGAGGTTCTCGATGCCGTCGTCAATGTCAAGGGCATTGTGCAACAGGTTGAGTTCTTCGTTTTTGTATACATCAACCTTGCTGATCTTCATTATGTTTTTGGGTTTGCCGCGCAGGCTGAAGACTGCCTGTGTGGCGACATCGCGGCTTTTGGTGATGCTTCCGCTGGCCGAGTCGCCCTCGGTGATGAAGATGGTGGTCTCAAGCCGGCGGGCGTTGTTGCTGTTGTAGTGTATGTGGCAGTCGCGCAGCTTGCGGTTGTTGAGATTTGCTTTCTTGCCGGCTTCGCGGGCCACTTTCTTGATGCCTGCGATTTCTTTGCGTTCCTTCTCGTTGGCGTTGATTTTGGCCAGAAGGGCCTCGGCGGTGTCGTTGTGGATGTGCAGATAGTTGTCGAGGTGGCGTTTGAGGATGTCGTGCACGTAAGTCTTCAGCAGTGGCGAATCGTTGGTGCCGTCGGCTTTGTTGGGAGCCAGGTGTGTCGAACCTAGTTTGGTCTTGGTCTGTGCTTCGAACACGGGTTCCTGAATGCGAACACATAGTGCGCAAACAAGTCCGCCACGGATGACTTCAGGGGCATAGTCTTTTTTGATGAAGTCTTTGACCACGCGGGCGTAGGCTTCGCGGAAGGCACTCTGATGGGTGCCGCCTTCGGTGGTGTGTTGACCGTTGACGAACGAGAAGTAGTAGTCGTTGCTTTGACCGTTGATGTGTGTGAAGGCGGCTTCGAAATCGCCCTCCTTGATGTGGACAATGGGGTAGAGCGCCTCGCTCTGCAGATTCTGTTCCAGCAGGTCGAGCAGACCGTTCTTGGAGTAGTAGCGGCGGTCATTGTAGTATAGTGTCAAGCCTTTGTTGAGGTAGGCATAGTTCCAGATGCGACGTTCCACGTAGTCGTTGACAAAGTGGTAGTTGCCAAATAGTTTGTTGTCTGGTGTAAACTCTACCAGTGTGCCGTTCTCTTCGCCGCAGGCCATTATGCCGCTATCGTTGGTCAGCTTGCCTTCGCTGAATTCAGCTATTCGGCATTGCCCGTCGCGGACGGCCATCACTTTGAAATATGAACTCAGTGCGTTGACAGCCTTGGTACCCACACCGTTCAAGCCCACCGACTTCTGGAAGACCTTGCTGTCGTACTTGGCACCGGTGTTGAGCTTGCTGACAGCGTCGACGATGCTGCCCAGCGGTATGCCGCGGCCGAAGTCGCGTATGCTGACACGACGTTCGCCAAAGTCTATTTTGACGTTGATGCGCTTGCCGAATCCCGATGTGAATTCGTCGATGGCATTGTCGATGACTTCTTTTATAAGCACATATATGCCGTCGTCGTGGCTCGAGCCGTCGCCCAGCTTGCCGATGTACATACCGGGGCGCAGGCGAATGTGCTCCATATCTTCAAGGTGCACAATACTACTCTCGTCATAGTCGTTAGCCACAGGCGTAATATTATACTCTTCCATATTGAGAAATACAGTTCAAAGATGTGTTAATCAAGTACAAAACCCCGCGAAGGCGACGTTTTTCGAATGCAAAAATACAAAAATAATGACTACCGCAGCGTGGCGTTGCATTTTTTTTCCCCACAACCGATGTTGAAAACTATTACCGTCCATTTTCACGCACAGACCAGCAGAAACATCGGCACCAGCAGCGAAACCCAAACCAGTATCAGCACGCCAAGCGCAATTGCACGAAGGATTACGACAAAAAGCCGGGGACGTTTGTCTTGGCTGTCAGTCAGCTGCAGTAAAAGAATGAAGCAACACAGAGGCAATGTAACAAAACTTGTCACTATCAGCACGATAACAGGTGTTGCCGACCTGAAAATGCCTGTTTCGGAAAACGTATCGGAGCAAACCAACCCAAACGAAACCAAGGCAATGCCCATCGGCACAGCACGCCATTTGATTAGAAATTCGGAGATGCTCATAGTTATGATGATATGAAAAAACAACATTCCAAAAAAGGAGATGTTGTTTCGGTTTTTTGTGCGGATGGGGGGACTCGAACCCCCACTCCGTGAGGAACTAGATCCTAAGTCTAGCGCGGCTACCAATTACGCCACATCCGCTTAACGGCTCAACGTCTGTAAGTTACGCGATTGCAACACGAACGAAAGCGATTGCAAAGATATGAATTTTTGCGGAAATGAGTAAAAAACGGCAGTATTTTTTCGCATTATTTCAAGCCTAAATCGCAACCGTTTCTCTTCCAATACTTTTACTTACCAACTCCGGATGCGAATAGGGAACGATAAAATTTCATTCTGATTGTAAGATTTGTGGGGTCTTGTACGATATATAGTTATACAAACACTAATTTTTTACATTTCTATGAAACACGCAAAAAAGCTTTTAGCTATGTTTTTAGTGGCCGCAGCGGTCACTTTGTCAGGATGCAAAGACGACGAACCGACACTGCCAGAACAACCACCGCAGCAACCGCAGAACAGTTCGGAACTGGTGGGCACAACGTGGGAGGCAAATTTAGAGAACGACTTTGCATATCAAGGCGTTACGATGCATATCGACCTGCTGTCGATGCTTGACTTCACCGAGCTGACCAAAGGCGAGTTGTTTATGGACATCAACATCACGGTTCCCGCAATACCCGGCTACCCGCCGCAGCATCAATCGGAGACCGAGGAGTTCAGCTATACTTTCGATGGGTCGAATCTACTCTTGACCCAGTCGTATACCAACGAGCAAACTGGCCAGACGACATCGTACGACATCAAAACCGTATACGACAAGCAAGCCGAGACGATAACCGTCGACTTCGACGACGACGAGATGGCCGCAATAATGGGGACCGATATAATTGTTTTTACACGAATACGTTAAGAAAATGGCAAGACTGACATCAACCATATTGCTGGCAGCGGCGATGGCCGTTGCCGGCAGCGCATTGGCCGACCCCGTCACTCCGCAAAAGGCGGTGACGGTGGCTCAGACCTTCTGGTCGGGCGCGGTCAACGTCCGCAAAGGGGCTGTGCTCGAAGCGCAGCCAGTAGAGTGGCAATACAGTGGCATCTACCTTTTTGCCTGTCCCGAAGGAGGATGGGTTATGGTGGCTGCCGACGACGAGGTGAAACCTATTCTCGGCTACTCGCCCTCGGGCAGGCTCGACCCTGCCAATATGCCTGTGGCCTTGCAGCAATGGCTGGGTGGCTACCAGCTTCAGATCGACGCCGTGCGGAGCTACCGCCAGGCGAGCGGCGACAAGGTGCCGGCCTACCCTGCCGATGCCGATGAATGGCAGCGCCTGACGGCGGGCATCGTGGTGGCACCAGCCAAGAGCGACACCGTGGCACCGCTGCTGACAACGCTTTGGGACCAGGACTACCCCTACAACGCACTTTGTCCGTGGGGCACGGTGACAGGATGCGCCGCCACAGCGCAGGCGCAGCTTATGAAGTTCTGGAACTACCCCGCCTTTGGCGAGGGCAGCAACACCTACGTTCCACCGCGTGTGGGCGTCGCGCAGACGGCCGACTTCGGGCATACCCTATACGACTGGGACAATATGCCAGATGATCCGAGCTACTACGCCACCACCGACCAGATCAAGGCTGTGGCCACGCTTATGTACCATTGCGGCGTGAGCCTCGATATGGACTACGGCACGGCTGAATCGGGCGGCAGCGCGGCACTGGGGCTGGTCGGATATGACGGCTTTGCGAGCATCGACAACGCTCTGAAAAACTTTTTCCACTACAGACGCGATATGCAGGTGAGGAACAAAGACTACTACTCGAACGAGGCTTGGCGCACAATGCTTATCAACGAGCTCAACCTGCGTCACCCGATACTCTACACCGGCGCCGCCGAGCAGGGCGGACACGGATTTGTGTGCGACGGCTACGACAGCCGCCAGTATCTGCACTTCAACTTCGGGTGGAACGGTGTCGGCGACGGCTTCTTCACAGTCGATTCCATAAGCCCCGGCATAGGCGGCATAGGCGGCAACGTGACCTACACCTTCAACCTTCAGAACGCGGCCCTTTTCGGTGCAGTGCCCGACTATGCCTTGCGCGTCAGTGACACTATGTTCAGCTTCGGCCAAGCTGCCGGCACAGATTCGCTGCTGTACTGTTCGAACGAGACAAACGACATTGCGTGGACGGTTAGCTGCGATGTCGACTGGATTGAATTCGAGCAGCCCTCGCCCGGCCACGCCGGATGGCTGCGCTTTAACGTAAGCGAGAACAACGACGGCAACGAGCGTGTGGGGCACATCATCTTCAGGCAGGGCAACGAGGAGGCGCGGGCCAAGATAGCACAGGCCAGCCTGAGCGAGGATGAGATGTGCACGCTAACCGTGGTGATGGAGAGCACGCGCGGCAGCGGCTGGAGCAACGGAGCCTACCTAAGCCTCGAATCGGTCAACGGCTATGTGTTTGGCACGGCACGCCTTGAAAGCGGCACCCTCGACTCGGTGGACATCCGCGTGGCACCCAAAGACGTTTATTCGGTTTGGCACCCGGGTGGCGGCACCGACCGCTTCATCAACTACTGGGTTCGCAACCAATACGGTCAGAACTACATAGAAGCTGTTTACGCCTACCAAACAGGCGGCACCCATCTTATACCCTGGCCCTGTGCGCACGTGGACATCGAAGAGCCTGTAAGCAAGAACGAGGTTGAATTTTTCCCCATCCCGACAAAGGGCAATCTTACTGTCCGTGCCGAAGGTCTGCAGAAGGTGGACATTATGGATGTTGGAGGCCGCACACTAAAATCCTTTACGAAGGGAACTTTTGATATCTCTAATCTGCCCAACGGAATGTATTTTGTACGTGTGACAACGTTGTCTGGTTCAACTGTGCAACGAATCGTAAAGAAATGACACAATAAAACATCCGTTTTTGAGTTATCACATAACTTTATAGCTCGAAACGGACGATGAAAAGACTCCTGAACATAATATTCATTCTGCTGCTTATGGTGGCGGTGCCCACGGCACGCGCCACCTATCTGCTTGTGCCTATGGACGAGACGCAGCGTAACCACCTGAAGGCCTACGGCATAGCCTACTATGCCCTGCAGCGCGATGTGGAGGTGACCTGGCTGCTCAACTACCGCGGCGGTTCGTTTATGATGAAGTATGCCGATGTCATTGAGCGTGAGGCACGTCTGCGCGGTGTCAGCGTCGAGGTTATCGCCGACGGCCAGTCTACGGCTATCTTGTCCGAGATTGCCGACGCGTCGGTAAATATGGACGCTGTGCGCCTGCAGAAGGCACCCAAGATTGCCGTCTATTCGCCCAAGACCAAGCTGCCGTGGGACGACGCGGTGACGCTGGTGATGACCTATGCCGAAATACCCTATGATGTCGTCTATGACGAGGAGGTTATGGCCGGCATACTGCCCACCTACGACTGGCTGCACCTGCACCACGAGGACTTTACGGGCCAGTATGGCAAGTTTTGGGGCAACTACCGCAACGCGCAGTGGTACATCGAGGATGTGCGCGACCAGGAAGCCCGCGCCCACAAACTGGGTTTTCAGAAGGTCAGTCAACTGAAACTGGCCGTGTGCCACAAAATCCGCGATTTCGTTATGGGGGGCGGATTCCTTTTTGCTATGTGCTCGGCACCCGACAGCTACGACATTGCCTTGGCTGCCGAGAATGTCGACATATGCGACGTGATGTTCGACGGCGACCCTATGCAGCCCAACGCCCAGCAGTTGCTTGACTTTTCGAAATGTTTTGCCTTCAAGGACTTCCGCATAAGCACCAATCCGTCGGAATATGAAGTGTCGACCATCGACATCGACGACCGCAGTCGTCAGCGGCAGGTCAACGAAAAAAACGATTTCTTCACCCTGTTCGAGTTCTCTGCCAAGTGGGACTGGGTGCCCACGATGCTGACACAGAACCACACGCGCATCATCCACGGCTTTATGGGACAGACCACCGCTTTTCGCCGCGAGACGGTTAAGAGCAGCGCCCTAATAATGGCCGAGAACAAAGAGTTGGGCGAAGTGCGCTATCTGCACGGTGAGTATGGCAAAGGCACCTGGACTTTCCTTGGCGGCCACGACCCCGAGGACTACCGCCACTTTGTGGGCGACAAGCCCACCGACTTGTCTTTATACCCCAACTCGCCAGGCTATCGACTGATTCTGAACAACATCCTTTTCCCCGCTGCAAAAAAAGAAAAACATAAGACATAACTATTTCTTAACGTCAACATTGATTTTAACCTAATACACGAATAAATCCAATGAACAAGACATATAAGATCCTCATTGTTGTTTTGCTGCTCTCCGTATTCCGTTCTCCGCTCTCCGTTTGCCAAGGCCAGAACTGGACGCGCTTCACTATGCAGAATTCCGAGCTCGGCAACTCGGTGTTGGCTATGGCGTCGGACAAGAAGAACAACAAATGGTTCGGCACCGAGCTGGGTATGGCGCGCCTCACGGGCAAGACGTGGACCGATTTTGCAATGTTCAACGAGAAACTTAAAGGGCAGTATGTCAACTGCTTGACTGTCGATGCCGGCAATATGCTATGGATAGGTACCGACGACTACGGCGTCATCGAGTTCGACGGCTCGCGGTGGACCGAGCACAAAGAGCAGATGAAGAAGCTGCAGATGAAGTTCATTTCCAAAATAGCCATCGATCGCAACGATGTGAAATGGATTGGCGTGACGCTGGGCGGCTTGGTGCGATACGACGGCCGCGAGTGGACCAAGTTCACTTCTACCGACTCGGAACTGCTCAGCGACTTCATTCTCTGCGTGGCTGTGGACCGCGCCAACCGCAAATGGATTGGCACCAACGACGGTCTGTCGGTCTACGACGACCGCCGATGGACATCGTACACCAAAAAGAACTCGCAGCTGCCCGACAACATTGTGCCGGCCATTATCATCGACAAGGAAAACGTCAAATGGATAGCCACCCTTGGAGGATTGGCACGTTTGGACGAAAGTGGGTGGACTGTGTGGAACACCGACAACAGTCCTCTTCCTTGTAACCAAATCAACGATTTGGCATTCGACCCCTCGGGGGCTGTTTGGATGGCTACCGACAAAGGCATCGTTCTTTTCGATGGCAAAGACAAATGGCACGTTTACAAGCCGAAAGAGACCGTTATTCCCAACGACATTCACCGCCGTGTGATGGTCGACGGACAGGGCAGCAAGTGGTTTGGCAGCAGCCTGAACGGCCTTACACGCTTCAGTGCCCAACCTGTAATGGGCCGCGTGGTCGACGACAAGGGCCGTCCGGTGCAGGGCATAACTGTTGCCTGCGACGGTGTCGAGGCAACGACCGATGCCAATGGCGACTACTATCTTGAGCTGCCGACCAATGCCACTGTGACGCTGGCTCCACAAGGCGACGGACTTACGGTCGAGCCTGCCAGCCGCAAGCTGACGACCGTCACGGGTGCCCGCTTTGGACAGGATTTCACCGTGTCGACGGCAATTGTGGCCGAGGGCACATCAAGCGAACGTGTTGTCGTAAACCCTTATCTCGACCAGGGCTACATCACCATAACGATGGAAAGCCCCGTGGCCGAGGTGGAGTTTGTCAATGCCAAGGGCGAGAGCATACGCACCATCCCGCAGTACAAAAACGAGGCTAAAATCACCATCAGCCGTATGCCAAAAAGCAACTATACACTGTTTATCCGTACCGCCAAAGGCGAGAAGAAACTGTTGTTCAACCTAAAATAATAGCGCGGGTTCGTGCCGCTGCTTTTGTTCCAGAGGAAATCCATTCCCGTACTTCCGTTTTTTTCCTGGCTGTATGCTGTTTTGCAAACGTGGAGCAAAAACAACATATTTGTGTTCAAGTCTAATAATCAGTATGTTTCGGCTGCTGGTGTTTCACGGTGTTCGTTACGGTGTAAAAAGGGTGCATAGCTTATACCAACCCTGGCATATGTACAGTATATGTGTACAGTACTTGTACAGTATATGTACGCTTCCGAAGCGTACATATACTGTACATATACTGTACAAGTACTGTACATATGCCAGGGAATGTATATCGAAAGAACGGCTTTTGTTCATAAAAGTGACTTGTGGAACACGGTGAAATGTGAAATGGTGTAATAGACTGGTTCTCAGTGGTGTGATGTCTTGTGTGGCCGGCACCTTTTGTTTGGCGGACGGCAACAAAAAAAGCCGCTCACTTGTGAGCGGCTTTGTAAAGGATAGTCTGTACTGATTATTCGCAAACCATACCAGCTTTGACACCCATAACCTCAACAACGGTGTTGACATCGCTGCATTTCTTGATGTTCTCGTTGTCCTTCTTCAGGTCGTCAAGCGAAACTTCGGACTCGGTGGCAACGCCAGCGACGAAAGTTTTGCAGGTGCAGGTCTTGTTGCAGCTGCTGAAGCAAGCTACGGTAGCGATAACGGCTAATGCTAAAAATACTTTTTTCATTGTAACTTTTTTGTTTAGTGATTGTTATGCCTACTCTATGCGGTTTTCGGCTATCCCGTTTTATGATGCAAAGGTAAAAAAAAATATTTAATTGAGAATTTTTTCTATATTTTTTTTTGCAGCACGGCATTTTATGGAAAAAAAATGTAACTTTGCATTTTGTTTTTTCGCTAATATAACAGTGTAAATTATTAATAAAATGAGACATACAATCAAAAGTTTGTTGTTTGCCGTATGCCTTGTGGCGTTCTCTGCGGCATTTGCACAGGTCAATCCTGCCCATTGGAACTTCAATGTCAAAGAGTTGTCGTCCAGCGAGGTGGAACTCCAATTTCAGCTGAAACTCGACGATGGATGGCACATTTATTCTCAGAAGTCCGATCCCAACGGTCCGATACCGTCGGAGTATACTTTTGAAGACAATGCCAACTACAAGCGCGTAGGCGGCGTTGCCGAGCCCAAATCGCACGACGAGTTTGACGACATTTTCAAATGCACCGTGCGCTCGTTCAGCGGCAAGGTGACCTTCCGTCAGAAAATCAAACGCAATACTGACAAGGCTTTCGAGGTCAAGGGCTCGATGTACTACCAGCTCTGCAACGACGGCAGCTGCATAGCTCCCGACGATGTGCCGTTCTCATTCAAGGTGCCGGCATCGACAATGCCTGCTGTCGAGGAGACTGAGGCGGAAATGGCGGAGAGTGTCGACACTGCTGCAGCAGAACCGACGGTCAACGAGGAGTCTTCGGCTCCCGCAGCCGAGGTTGCCGCCGCCAAGCCCGAGGATGAAGAACCCGAGAAGGGTAAGTCTTTGCTTGGCTTGTTCTTCGGAGCCTTGCTGGCAGGTATCGTCACGATGTTCACGCCCTGTGTGTTCCCTATGATACCGATGACCGTCAACTTCTTTATGCACAGCAGCGACAACAAGCGCAAGAACCGCCGCCAGGCTTGGTTCTTCGGCCTTTCGATAGTGTTTATCTTTGCTGTCATCGGCGGCCTTCTGTCGCTGTTCTTCGGTCCCACGGCGCTCAACTTCATCGGCACGCACGGCATCCCGAACCTGATATTCTTTGTAATATTCTTTGTTTTCGCCCTCTCGTTCTTTGGTCTCTTCGAGATTAAGATGCCCGAGAAGTGGGTCAACGCCAGCGATGCACAAGCCGACAAAGGCGGCCTGCTGGCACCGTTCTTCATAGCTTTGACCACCGTGCTGGTCTCCTTCTCCTGCACCGGTCCCATCATCGGCGCCGCCCTTGTCGAGTTTACCACCTCCACCACCAACCGCTGGATCGGCTTGGTGTCGATGCTTGGCTTCGGTATTGGCTTCGCGCTGCCGTTCACCTTCCTGGCTTTCTTCCCGTCGATGCTGAAGAATATGAAGTCGGGCGGCTGGCTCAACACCGTCAAGATCGTCTTCGCTTTCCTCGAACTGGCCTTCGGTCTCAAGTTCCTCTCGATGGCCGACCAGTACTGGACGTGGCGACTGCTCGACCGCGAGGTCTATCTGGCGCTGTGGATTGTAATATTCGCAATGACAGGCTTCTATCTGCTCGGAAAGCTCAAATTCAAAGGCGACGAGGAGGTGCAGCACATAGGCGTTATCCGCCTTTTCCTCTCCATTGCTTGCTTCAGTTTTGTGGTCTATATGATTCCCGGTATGTGGGGCGCGCCGCTCAACGGCATCTCAGGCTTCCTGCCGCCTATGGACACGCAGGATTTCAACCTTGAACGCTCCATTTACGAATCGACCAAGAACGTCACCGTTGCCGGTGCCACGGATGAGAACACCGTGATGTACGACGCCCTGCCCGCCAACCGCAAGTATGCCGACCGCCTGCATATGCCCAGCGGATTCCAAGGCTTCTACGACATAGAGGAGGCAAAAGCCTACGCTAAAGAGCAGGGCAAGCCCATCTTCATCGACTTCACCGGCCGCAACTGCAACAACTGCCGCGAGATGGAGCAATATGTATGGGCCGACCCCAACGCTAAGAAAATCCTGAACGAGGAGTACGTGATGTGCGCCCTCTACTGCGATATGAACGACATCGACCTTGCCGAGGAGGACTACGTCACCGACGACAAAGGGCGCGTGCTCAAGACCTTGGGACGCAAGAACCTACACTTCCAGCGCAGCAAATTCAACCAGATTGCCCAGCCCTACTACGTCATCATCGATGCCGACGGCAATGTGCTGACCAAGAACAACTATTCTTACTCGCGTGATGTCAACAAATTCGTCGAATTCCTGAAAGAAGGCGTGTCGAATTTCTCGAAAAAGTAAGA
>JAEEMK010000108.1 GCA_016283175.1 Bacteroidales bacterium
TATGATGAACTGATTGCCAAGATGGGGGAACCTGAACATTATTCCGACAGTGGATGCATTGCAAAGTGCAATGACACCAACGCATTTATCCCTGTGATGTATTACTCCGGCCTCAGTTATTACCGCAAAGGCGACAGCGTCCAGCTCTCTTTTGTCGATTTCCGCAAGTCGGCAGTCAAGCTGACCCTCCAAATCGGCGATGGAAATCCGCTAACCATTGACAGCAACACCGTATGCGATGACTTTTACGCCTATATGGACCAGTTTGTCTTTGCCGACGGAAACAGCAGTACTTTGCCCGACAAAGAACGGATGTCGTTCGATGCATACTATATGACGGAGGGACTATACTATGCGCTGGGGTTCCCTTGCGACACCATCGACAAGAGATTCGGCAACATCATCACCCCTATTTTCACACCGGGCGACAAACGACTTTGGTATATAGATTTCGGCGCAGTCGATATGGGCGGATTGTATAGAAACAACAAATAATCAGTCTTCTGCGGCTCGTCGCTGCCGCCCGACAAGGATTTCATTGAGACCATCGGTTTTGCATACGTAAGCGACGAAACTGACCAAACGGAACCACCCCGTGTATGAACGGCTGCCATCCCCGCTGACGGCAATGAAACGGATACAATACAAAAATACCCAGCCAACAGCAACTTGACCGGGTATTACAATTTACAACCTCAATGTTTATTTCCTGACAATAACGCTGCCGCTGCCCTGATGAGTGGCGAGGATAAGCACCTCGGCAACCTGCACGTGCTCGGGGGCGTTGGCGGCATAGACGGCCACGTCGGCGATATCGTCGCCCGTCAGTGGCTTGATGCCCTTGTAGACGTTGGCGGCGCGCTCGGTGTCGCCGTGGAAGCGGGTGTTGCTGAAGTTGGTTTCCACCAGTCCTGGTTTAAGGTTGGTGACGCGGATGGCAGTGTTGGCCACATCAAGACGCAGACCGTCGGTGATGGTCTTCACGGCAGCCTTGGTAGCGCAGTAGACATTGCCGTTGGCGTAGGCAGCGTCGCCAGCCACGGAGCCGATGTTGATGATATGGCCGCGGTCGCGCTTCACCATACCCGGAACAACCAGACGGGTCATCGTCAGCAGTCCCTTGATGTTGGTGTCGACCATAGTATCCCAGTCGTCGTAGCTGCCCTCATATTCGGGTTCCAAACCGAGGGCAAGGCCGGCGTTGTTGACCAGCACGTCGATGTCTTTCCACTCTGCCGGAAGGCTGTTGATGCACTCCGTGGCTTTCTCGCGGTCGCGGACATCAAAAACCAGCGTCAGCACCTCTGTGCCTTGGGCTGTGAGCTCTTTACGGATTTCCTCAAGACGCTGCACGTTGCGTCCAGTGAGGATGAGGCGGTCGCCGTTGGCGGCGAATTTGCGTGCGCAACCGAGACCGATTCCGCTCGTTGCGCCTGTTATCAATACTGTTTTTTTCATCGATTTTAAGTTTTTCTTTATAACGGCAGCCGAATGTTATTATTGTAAAAAAAGTGCAATAAAAAACTCTTTGCAACGTTTTGACAAAAAACAAAAATATGAACATCTCTGTCTTCTGCGCCTCGTCGCACCCCCACGACAAACAAATATCCTGCGCCGCCGACGAACTCGGACGACGCATCGCCCTTGACGGACATACACTCCTCTATGGCGGCAGCAACCTCGGCCTGATGGGCACCGTCAGCGGTGCGGCCTTGGACGCAGGCGGAACAGTCATCGCCGTCATACCCACATTCTTCAGCGACGAAATCATCAACTCCCAGCCTGTCAGCCAGATAGTTCGTGTCAAATCAATGGCCGAGCGCAAGGAATACCTCATTGCCAACAGCGACGTCTTCATTGCCTTCCCCGGAGGCATTGGCACACTTGACGAAGTGCTCGAAGTGATGGTCAGCAACCAGCTGGGCCCTCTGCGCGACACCGACCATCGCGACAAACCCATAATCCTCTTTAATCACGACAACTTCTACGTCCCTTTTCTGCAACAAATAGATGTGATGGGCCGGCACGGCTTCTTCCGCAGCGGCAGACGCCCCAACATCAACATCGCCAGAAACATCGACGAAATATTCCAACTCCTGAATGCCTGACCAAAGGACATATATCGCCATCGACCTCAAATCATTCTACGCCTCCGTGGAATGCCGCGAACGTGGACTCGACCCGCTGACCACCAACCTCGTCGTAGCCGACGCATCGCGCACCGAAAAAACCATATGCCTGGCAGTCTCTCCCTGCCTCAAGGCATACGGCATCGGCGGACGGGCACGACTCTTCGAAGTTGTACAGCGACTCCGCGAAGTCAACAAAGACCGTCAGTTCCACGCCCCAGGCTATCGCTTCTCAGGCAAATCAACTGACGACAACCAGTTGAAAACCCACCCCGAACTCGCCGTCGACTACATTGCCGCACCGCCGCGAATGGCATACTACATTCAGTACAGCACAAACATATACAAGATCTACCTGCGCTACATCGCACCCGAAGACATACACGTCTACTCCATCGACGAAGTCTTTATCGACGCCACCAACTATTTGAAAACATATAAGATGACCGCCCACCAGCTGGCGATGACGATGATTCGCAAAGTGCTGCGCGAAACAGGCATCACAGCCACCGCAGGCATCGGCACCAACCTTTACCTCGCAAAAGTCGCTATGGACATCGTCGCCAAACATATACCCCCCGACAGCGACGGAGTGCGCATCGCCGAACTCGACGAAAAGACCTACCGACAGAAACTTTGGAATCACCGTCCACTCACCGACTTCTGGCGCATCGGACCAGGCATCGCACGCCGACTCGAACGCAACGAAATTTACACAATGGGAATGCTCGCCCGACAGTCGGTCGTCAACGACGAAAAACTCTACAAAATGTTCGGCATCAATGCCGAACTCATCATCGACCACGCCTGGGGATGGGAACCCTGCACCATAGACCAGATAAAACACTACCGCCCGGAAACCAACTCTTTCAGCAGCAGCCAAGTGCTGCAGAACCCCTACACCACACAGAAAGCGCGCATCGTAGCACAAGAAATGGCCGACGCCGTCGCACTCCACCTCGTCGAACACCGGCTCGTTTGCAGCCAGCTCGCCCTTACCGTCAACTACGACACACAAAGCCTCGCAGACCCCGCAGTCCGCAACGCCTACACCGGCGAAATCACCATCGACCACTACGGACGACCAGTGCCAAAATACACCCACGGAACCGCCACACTCACAGCACCGTCGTCATCGGCACACCTCATAATCCAGACAATACTCAACATCTACGACCACACCGTCAACCCATTACTCCTCGTCAGGCGAATAACCATCGCCACACTCAACGTCACACCCGAAGAAGACAACACCGTCCAATCCACACATCATCCCAACAACCAGCTCGACCTCTTCACCGACTACAAAAAACAGCAACAACAGCAGCAACAGCAGCAGCAACAACTTGAAAAAGAACGCCGTATGCAGGAAGCCGTTATCAATATCAAGCACCGTTTCGGGAAAAACGCCATCCTCAAAGGACTCAACTTCCAGGAAGGCGCAACGGCCAAAGAACGCAACCGCCAGATAGGAGGACACAAAGCGTGAAAAGCGGAAAACGGAAAGCGGAAAACGGAAAGCAATTCTGTAAGGGCGTACCCCCGTGTACGCCCCACCAACTCCACTTAAAGGAGAGGATAACTAAAACGAAAACGAAAACAGTGTACCCTCCCGGAAATGCGCCCCTAAGTTAGGGGAGCTGTCACGAAGTGACTGAGGAGTGTGTAAACCTTCAAACCTTTTAAACCCTTTAAACCTTTTAAACCTTTTAAACCCTTTAAACCCTTTATAACCTTTATACCCCTTCTAACCCTCAAACCAATGGAAGCATTCATTCTTGCCGCAGGACTCGGCACACGCCTGCGACCGCTGACCGACGACCGCCCCAAGGCACTGGTCGAAATCAACGGACAGACACTGCTGGAAATCAACATCAAACGACTTGCCGATGCCGGCGTAAAGCGCTGCGTCGTCAACGTCCACTACTTCGGCGATATGCTCGTCGAGTACATCGCAAGCCACAACTGGCCCTGCCCCGTACTCATCAGCGACGAGCGCCAGCAACTGCTCAACACCGGCGGCGCACTGCCACACGCCGCACCGCTCTTCAGCGGCAACGAGCCCGTGCTCATCCACAACGTCGACATCCTCTCCGACATCGACCTCGCAGCACTCGAACAGCACCACATAGCCAGCGGCAACCTAGTGACACTCTGCACCAGCCACCGACAGACAAACCGTATGCTCCTCTTCGACAGCACAGGCAACCTCGCCGGAATCTACGGCCAAGACAACGCCGAAGGCCTCACACCGCTCCCCTTCAGCGGCGTATCGATGGTCAACCCCCAGCTGTTCGCCCTGATGCCGCCCGACGACCACCCCTACCCAGTCTTCGGCAGCTACCTCCAAATAGCAAAGCAACACCGCATAGGCTATTTTATGCACCCCGTAGGCAAATGGATCGACGTCGGAACACCCGAAGCCGTCGAAAAAGCAAATACAATGTTCTGAAAACAGAAGAAAACGACTATGAACTACGACGACATAATAGACCTGCCGCACCACATCTCCAAGCGCCACCGACCGATGTCGATGCTCAACCGCGCCGCACAGTTTGCACCATTCGCCGCACTCACAGGCTACAACGACTCCATCGACAACGCCTCGCATCCCACCATCGACGACTTCTGCAACGACCCCGACTTCCCCGTCGATTACATCGACGACAACAACAACGGCTTCATCAGCGACGAAACACCCTCACCAAACCCCTGACAAAATCCACACCTAAAACACTGTCAACCAGCTCTAAAGCAACAATAGGCAAAAAAAGCATTTTTTGCGCTTTTTCAACACGCTAATCCTCAGACCATTACAGGACCAGCATAGGCATATGTACAGTATTTGTACAGTATATGTACAGTATATGTACGCTTCTGAAGCGTACATATACTGTACATATACTGTACAAATACTGTACATATGCCTTACTTTGTATACAGAACAAAACCACTTGGGCACTTGTTGCAACATCTGAAACATTCTGTACTGCGAAACTTCACAACTCGCTCATTTCCAAAGGTTCAGACAACCATCGGAACAGCAGGCTACATTTCAACACCCTTGTGGCACAGGTCTACGACGGCAGGACGACCACGCGCAGGACTGGCATATCCGCCTTGCATACCAACCATTATCAACACCGTGCCGCAAAAAAAAATGATTCCAAAAACGGAAATACCGACACAAAATTGAAAAAAATTGTGTATATTTGCAGTTTGTATTTGCGCAGTGAAAAGTTACACACCGTTGTCTACCAGCGCTTTGCAGCTTTTACACTTAAGAAAAACCACTTTGAAAGACAGAAAGATGGACTATAATTACAGCGAAATCGAACCAAAATGGCAGCAATTCTGGCGCGACCAGAAAACCTACTGCGTCGACAACAATTCCCCAAAACCGCATTACTATGTGCTCGATATGTTCCCCTATCCTTCGGGAGCCGGACTGCACGTAGGCCATCCGCTCGGATACATAGCCAGCGACATCTATGCCCGCTACAAACGTCTGCGCGGTTTCAACGTGCTGCACCCTATGGGCTATGACGCCTACGGTTTGCCCGCCGAGCAGTATGCCATACAGACCGGACAGCACCCTGCCGTCACTACAGAAGAGAACATCAAACGCTATCGCGAACAGCTGGACAAAATCGGTTTCTGTTTCGACTGGAGCCGCGAGGTGCGCACCTGCGACCCCAAATACTACAAATGGACCCAATGGACATTCCTGCAGCTTTTCAACCACTACTATGACGAGCAGCAGCAGAAAGCACTCCCCATCGAACAACTGGTGAAACAGTTCGAGAGCGGCGAACGCATTGCAGAGAACGGCAAGCCCTGGAACGAACTGACAGAGAAAGAACGTGCCGAAGTGCTGATGGGCTACCGACTGGCCTATCTGGCCGACATACCGGTAAACTGGTGCGCCGAACTCGGCACCGTGCTCGCCAACGACGAAGTTGTCAACGGCCTCTCCGTGCGCGGCGGCTACCCCGTCGAGCGCAAACTGATGCGCCAGTGGAGTCTTAGAATCACAGCCTACGCCCAGCGCCTTGTCGACGGACTGGACAAAGTGGAATGGACCGATTCGCTGAAAGAAATACAACGCAACTGGATAGGCCGCAGCGAAGGTGCCGCAGTGTGGTTCCCGCTCGACGTCCCCACAACCACTGTCGACGCACCCACAGGCCTGTTTATGGGTCAAGTGTCACCCACACCAACTCCCAGTTTCGAAATTTTCACCACACGCCCAGACACCATCTTCGGCGTGACATTTATGGTGCTTTGCCCCGAACACGAACTGATTGGCCAAATAACAACACCTGAGCAGAAAGCCGAGGTCGAAGCCTACGTCACCTGGGCCAAGAACCGCTCGGAACGCGAACGCCAGGCCGAAGTCAAGAAGGTGAGCGGTGTCTTCACCGGAGCCTTCGCCATCAACCCCCTTACCGAAGAACGCATACCCATCTGGGTGAGCGACTATGTACTGGCAGGCTACGGCACAGGTGCCATTATGGCTGTGCCGGCTCACGACAGCCGCGACTTCGCCTTTGCACGCCACTTCAACCTGCCCATACGCCAGGTTGTGGCCCCCGAAAAGGATGCCGTCAGCGACCCCTCCACCTGGAGCGAAAGCATCGACGCCAAAACAGGCTACAGCGTAAACAGCGGCTTCGTAACCGGTATGAAAGTCAAAGACGCTATGAAAGCCGTCATCGACAAGATAGAGGAAATGGGCATCGGACACCGCACAGTCAACTACCGTCTGCGCGATGCTATCTTCAGCCGTCAACGCTACTGGGGCGAGCCGTTCCCGATCTACTACAAAGACGGCATCCCCTGCCCCATCCCCGAAGAATGCCTGCCATTGCTTCTGCCCGAAATAAAAGAATACAAACCCACCGCCACCGGCGAGCCGCCTCTGGGCCACGCCGAGATATGGGCCTGGAACGAAAATAACCGCAAGGTGGTTAGCAAAAGCCTCATTGACAACAAGACCGTCTTCCCACTCGAACTGAGCACTATGCCAGGCTTTGCAGGCAGCAGCGGATACTATCTGCGCTATATGGATCCGCACAACGACGAAGCCTACTTCTCGAAAGAGGCTGTGGGATACTGGCAGAATGTGGACCTTTATGTCGGCGGTGCAGAACACGGCACCGGCCATCTGATATACGCCCGCTTCTGGAACAAATTCCTCTACGACATCGGAATGTCGGTGAAGGACGAACCGTTCCAAAAGCTTGTCAACCAAGGTATGATACAAGGACGTTCCAACTTCGTATACCGTTCGAAAGCCGACAACAAGCTCTTCATATCCAAAAACCTGATAAAGAATATGGACGACGTGACTCCCATTCACGTCGACATCAACATTGTAGACAACGACATTCTCGACATCGAACGCTTCCGCCAGTGGCGACCTGAATTTGCCGATGCCAGTTTCCAACTGGAGGAGGGCAAATATGTATGCGGATGGGAAATAGAGAAAATGTCGAAGTCGATGTACAACGTGCAGAACCCCGACGACCTGGTGGCACGCTACGGCGCCGACACACTGAGAATGTACGAGATGTTCCTCGGCCCCGTCGAACAGGCCAAACCGTGGGACACCAACGGCATTGAAGGCGTGTTCCGCTTTTTCAAGAAATTCTGGCGACTGTTCCACGACGCAAACAACACGTTCTGCATCAGCGATGAACAGCCCACAAAAGCCGAGCTGAAAACCCTGCACCAGACCATCAAGAAAGTGACCGACGACATAGAGCGCTTCTCGTTCAACACCAGCGTCAGCACATTTATGATCTGTGCCAACGAACTGGCATCGGCCAAATGCAACAAACGCGCCGTCCTTGAGCCTCTGACAGTGCTTGTGGCACCTTTCGCCCCCCACATCGCCGAAGAACTGTGGCACCTGATGGGCCACAACACATCGGTGTGCGACGCCGAATGGCCCGCTTTCGACGAAAAGCACCTCGTCGAAGACTCGTTCACCTACCCAGTATCCTTCAACGGCAAGATGCGCTTCACCGTCGACCTGCCGGCCAACTGCACACAGGATGAAGCCATCGCCGCCATTAAAGCTATGCCCGAAACAGACAAATGGACCGGTGGCAAAGAGCCGAAGAAAATTATTTTCGTACCCAAAAGAATTATCAATATAGTATGCTGAGCAGACATTTCCTACGCGCCAAAGCGCTACAGACCATCTACGCCGGCGTGACAGCCGACAACACATCGGAAGAGGAACTGCTGAAGATGTTCGACTACAACGTCGACCGCCTCAACGACCTTGGGGTACTGCAGATGAGCACCCTTATGCAGCTGACATACACCGCCGAACGAGTGTTTGAAAACGAGCAGCAGAAGTTCAACCCCAACCAGTCTGAACTTGACCTGCTGGATAGATGGGCCAAAAATCCGTTTGTGGAAAAACTGTCACAAGGTTTTGAGTACAGACAGAAAGAAAACCGGATGCATATCGACTGGAGCAACCATTTCGACGTCTTCCGCAAGATACTCAACACCTTCAAGACCTCGCATAATTTCCAGGCCCACGCAGCCATTGAAGAACCGACATTCACGGAATACAAAACCATTGCACTGACAGCCTTCAAGTATTTGATGAATGACACAACACTGAGAGAAATAATCTTCGACCGCGACCTGTTGTGGGAAGACGATTTCGACCAAGTGGCACAGTATGTGTTTATGCTGCTCAAAGAACTTGACGAACAGTCGATGGACGAGGCAATGCGCTGTCCGCAGATTTACGACGCTCGCAATGAAAAAGAAGTGAACGACGTGGATTTTGCCCGCCAACTTGTTGCAGACACCTACAAACACCTCGACGACGTGGAGCCAATGATACGCAAACACCTTCAGAATTGGGAGCTGGAACGCGTGGCACTGATGGACATACTGCTTATCAATATGGCCGTCAACGAGTTCACACACTGCCCGTCCATCCCGGAACGCGTCACCGTGGACGAATACATAGAGCTTTCGAAAGAGTTTTCAACCGAGAAGAGCAAACTGTTCATCAACGGCATACTCGACAAACTGTTGATTGAACTGCGCGTCGCCGGTAAAATAGTGAAAGATGAACGCGGAATGTACGATCCGGTTATTGACGGCGAAAAAACCGACCTTTAACATCCTATCAGACAGTTATGATAAAAAAAACAGCATACATTCTTTTCGCCACTCTCATTTTGGCATCCTGCAACGGCACAGACAAAGGTGCCGATGTCGACATCATCAACAACCCCAACAGTGCAACAGGATATAACGAAAGCGAGAAAATGCCCAAAATAGTCTTCGAAACCGATATGCACGATTTCGGTCAGCTGATGGCAGGCGAAACAATATCCTACAGTTTCAAATTCACCAACACCGGCAATGCCGACTTGGTCATTAGCGGTTGCGATGCATCGTGCGGCTGCACAGTGGCCAACTACCCGAAAGAGCGTATAGCACCTGGCAAAACAGGGTATATCACTGTTTCGTTCAAGTCGCAGGGTATGTCGGGCAACCAAATCAAAGAAGTCATTGTCGCCTCAAACACCCAACCATCAAAAACCAGGTTGAGAATTTCAGCGACTGTGCGATAGACCCGTTTTACAATTTAAAGAAAATCAAACTTAAAATTTTAAAATTAAAAAATGAACATCCTTTATGTAATGCTCCAAGCACAAGGAGCACCCAACGGTGCAGGCGGAAGCGGTCTGCTTATGATTATCCTGCTTTTTGTTGTAATGTGGTTGCTGATGATTCGTCCGCAAAAGAAAAAACAAAAAGAAGAACAGCAGATGCGTGAACAACTAAAGAAGGGCGACCGAGTAGTGTTTTCGGGCGGCATATACGGCAAAATACACTCTGTCGATGCAACAACCGTTGAAGTAGAAGTTGCCAACGGAGTAATAATGACTGTCGAAAAAAGCTTTATCCAGTCAGTCGCCAACAACGATACCACAGAGACTAAATAAGAATCGTCAATCGGTCTCACTGATATGGACAACACAGAGACATCAGGCCTGCGACAACGTCTGAAACAGTCGCGCGCCTTTATTTTCTCATTAATAGCCATAGCTGCAATATGGCTTGTCTCTGCAATGTCCGAACACAAGGCATATCGCGAACATTACAAGCTTTATTACGACGGTATAGACACAGCAAAATATGCCATCACCGGCATCGACAGCATATTGACACTTGACATCACCAGCAACGGCTTTCACGCATTCCAACGCGGTATAAAGAAAAACCGTTATGTACACGTCAACGTCACTTCCAAAATAACGAACAAAGACGCTGACAACATTCAAGTGACACTTAATATTGATGACTATATCGACATAATACGCAGCCAGATAGACACCCGAGGCGTGAATGAAATAAAGCCTGTAGGCGACATCTTGAACATTGCACTCGCAAGACGGCAAAGCAAGGTATTTGTACCGGAAATCGACAATATCGACTTTCAGTTCGATCCAATGGTTGGCCTTTGTGGACAACCAGAATTGCATCCCGACTCCATTGTCCTTTACGGTAGCCAGTCGTCGCTTGACAAGATTGAATATGTCCGCACTGAACCAAAAACAATCAAAAATATCCGTATCAGCGGAATGCACCGTGTTCGTCTGGCAAACGACTGGAAAAAATATCCAGATGTCAGACCGTCAACGGAATATATTGATATCTTCATTCCCGTGGAGACATATACGGAAAAACCAATTTCGGTAGCGGTTCAATATGCCAATGATAACAGTTTCAAACGTGTTCAACTCTACCCTTCCACCGTCACTCTCAACTGTCTTGTACCACGCAAAAAATATGCCGATGTCAACAGCGACGATTTTGTCGTGACAGCCAAAACCATCAATGACACAAGCAATTACCTTATGCCAGTCGTCACACAATTCCCGGCCAATGTACGTATAAAATCAATTTCACCCCAACAACTGCAATACATAATCATAAAATGAAACTTGTTGGACTTACAGGCGGCATCGGATGTGGCAAGACCACAGTGTTGGAGACCTTCAGGCATCTCGGCATTCCTTGCTTTGTGGCCGACCAAAGAGCAGGAGAATACTATAAAGAACCTGCTTTCTTGAACGAAATACGAGTACTCTTTGGAGACAGAGTATTCGACGACAATGGCAATGTTGTCAAATCTGAAATTGCACGAATTGTATTCAACGACAAAGACAAGCTGCAAAAGATCAATTCGTTGATACATCCACGAGTAATGCAGGAATTTGTTTCGTGGGCTGAGCTGCAAAAAGCCCCATACGTAATAATGGAATCTGCCATTATATATGAATACAACCTTGATAGCAAACTTGACACAGTAATTGCAGTATACCTTGAAAAAGAAGAGCGGCTGCGCAGGCTACAACTACGCGACAATGTAAGCCGCGATGCACTCGAGGCACGTATGCGCAACCAAATCAGTGCAGAAGAAAAGATGGACCGTGCCGATTATGTTATACTCAACTACGAAGGCAATCCTCGAGCCAGACAGGTAGAGTATGTAGACCGTCTTTTAAGAATATAAGTCTCATCCTTTGACGGAACACTATTCTGCACCAACCACTCAAAAAACACGATTCACCATTTACAATTCACATATTATGTACCAAATCCTGAAAAAAGAATTCCTCACCCCGGCAACAGTTCTGTTGCAAGTCGAAGCGCCCTGGATAGCTCAAAGTGGCCATCCCGGACAGTTCCTTATCGTAATACCTCACGCCAACGGGGAACGAATTCCACTGACCATCTGCGACATTGACCACGAACAAAGCATCGTCACAATCGTATTTCAAATTGTCGGCGAATCAACTCAGAAATTGGCAGATATGTCTCAGGGCGACAGCCTGTTCACCATTGTCGGTCCCTTAGGGAAACCGGCCGAAGTGCTTGGCCTGTTTGAAAAGAACCCTAACCTACGAATCCTCTTTGTCGCTGGTGGCGTAGGTACGGCACCTGTATACCCTCAGGCCAAATGGGCTTACCGGTTCGGCCTTTATTCAGACATTGTAATCGGTGCCCGCAGCAAAGACTTCATCTTCTTTGAAGAACAAATGAGGTCTGTATGCCAGAACCTGTACATAATGACCGACGACGGCACCTATGGCGAAAAGGGCCTCGTGACCGATAAGATTCGACAGCTGATAGAATCAGGCAACAGATACGACTGCTGCGTGGCCATAGGACCTCTTCCTATGATGAAGTTTGTCTCAATGCTCACAAAGCAGTATGACCTTCCGACCATTGTTTCCCTCAACTCGATGATGGTCGATGGTACTGGTATGTGCGGTGCCTGCCGCGTCAGCGTTGGCGACGAAGTCAAGTTTACCTGCGTAGATGGACCCGAATTCGACGGACACAAGGTAAATTTCGACGAGGCTATGAGTCGACTGGCCCGTCCCGATGCACGCAAATACCGCATCGCCACAAGCGAAGGAGGACACCGCTGCAATCTGGCTGATGCTGTCGATGCTGCCATCGTCAACGATGCAAAACCACAGCGACAAAAGCCTGCCGAACAAAATCCCGAACAGCGCATACATAATTTCGACGAGGTATCATTTGGATTCAGCGACAAACAGGCTCTTGTCGAAGCATCACGCTGCCTCAACTGCAAGAAACCGCTGTGCGTAAGCCAATGTCCTGTGAATATCAATATTCCGGCATTTATTGCCTCTGTTAAAAACAACGATATTGCCGAAGCGGGACGCATTATTGCTATGGACTCATCGCTTCCGGCCGTCTGCGGACGTGTATGTCCTCAAGAGACTCAATGCGAAGGCGCTTGTATTCTTGGCCACAAAAGCCAACCCATCGCCATCGGCGCTCTCGAACGATACGTTGCCGACTGGAACCGCGAAAACACTAAAAGTAAGGCCGACAACAGTGAGCCGGAAAGCGAAACTTCAAACACAGCACGTCGCAAAGTCGCTATCATCGGCAGCGGTCCCTCGGGACTTGCCTGTGCCGGCGACCTGGCCAAAGCAGGCTTCGATGTCACTGTTTTCGAAGCTCTTCACCACGCAGGCGGAGTACTTGTATACGGCATTCCTGAATTCCGACTACCCAAACAGCGTGTCGTTGCACCAGAAATTGAGAACCTCAAGAAACTGGGTGTCAAGATATTCACCAACGTCATCGTCGGCAAATCGGTGACTGTCGACGACCTCTTCGAACATCAGGGATTCGATGCCGTATATATTGCTTCCGGTGCAGGATTGCCAAAGTTTATGGGCATTCCAGGCGAAACACTTGTAGGGGTACTCTCTGCCAACGAACTGCTGACGCGCACAAACTTGATGCACGGCTACGACGCTGCTTACGATACTCCAATCGTACTCGGAAACCACGTGGCCGTCGTTGGTGGTGGCAATGTGGCAATGGACGCAGCACGTACAGCTCGCCGACTGGGATGCGAAGTCACTGTCGTTTACCGTCGTGGCGAACAGGATATGCCGGCACGCAAGGAGGAAATCCACCACGCCAAAGAAGAGGGCATAAAGTTCCTGTTCCAGACCAATCCCGTTGCCGTTGTCGACGACGGCAATGGCAACGCCGCGGGGCTGAAACTCATACGTATGGAAATGGGTGAACCCGATGCCAGCGGTCGTCGACGCTTCTCTGAAATCAAGGACAGCGAATTTGTGATTCCCATCGACAATCTCGTCGTTGCTCTCGGCACCAACCCCAACCCACTTATAAAAAACACAACTCCCGGACTTGACACGCAGCCATGGGGAGGCATCATCGTCGACGACAACGGACAGACCTCGCGCGAGTATGTCTATGCCGGAGGCGACGCTGTAAGCGGTGCAGCCACCGTCATCCTGGCTATGGGTGCCGGCCGACAGGCAGCAAAAGCTATTATCGAAAAACTATCCCAATAGCCTGATGCAATATGCATAAATCAAGAGGAGCCGAACGACCGTTGTCGTTCGGCTCCTCTTTCTATCTATCATTGTCGGAAACGATTAGAGGTGCATACGGAAAAAGCGGTTCCAACGGATTTTCTTGCTGTCTGTATTTCTCGAGAAAACTATCATCGATGCACGTCCCACTATATGATTCTCCGGCACAAAACCCCAGTAGCGACTGTCGGCGCTATTGTGGCGATTGTCGCCCATCATCCAGTAGTAGTTCATCTTGAAAGTGTATTGCGAAGTTTCTTTGTCGTTAATAAAGATTTTTCCATCGCGAACTTCCAGTTTGTTGCCTTCAAAAACCTCGATAACGCGTTGATAGAGCGGCAGATTTTCTGTCGTCAGTTCAACAGTAGACCCCTCGGCAGGAATCGTCAAGGGACCGAAATTGTCCACCGACCATTTGTAATTGTCGTTGTGCGGGAAAAGGTCGCGACCGGCAAAGCCAGGCTGTGCCGACAGTGGAATAACCTCAGCTATACGAGCATCGTTGACCAATTGGTTGTACATTTCCGAGGTTAGCGGCAAGGTATAGTACTGCCCCATATTGTCCACATCGCGCTCCGAGACACCACATTCCTTTAGCTCCTGCATAATCTGCTGTATCGCCATATTTACAGCTGCATCGCCTCCATTGCGGTAAATAAGCTTGTATCGGGGCGATAAGCGCACCAGATGGCTGCTGTCGCCACGCGTATACTCCATCGGTTCTATGTTGATGTTCTCCTTGTATTTCAGAGCCACTGCAAGCTGCGCATCAGTCAAGTAAAGATAAGAATATAAGCCAAATGAATTCTCACAGTCTTCGTTCGACACTCCCATCGACGACAGGAGCTGCTGGTCTTTCTGAATCTTGCCCATCATCAAATCGCTACCAAAGGCTCCCATCTGCGACATAGACTGCAGATAGTCTTCCATACTTTCCGTCATTCTCAAGGCATAGTTGTACTCCAGGTCGTGGGGATTCTCGACTGCATTGCCGTTTATGAACACCTGCTGACCTTTTATTTCCAGCGTCTCGCCAGGCAGTGCGATACAACGTTTTATGAAGTTTTCGCGCTTGTCGACTGGACGCACCACTATGCGTCCGAAAACCGAAGGATTGCCATACAGTGCCTCGCGACCGTATTCTCTTGCCATATCGTGGTACGAGCGATTGCTCTGGAAAGCCGTGCAAACCGTGTCGCCGTCGGGATAGTTGAACACAACGGCGTCAAAGCGTTTTATGTTGCGAAAGCCCGGATAACGGTGATATGGCAGTTTTATCCACTTCAGGTACGACTCGCGCTGTCCGTTGCTAAGAGGCATCACATTGTGAACCAGCGGAAACGACAGCGGCGTCATTGCGGTTCGTGGTCCGTAGCTGGCCTTGCTGACCATCAGGTAGTCGCCTACCAAGAGCGACTTTTCCATCGACGACGACGGTATCTTGTAGAATTCCAAGCAGTTGCCACGTATGATGACGGCAGCAATCAGTGCAAATACGATGGCGTCGGCCCATTCGCGAAGGCTCGAATATTTAACCTCCTTGTGGGTTGCAGGGTCCAGATATTGCACATTGCTCAATCCCAACCAGGGCATATAGGCGAAGGGGAAAAGTACCGAGAGCGTCTGTTCCCAAAAATTGTGACGACCGAACACCTTGGCGGTCTCAACCACCAACATAAGGAAGGTGAAAATGTTGATTGCTGGAATCAGAAAATAAATGTACCACTTCCACGACTTGCCGCACAGCTTGACCCATAGCACAATGTTGTACAAGGGTATGAGCGCCTTCCACGGCGCCAAACCAACTTTCTTGAACACAAAGAAAAGCCCCACAAAGGGACCGAGAATGTAGACGAGAGCGAAAAGATTATATAACATCCAGTTTTAAGATTATTAATTAATATTCTAAAGTTTAAAGGTTTCCGAGAGTAAAAGTAGAATAAAAGAAACAAGTCAATTTACATTATCAATGTCATTATACAATACAATCTTGAAGAAAACTATATTTTGATTAAAATATTGTGTCGAACTGCATCAAAAGCTTTTTTTTGTCGTTGTTCCAGTTCAGATCGGCTGCAGCACGGGTAAAACGGGCTTTACGTTCCTCGTCGGGCAGGGAATCCCAATAAGCTAGCGCGTCGCGAATGGTCTGAGCCGTCTGGGCTGGGTCGGGAATGGCCGAAGTATACGTTTTGGGGTCAAAAGGCACCGGAGCCACAAGTGTGCCGATGCCATATTGCTCCACCACTCGTCGAATCTCGGGAAAGTCGGTAGCCAGAACAGGCACGCCGGCCTGCACGAAGTCGGCAATGCGGTTCGGGAGCGAATAATAGTAGTTCAAACCACGGTTTTCAAGCAAGGAAAGGCCCAGCGAGGCCCAGCCTGTAAGACCGTGCAGCACTTCAGGCGACACGCGTCCGAGAAACCTCACGTTGTCCATCGTTGCAGCCTTGGCACGCAGCTCGTCGTATATGTCGCCAACTCCGGCAACGACGAGCACACATTCTGGCAGCAAGGGCATAGCCTGCACAATCCACTCGATGCCGCGTCCTATGTTGACGGCTCCTTGATAGAGCAAAATACGCCTCCCCTCGCCGACTTCCGCCATCAGCTTCCTGGCGCTGTCGCTCTGTACGGGGAAAGCCATCGGCACATTGCGCACCACCTCCATATGCAAACCGTAGCGCTGGGCATAGATGTCAGCAATCGACTGGCATACAGTGACGGCTGCACTGCCCTTCTTTGTAAGCGTCGGGAACAGACGGTGTTCGATCCAAGTCCAAAAGCGCTTCACGCGCTGACGGCCCACAAGTTCAGGTACTTCCGGAAACATTTCGTGAGCATCGAAGAACAGCGGCTTACGTCGCAAGCGTGATGCCAGCCAGTTGGCAGGCAGCGCGTCGGTGTCGTTGGCGTAGAAGGCATCGGCGCGGACAACCATCAGTTTGAGGAACAGCCGAATATTGTATTCAGCATAAAACACAGCTTTCCGCTTGAACAGCAAGCGCATACGCTCCGTGGCGTAAGGTCTCTGCAGTGTGGCGCTGCCAGGCAGTAGCCGTCCGACAAGAAGCACGTCGTAGCCTGCCTCGCAGAGAGCTGAGCAGGAACGGTGAACGCGCTGGTCGGTGACCAGGTCGTTGGTGACAGAAACAATTACGCGTCGCGCAGGCATAGTCAATACATTTTAAAACTCCCTCACAAAACGCCGACCCATAAAAAATATTATTCCAAAAGCCCCAAAAAAAACCAACAACAAGAAAAGAATCCAGAACACGCCGGATTCGACAACTATACACCACACAGTCAATTCCTTACACATATTTATGTTTCACAACTAATCAGTTGCCTTCATAACGATTGTCAATAATTCATTCAATATAGATTCCCTGGCATATGTACAGTATATGTACAGTATTTGTACAGTATATGTACGCTTTAGAAGCGTACAAATACTGTACATATACTGTACATATACTGTACATATGCCTTAGTATTTTGCCACAAAACTGTCCTTTGAACGGAAGGAAAATTAGATTTTTTTTGCCTATGAGTTTGCCGAATGAAGAAAAGTTGCTAACTTTGCATCGGCAATCCCCAGAGTGGGGATTTGCTATTATTATTGATAATAAAATAAATACAATATATAATATGAAAAATTTAGTTATTGTAGAGTCGCCGGCGAAGGCGAAAACCATCGAGAAATTTCTTGGGAAGGACTATACAGTTATGTCAAGCTATGGCCACATTCGCGACCTGGCAAAAAAGGAGATGAGCATCGATGTTGACAACCGCTATGAGCCGGAATACCAAATATCGGAGGAAAAGGGCAAGCTTGTTGTGGAGCTTAAGAAGGCTGCGAAAGGGGCTGATATGGTGTGGCTTGCTTCCGATGAGGACCGTGAGGGAGAGGCTATAGCCTGGCACCTGAAGGAAACTTTGGATCTGAAGCCCGAGAAGACGCGCCGAATTGTTTTCAACGAGATAACGAAAAACGCTATTTTGTATGCCATAGAGCATCCCAGAGACATTGATATGAACCTTGTTGACGCGCAGCAGGCACGCCGTGTCCTGGACCGTCTGGTGGGATATGAAATCAGCCCCATACTGTGGGCAAAGATCAAGCCGGCCCTGAGTGCGGGAAGAGTGCAGAGTGTGGCCGTGCGACTGATTGTGGAGCGAGAGAACGAAATACGCAACTTTGTATCGCAGAGCTATTTCCGTGTGACAGCTGTTTTCAGCTGCGACACGAACCGCAAGCTGGTGGCAGAGCTGAACCGCCGCTTTGACACGGAAGAGGATGCTCGCAGTTTCCTTGAGAGCATCAAATCGGGAACATTCAAGGTGGAGAAGGTTGAGACGAAACCTGCACACCGCAGTCCTGCGCCGCCGTTCACGACGTCGACGCTGCAGCAGGAGGCTAGCCGCAAACTGGGTTACTCGGTGGCACGTACAATGCAGATTGCACAGCAACTGTATGAGTCGGGATACATCACATATATGCGTACCGACTCGACAAACCTCAGCGAGGTGGCACTTGATATGGCCAGCCGCCAGATTGAGAGCACTTTCGGCAAGAGATATGTTAAAACACGCCGCTACCACACGAAAATAAAGGGTGCACAGGAGGCGCACGAGGCAATTCGCCCTACGGATATGCAGGCCACAGAGGTGAACGCCGACGCTGCCGGACGCAGGCTTTACGAGCTGATATGGAAGCGCGCTTTGGCATCGCAGATGGCCGACGCAGAGTTGGAGAAGACGACCATTGAAATTGAAATTGAGGGCCATCAGGAGCGTTTCTGCTGTTCGGGAGAGCAGGTGTTGTTCGACGGATTCCTGAAGGTGTACTTCGAATCGACCGACGAGGAGGAAGAGGAGAATCCGAACCACCAGCTACCAGCTGTGAAGAACGGTATGAACCTGGCTTTGGAAAGTTGCGATGCCGGACAGCACTACACACAGCATCCGCCGCGCTACACGGAGGCAAGCCTGGTGAAGAAGCTGGAAGACCTTGGCATAGGACGTCCGTCGACCTATGCTCCGACAATTTCGACGATACTGAAACGTGAATACGTAATAAAGGAAGACCGCGCTCCGCAGGAGGTGGACGTGATCACGCTGTCGCTACATCCGGGTAAGGATGTGACGCGCACGGAGAAAACGGAACGTCTTGGAGCCGAGAAGGGCAAACTGTTCCCGACAGACATCGGAACCATCGTGAACCAGTTCCTAATGGAGCATTTCACGGAGATTATGGACTACAATTTCACTGCCAAGGTGGAGAAGGATTTTGACGACGTGGCCAACGGCACACAGGCGTGGCGAGAGGTTATCGACCAATTCTACACACCGTTCCATCGCAACGTGAAGCAAACCCAAAGCCACTCGAAACGTACGAGCGGTGAACGTCTACTGGGAACGGATCCTGCCAGTGGCAAGAATGTATATGCAAAGATAGGCCGCTATGGAACGTTGATCCAGATTGGAGAGACGAATACAGACGAGAAACCTCGCTTTGCATCGATGAAGAAAGGACAGAGCATAGAGAGCATCACGCTGGAAGAGGCATTGGACCTGTTCAGCCTGCCACGCACACTGGGCGAATACGAGGGTGTGGACGTTGTTGTGAGCATTGGTCGCTTCGGACCTTATGTTCGTCACAACAACAAGTTCTACTCGCTGTCGAAGACAGACGACCCGTACATTGTGACGCTGGACCGAGCCATAGAGATTATCGACACGAAGCGCGAACAGGCCGAGGAAAAGGAGCGTCTGAAGGCAATGTTCCCGCACGAGATAGGCGAATATGAGGGTGAGAAGGTTGTGTCGAACGTTGGCAAGTTCGGTCCATACCTCACTTACAAGGGTGAGAACTACCGAATGCCTAAAACGGGCTACGATCCACTGACGATCAGCCTTGCCGACGCAGTGGCAATAATCCGCGAGATGCAGGAGAAGAAATCGAAGAAGAAAAAGAAATAACCTTGAAAAAAGACTGCAAGCTTCAACAAAAAAAGAGGACTAAAAAAGTCCTCTTTTTTTTGTTGTATGGCGGTCGTCAAACTTTCAACAGCGAAGGTCTACAAAGCCAGCGACATTATGAGAGTGATGTAGTTGGCATAGTTTTCCAAGCCACAGCGCTCGCAGTTGTCGAGAGGGTCGTGATAGCCACCGTAGCGCTGTCCCATAGAGAGAAAAAAGAGTGCCGGCATACGCTGTGAAAAGTAGTAGTGGTCGCTGTTTGGCCGGTTGCCTCGCCGCCGAATTTCAGGTGCTATCTCGAGAGCCTTGTTCAATTTTTCGAGCCGTTCGACGAAAGGCTGCGTTTCGGGGGCTTCGGCATTGAATACCATTATGCCTTCGTCGCCACCACAGAACATATCGATGTTCAAAAGAAGGCGCACCTTGTCGAAATCGAACACAGGGTGTTCGAACGCAAATTTCGATCCTTTGAGTCCCGCCTCTTCGCCACTGAAGAAGCAGAAGAGATGAGAGTAGTGCGGCTTGTCGGCAACCGTGATGCGAGCAATGTCGAGCAAAGTGGCAACACCGCTGGCATTGTCGTGAGCGCCATAGAAAACGACGCTGTCGCCCATAGTGCCAAGATGGTCGTAGTGAGCAGTGTATACAATCAAAGTATCCACCTCGCCAGGAATATAGCCATAAACATTCTGAGTGGCATAGTCAGGATGGAACTGAGTAAAGATGTCGCAGTTTATCTTCTTGATTTTGTTCGGCATAGCCGAAGCAAGCACCTCTATATAAGCATAACCGTGCTCGTAGTCGGTAAAGGCTGGCGAATAGGTGTTGAGTTGATACATTCCAACGATGATACCTCTCGAGTTGAACGGGTTGCGAATGCGCAGTTTCTGGACTTCTGCATATATTTCCTTTGCCTCCCCGTGACTGGAGAGATACCATTTGCTGGCATCAATATAGACAAAAACATCCTGTAGCAGGTCGTTGTTTTTTTTCAAGAACTTTCGCATAGCATCGGTGTCGACCAGCACTTCGGCGGAAACAGTTATCACCTTGTAGTCGCCCCAAGTGGACTTGGACCAGGCCGGCACACGGAACTGCGTATAGGGTTCGAGTTTTATGCCATTGACCTTGAAATGCAGCGGTCCTTCCATAGAATGTACGCTGAAAGTGTAAGGCTGAAAATAGTTTTCTACCAACGGTGCGACGTGCAAGCGGCGCAATTCTTCACGGATAAAGGCGGCAGCAATGCTGTCGCCCCGGAAGGAGTAGCCACGTCCGTGGAAACTTTCGGAGGTCAACTGACGCAAAACTTGACGCATATAGTTTGTATCCTGAGCTTTCGGCCCAGAACTATGCAAACCAAAGAGAATAAAAAGGGTGGCAAACAATACTATTTTTTTCATAGAACAAAAGTATCTGGGGGTTAAAAACCTGGAAAATGTACGAACAATGTCGGCAGAATAAGAAGGAAACCCACCACAATGAGGAAAAGGATGAATTTCCACACCCACTTGAGCCACGTGGCATATGGTATTTTGGCGATTCCGAGACAGCCGATAAGCACACCCGATGTCGGTGTGAGCATATTGGTGAAGCCGTCGCCAAACTGGAAAGCAAGCACAACAGCTTGGCGCGAGATGTCGGTAAGGTCGGCAAATTGAGTCATTATAGGCATTGTAAGTGCCGCTTTAGCCGAGCCGGATGGCATAATAACATTAAGCAATGTCTGGAAGGCATACATTGCCCCCATAGAAGTCACCTCGCCAGCTTTGGCCAACGAACGTGTAAGTCCATACAAGATTGTGTCAATAACCTTTCCATCGCGAAGAATGAAGATTATACCACTGGCAAGACCAACAACCAAAGCAGCAGACAGTATATCCTTGCACCCGGCAAGAAACAGTTTGGCCAAATCGTCGGCTCGCTGACTGTCGGCAATGCCGGCAAGCAAACCCATAGCAAGGAAAAGAGCAGAAATTTCCATCACATACCAGTCGTAGCCCAAAACACCGACAATGAGATAGACTATGGTAAATATAAGAAGGTCAAGGATGAAGAAGTGGACCGACTTGCGAAGGGCTAAAAATCCTGTCAATAGGAAAAGCCCGGCAAAAACTGGCATCAGGCATATCTGCGAGCTTCCATTTCCCACGGCTATTGTGGTCATAGGAAAGCGAACAGCGCACCATACCAAAACAGCGCCCAAAAGGGAATACACTATCCAAGCCACACGCGTTGTGTGATAGACCACCTGCGATTCTGCCTGTTGCTGCGAACGTTCACGCCAGTAGGCATCCAGTTTGTATACAGGCGATTTCTCAGGGTTCTTCTTAACACGTTTGGCATATAGAAGCACAAAAACAATGCCGATGATTGTCAACACAATCCAGCAGAAGAAACGGTATTCAAGTCCAGAAAAAAGCGGCAGTCCGGCAATACCCTGAGCGATGCCAATTGTAAAAGGGTTGAGCATAGCACCGGCAAAGCCGATATGCGCAGCCATATAACACATACATACACCAACAATGGAATCGTAGCCCATCGAAATAGCCAATGGCACAAAGACAACAACAAAGGCAATAGTTTCCTCGCTCATCCCGAACACTGCGCCAAACAGGCTGAACATTATCATTATCAGCGAAATGATAACATTCTCAACACCTATTTTCTGAAAGAAAAGATAACGGTTGAGCCGCTGAACCCTACGCAAAAAGGCCATTACGCCAATATCTATGGCGTGGCTGTTGTTGAGTATCCAAAAAGCACCACCGACCATCAAAATAAAGATGATGATGTCTGCTTTGTCACAAAAGCCAGAGAATAGAGAAGAGAAAATCTGCCACGTCTGAGGCTGACGGTCGACATAGTGGAACGAGTCGTTCTGCACGACTTCGCGTGATGTGACACTGCCGTCGGCATTCTCAACATCGACGGTTTGTCTGACAAATTCGCCGCCCGGAACAATCCACGTCAGCAGGGCGGCGAAAAGTATCAGAAAGAATACAATGGTAAATGTGTGCGGTATGCGCTTCATAGCTTAGCCAGACACTCGGTCACATTCTTTTCTATACGAGCTTCGACATTGGTGCAGTCGTCGGCCTTAACGAATTTCTCACCAGTGATATGCTCATAGAGCTCAATGTAACGGTCGGTAATGGAATTGACGATAGCATCGGTCATTTCTGGCACTTTCTGGCCTTCTTTGCCTTGGAAACCATTCTCCATAAGCCACTCACGCACAAACTCCTTGCTGAGCTGACGCTGGTGCTCACCTTTGGCTTGACGCTCTTCATAACCGTCAGCATAGAAATAGCGCGACGAATCAGGAGTATGTATTTCATCAATAAGATATATTTTGCCGTCCAGCTTTCCAAACTCGTACTTTGTGTCAACAAGGATCAGACCTTTTTGTGCAGCCATTTCGGTACCACGCTGGAAAAGCTGCAGTGAATACTTCTCAAGCATATCGTAGTCTTCCTTCGACACAAGACCCGTGCGAATAATCTCTTCGCGAGAGATATTCTCGTCGTGACCCTCGTCAGCTTTTGTAGTAGGCGTGACTATCGGTGTTGGGAACTTCTGGTTTTCAACCATTCCCTCGGGCAAAGTGATGCCACACAGAGTGCGGTTGCCAGCCTTGTATTCACGCCAGGCAGACCCTGCCAAATATCCACGTACAATCATCTCGACACGGAAACCTTCGCACTTCAGGCCGACAGTGACCATCGGGTCGGGCGTTGCAAGTTTCCAGTTGGGAACAATGTCCGATGTTGCATCAAGAAATTTGGCAGCTATCTGATTGAGTACCTGACCCTTGAAAGGAATGCCCTTAGGAAGAACAACATCAAAAGCCGAGATACGGTCGCTGACGACCATAGCCATATACTTGTCGTCGATATTGTACACATCGCGGACTTTGCCGACGTACAGACTTTTTTGTTTTGGAAAATGAAAATTTGTTTTTACTATTGCTTGCATAATTATATCTATTGTTATTGTAAAATCGTTAGTAGTCTAAATAAAATTCCTCTCCTACTCTTCCTCATCCAATTTCATTGCAAAGAAAGTGAAATTAACTTTGCCATATGCTCTATGTTGCCAGAAATTGGGGTGATCTTCAAAAGAAATCTCGCGAGGATGCTCAAGAATAAATATGCCATCATCGTTCAATACATTGCTTTTAAAAATAATATCAGGCAATTTTGGCAAATCCTGTAGCGCATAAGGAGGATCGGCGAAAATAATGTCGAACTTCTTATATGCCCGTTTGAGCAAATCGAAAACATCGGCACGCACCACGTGTATGTTGCTGATGTTCATCTGGTGTGTTGCAGATTTTATGTACTCTGTGCAGGCATTGTTGATGTCTATGCTGGTGACATCCTTGACACCGCGCGATACAAACTCTATGCTCACAGCACCCGTGCCGGCGAAAAGATCCATTACCGAACATTCTTCGTAATCAACGTAATTGTTCAGAATATTGAACAAACTTTCACGCGCCATATCCGTCGTTGGACGGACAGGCAGATTGGAAGGCGGGTTCAGACGCCTACCGCGTAGTTTTCCGGCAATGATACGCATAGCTTCACGACAAGATTAAGGCGTAACGGAAGGTGTGAATATGCTGCATTTCAGGCACCGTTAGCGTCAGCTGACGACCAGTATAGAGAGCAACATTGGGAAAATACTCGCGCAAACGAGCAAAACGCTCACGGTCAACATCACCGCATACTGCAACCATCAAATGTGCATCATCGAGATGAAACTGTTTTGCGAGATTCAGCGAGTGATATATCGTCTCGTCAAGGTTTACACAGTCAAATGTGTTGGATATTTGAAGTTTTTTATTGCAAAAAACAGCAAAATCCGATGCGCCTTTACGCATATTAACCAAAAGCACCGACTTCATATCGCTGCTTTCCAACATCGTAGCATTGACAAGCTTGCTATGCTGACAACGTATTTTGATGCCAGGCACCGCAATTTTAAACGCCGAAACAGGATTATTATCAGCACTGAAAACCATATGAGCCTTGATAGCGTCATTATAGTCCACATAGATGCCATAACCCATAGGCACTTTGCAGAGAGCCTCAAGATAGCTTCTCTGGCGGCTGTCGTCGTAAAGATGCTGCGGCACCCACACAAACTGGCGGCTGACAGTCACCAGCTCGGCTTCTTTCAGTCCGTATGTGTGGATATGCATTTCCGCAAGTGCAGCCTTGAGGTCTGCCAAAAGCTCTGCCATTGGGGCCGAGAGCTTGCATTCCACTTCGCCCATTGCAAGCAGTTCGTCAAAGACGTCTGTCACTGAAAAAGAAAATCCATTTGACGAAAGGCAAATGGATAATCTTTTTTCATACGAGACAACTTCTTTGTCTGATGCGATAAAAGAGTTGATCTTATATGACATAGATTTGTTTTTTATTCAAAATTACCTTCCGTAACCGGAGCGGTGATATCACCGACTTTCCAGCCAAGGAATTTATTCTTGTCTTTCAGTTCGGCTTTCTTGTTGATAAGCCACTGGGCATCGCTACCAGTGAACAGCTCAACAAATTTGTGGAAACCTCCCTTTTGATCACTATTAACATAATCTGCGAAAAGTTCGTCAAGGGTTACGTATGCCTCAAAAGTAGGAAGTTTGTCACCAGCACCCGAAAGCGAAGCAGCAACCGAGTCAGCCTTAATGGTGAACTTTGTCTGTTTGTGCGTATAGGGCACATATACGATATCTGCCAATTGTTCGTCGGTCAAGGTCAACTTGCCGTCCTCACGCAATTTATCCAGAGGCACAACATAAGCCTCTTTTTGGACAATCCAGCCTTTGCGGATAGCCTCCAACTCTGGCATATCGTAAACCGAGTCTGGTGCGTTTTCGGCTTTTTCTTTCTTCATCACACGCTGTTCCTGCTTATGGAGGTTAATGAGAAGGGTGTCGAAGTCGCCACAATAGGTACCATAGGCCTGCTTGTGTGCCTCTTCAAGGGTACGGATGACTTTCAGTTTTTCACCGCAAGCATCACGACGAGTGAAAAACTCCGTTTCACGTTGCTGCGGACGGTCCACACAGAGGAAAATCATAACTGCGAGAAACACGATCAAAAGACCGAGTACGCTTTTAAGGATAATAGATCCAGTCTTGCTCATTTTATTAATATTTTATTAGTTTTTATTCACTATTTGAGTTTGCAAATATACGAAGTTTTATCAAAATAATGTATATGATAAAAGAAAAAAAATGGCCCGCTGTCACAAAAAATTAATTGACAAATTTTTACACTTAACAAAATAATGTTGCCACATCAAAAACCACCACTACGAACAACCGTTTTTTTTAGTTCCATCACTCAACTTTCAACCTTTGTCAGTTTACTTTGTTCAAGGTGATGCAGTGTCACCTTACAGTCAAAATTATCGTGTATGTAGCGCGCTATCTGTTCAGCACAGTACACAGACCGGTGACGTCCTCCTGTGCATCCAAAATTAACCATCAATCTCGTATAACCTTTTTGGATATAGCTCTTTACCGACTCGCCCACAACTCCTCGAACATAGCCGAGATAGGTTTCCGTCTCCGGATGCTTTTCAAAAAAGTCTATAACTGCCTTGTCGCGTCCATTCAATAGCCTGTATTCTTCATACAATCCAGGATTAGGCAACGCACGGCAGTCAAATACATAGCCTCCGCCATTTCCACTCTTGTCGAAGGGTATGCCATTACGGTACGAGAAGCTGAAAACACTGACAATCAACTTGTCGTCGTTGTTAGAATAGTCTGACATCTCGGCAATAGACTTCCATACCGACTTCAGATGCGGTATCTCGACAGGCAAGTCAACGCTTTCCAAGATTTTGCGCAAATTCTTGACTGCAAAAGGTATGCTTTTTACAAAATACTCCTTTTTCTCAATCACACCTCTGTATCCATATGCCCCCATAGCCTGCATCATTCGCACAAGAACATAGCCGTAGAAACGGCCTCGGAACGCTTTGGCATCAAAGGGATGGCCGGCAACTATCCGCTCCGACCGACGCAATATATAATAGTCCAGCAATTCCTGACGCATATCGTCGGGAACATCCGACTTCGAACTGTACAACAACGATGCAAGGTCATATTGTGCTGCACCTTTTCTGGCACCCTGGAAGTCAATAAAATACAATTTCCCTTCATCAATCATTATGTTCCTTGCCTGGAAATCGCGATGCATAAAGTAATCACAGTCGCCGTCAAGCAAATAAGCAATAAACGTCTGAAAGTCACTTTCCAGCTTTTGCTCGTCAAACGGAATATGGAACAGCCTCAAGAAATAGTATTTGAAATAGTTCAAATCCCATTGTATGGCCTGTCTGTCAAAACAGGGGCGCGGATAAGCACAGCTGAAGTCGATGTCGCTGCAGCGTATCTGGATTTCAATAAGATTGTCAATCACGTCTTTGTACAGGGTGCGCATCTGTTCCGTGATGTCTATCCCGTTGGTCTTGCGCGACGTCAGGAAAGTGTATAACGTTACATTGCCCAAGTCTTGCTGCAGATAAACAGTACGGTCTTCGCTGACAGCATAGATCTCAGGAACATTCACGCCACGTTTGCGCATCTCGGATGCAAAATAGAAAAAAGCTTCATTTTCGCGAATATCGGTATTCCTGGCAGCGATACAGTGTTTTGTTTCGCCTTCCAGTCTGTAATAAAGCCTGTTCGAGCCATTGGCAGTAAGCTGAATCTTATTGACACAAGGTTCTCCTGCCCAACATTTAAACAGTTCTTCCATCGAAAAGAAATGTAGTTAATAATAGTTTATAAAAATTGCCGCAGCGTCCAGTCATTTTGTTCCAATCACAAGCCTCGCTATCGCCACAACAAGTCCTATCACCGACATCAGTATTGTGAATATAGGGAACGACAACATCATCTTACGATCCAAAGCTACACCACCCCACACCGCAGCACCAATGATAACGGCCATCTCGATGCCCAGAGTCGAATAGCGGATCCAGTTCTTGTCGTCTTTGCCCAAACCTTTCACAATCACTTCTCTTCAGCCTGTTCTTCGGCACGCATCTCGTTTTCCTTGCGCACCTCGTCGAGCATACGGCACGAACCAGAGAATGTGGCACCGGGCTCGATGCTCAAGCGGTTGATGAGTATGTCACCCTTCACATTGGCAGTACTGTTGAGCGACAGCAGCTCTTTGACCGAGATGTTGCCATCGACACGGCCTATGATGTTGGCATTCTGGCACACTACGTTGCCCTTTATGAAGCCCGACTCCCCGACAACAAGCTTGCCGTTGAGTGTTATGTTCCCTTCCAGCATACCGTCCAAGCGGAAATCGCCTACAGCGCTGATAGCGCCCTTGATTGTTGTGCCTTTGGCAATGGTGTTAATTGAACTTTCCATTTCTGCAAATTTAGCCATTTATTTGTATTTTAAACAATTTCTTGATTCCTTTATATATGGAATTATTTGTAGTAGTATTCGTAAAACTTCCTGTACGCGTCAATGTTCTTCTGATTGTAGAATGTGTTGTAGTTCTGCGTCGAGATACTGAACACTATATAGTCCTTGGGGTCATATTTCGACAGCGGGCCGCCATCCAGCAGCAAATGCGTCCTATAGTCCTCGGCCTCTTGAGCATTCTTGAAACGATGCACCGTCAACATCTGTACCGTGTCGGTAAACAGCAGAGGACTTGCACGGTAGCCACTGTTGGAATAGTTCTGCATATTGAAGTCGGCTATGGCATACTGCAACTGTGTGGCAACAATTTTCTTGTCGTTGATAAGCACAGCCACATAGTGCTGCATATTCTCCTTGTATCGGTACATAAGGCTTTCGGTGGGCAGCTCTTCCTTGTCGCCTTTCCCTGACTCGATGTTACTTGTGGCAACAACATCGCGGACATTCTCCTTGTAGCGCTTCTTGCCTTTCTCCTCGTCGTCGCTCGATATATTTTCCGACGACATAAAAAAGCCTGTACGCAGATACGACAGCTGTTCCTTGGCAAGTTCCACAATACGGCTGGTGTCGGCATAGTCGGCAATAATAGACTCAAATGTTGCCGTTGCTGTGCTTGTGTCCCCCGTCTGGGCCGAAGCAAGACCCTTCCAATATTTGAACTTACCCATCAGCGGCTGCTCGTTGTAAAGGGTCAATGCCTCGTCAACGTGTGCCACAACGTCTCTGTAACGCTTGCGGCGATACAGGTTGTATACCGTGGCATACTCGTTTTGCGCCACCTCGGAACGGCGGATGATTTCAAGGTAATACTCGTCGTCGCGTATCATATTGGCATAGTCACAGTCGGGAAAACCCATCAGCACCATATCCTTGTAATAGTTGGCCTGCGGGGTATTGCCCTGTTTGCTGTATATGCGCCAAAGCTGATAGAAGGCCTGCACAATCTCGTCCGAAGCCGGATAGTCTTTTGTCAGGCGCAGATAGCACTCCAGCGCCCGTTCAGTGTTCTCGATGCCGTCGTAGTATATGTATCCGGCATTCAGCAGACAACGTGCAATCTCCAGATGCATTGTATCGCGTTGACCCTGCGTCTTGGGCAGATCCTTGAGATAGTATGCCACATTATGCGGATCGTCAGGATTGTCCCTGGGCGATGTGACAGCTGTGCTGTCCGATGCCGTGCTGTCCGTGTCCGAGTCGTAATCGTCGCTTGGAGAATCCATTCCCGGAATCATCGACCCCATAGCGAAACTGTTGCGGTTCGACATAAACCAATAGTCATCGAGGACGCGCACACCCCAACGCTGACGGAAAGTCTGCTTGCCCTTGCTTACGGTGTTATGGTTATAGAAATACCAGTCACCCTGCAACGTGTTCTGCTGTGCCAGGGCTTCCTGATTCAGCTCGGCAATCATCTGGCGCTCGGCTTCCTCTTTCTCGCGCTGTCTCAAGTCGGCAATTTTCTGCTCTATCAGTTTCGTCCTTTTGCCGGGATCCATATCAGCCCACAGCAGCAGACTGTCGTTGCGATAAATGGCACGGGTGTTCTCCACCAAGGCCGTCAGGGTGTTGTATCGCGATCTTATCTCGTCATAATGCGGATATCCGGGTTTGATGATGTGCATCGCCGTATCGTAGTAATACTGCGCCTCGTCGTAATTCTCATAAAGTTCATACAACACATCTGCCAGACGCAATGCCGATTTGGCTTTCTGCGATGGGTTGCCGGCGGCAGCGGCTACCGACTCCTTGTAGCTGTCGCAGGCCTTCTTGGCATCCTTCATACCCAGATACATCTCGCCTTTGGCATAGTATATCTGGTCTTTGAACTCTTCGTTCTTCTTGTCCTTCAGCATCTTGTCAAGGCTGCGCTCCACCTCGGCCAAGTTGGTACGCTCCTCGTTGGCACACGAGGCGATGTTTATCCTTGCATTGAACTCCATCACATAGTCTGGGCGGCATTTCAGAACCTTTTCATAATACTTTGATGCCGTGGGGCGCTTCTCAAGTTTTTGGTATATCTGCGCCATAATGAAATACAGACGCGCCCTGGTTTGATGGTCTGTTGTCTCGTCCAGGGCAAGACGAATGTACTGCACCGCCTTCTTGTATTTTTCTTGCGGCAGCACAGCCTCAATCATCGCCATATACAGTTTGTCGGCCAGCTTGGGCGAAAAATTGTTCTTGCTCTGCTCATTCACCAACAAATCCAATGCCGACTCGGCGTCGGCGTACTGCATCTCCTGACTCATACAGCGTGCCAGCAGTATGCGTGCCTCGTCGGCCTCCGTCGAGCCGTTGTACTGCGACACTATCAGACGGCACGTGTTGGCCGTGGCTGCATAGTCCTGCTTGTAGAATGTGGCATAGGCTGTCAGCAGATAGCAGTTCTTGACATACTTCACATATTCCCTGCCCTGCACATAGATACTATGCTTTTTGATACCCTTTATGCCCTTCTCTATCGCCTTGTCCATATTGGGATATATACCCATTGCCTGCTCCTTGCTGCCTATCTGGTAGACCGGCAGAATCTGGGTATAATCGTCCTTGAAAGTCTTGTTTAGCTTTTTCAAGCCCTCGCGATAGCTGTCATTGCCGTTCCACCACACATTGTAGTGGCACGTGGTGTTGTGGTACGTGATGTTGGCCCACTTGGCCTTCTGTGTCGAGCAGCCAACGAAAAGCAGCACCGCCAGCGCTGCCAAAACAAACATTCTATTTACGTACCGCATCAACATAACAACAACCGACAATCATCCTCAAACATTAAACCTGAAATGCATAATGTCGCCGTCCTGCACCACATAGTCCTTGCCCTCCACGGCAATCTTGCCGGCCTCGCGGCATTTGGCCTCGCTGCCCAGAGCCACATAGTCGTCATACTTTATCACCTCGGCACGGATAAATCCGCGTTCAAAGTCACTGTGTATGATGCCCGCCGTCTGCGGAGCCTTCATACCCTTCTTGAACGTCCACGCACGGCACTCCTTCGGACCCGCCGTGAGGAACGTCTGCAGGTTCAACAACTTGTAAGCCGCCTTGATCAAACGGTTCACGCCCGACTCCTTCAGACCCAAGTCCTCAAGAAACATCTGCTTCTCCTCGTAGGTCTCAAGCTCGGCGATGTCGGCCTCTATGCCGGCACCTATCACCAACACTTCGGCCTGCTCATCCTTCACAGCCTCGCGCACCATATCCACATACTTGTTGCCATTCACCACCGAAGCCTCGTCGACGTTGCACACATACAGTATCGGCTTGGCAGTCAGCAGCATCAAATCCTTGGCGGCATCCTGCTGGCTCTCCTCCAGCGGCACCGTCCTCGCGCTGCGGCCCGCCAACAGAGCCTCCTTGTAAAGGTTCATCACCTCAACCAACTTCTTCGCTTTCGCGTCGCCGCCGGCTTTGGCCTTCTTCTCCTCCTTGGGCAGGCGGTTCTCAATGGTTTCGAGGTCTTTGAACTGCAATTCCAGGTCAATGGTCATCTTGTCCCTCACAGGATCCACCGAGCCGTCGACGTGCGTCACATTGTCGTCGTCAAAGCAGCGCAGCACGTGGATTATGGCGTCCGTAGTGCGTATGTCGCCCAAAAACTTGTTGCCCAAGCCCTCGCCTTTCGACGCGCCCTTCACCAGGCCTGCTATGTCCACAATCTCCACCGTGGCAGGCACCACGCTGGCGGGACGCTCAATCTCGACCAGCTTCGCCAAACGCTCGTCGGGAACAGTAATTACACCCACATTGGGCTCGATAGTGCAGAAAGGAAAGTTCGCTGCCTGGGCCTTGGCGTTGCTCAAACAGTTGAAAAGTGTTGATTTGCCCACATTCGGCAAACCCACTATACCACATTGCAGAGACATATATATCAGTTACTTATTATGTGTATTATCATTATTAAACAATATTCATAACACACAACCTTCGAAAATATTGTGTCAGCAGCATAAAAAATATCACCTCCGCACCACAATGCTGCTTCCGAATGCAAACCAGGCAGAGTCGCCCAGCCGTTATTTCAGGCATTCGTGTGTGTCACCCGGCGCACCAATTTCCGCGAAGTAGCACCCATTATCGTAAAAACCTGACAACAAAGCTTTTATATCAATCATCTTTTCACATTGACTCACAAGGTTCATTAAGGTACAAAAACGCTGTTTCCAGTATACATTCCCTGGCATATGTACAGTATATGTACAGTACTTGTACAGTATATGTACGCTTTGGAAGCGTACATATACTGTACATATACTGTACAAGTACTGTACAAATGCCCTTGCGGGTATACGCTATGCACCCTTTTTGCACCCTAAAATACACCGTGAAACACCAACATCTGCAATATGTTGATTTTTAGCCAAAAGCCCCAAAAGCTGCCTTGCTGGTACGATTAGTTGTTTTGATGATGAGAGATTTTGTTTTGATTTGATGATGAACCTCACCCTAGTCGCTATTATGGTGCGACACACCCCCCGCTTCGCGTACCCCTCTCCGAGAGGGGATGGCGCGGTGCGACACACTCTATCTTCTATTTTTCATCTTGTAGTTATTGTTGTTGTCAAGGTGATGCGGCAGCCCATCCCCTCTCGGAGATGTGAAGGGACTGCCGGTGGCCGTCCCGATAGCGAAGCGGAGAACAAAAACGTAGGCCGGGGTGTGTCGCACTGCGTAGCCAAATGTAGTCACCCACCGCACTGCGTAGCCAAAAATAGTCATCCGTCGCACTGCGTAGCCCAACCGTAGTTATTTAATCGTCGTCAAAAACAACAGGAACCCCACGAAATGCCTTTTTTTTTATGAAAAATTTCCGGGTAATTCGTGGCAATTCCTATTCGCAAAGATCTGCAGGCGTTTCGCCTGCAAAAAAGTCTGTTATTCGTTTATTAACCTTCTGTTTTGTATCACTTCACAACCAGTTTCTTGTATGCCGTGCCGTTGTTGGTCGAAACTCGGACGATGTAGGTGCCAGTGGGCAGCGAGGAGATGTCGAGGGTGGTGCTGATGCCGTCGACGCGGCTGGCGAGTATGCGGCGTCCGTCGAGCGTGTAGACCTCCACATCGCCGATGCGGAACGAGGAGGCCACCGTCACCGTCTCGCTGGCCGGGTTGGGCATCAGGTAGGTGTAGCGGTCGGTGACGGTCTCGATGCGGTTGGGGTTGTCACCACCGCCGGTTGTGTCACCTGGCACATAGAACATTACGCTGTCGCTCCAGTCGTTGAAATGCGAGCTGTCGCATTTTGTGCGTACACGCGCCACATACCATTGTTCGGGGACTCAAGCAAATTATTTTGCTGTTAGCTATTTTTTTCAAAATTCACTCTATGTAAATTTTGTTTTATCTAACCTTCACGCTATATTCTTGACTTTTTAGAATTGTTGTGCGGAATGCAAATCCGCAGTAACATACTAATTGACAATAATTCAATGGTCTATTGCTGCAGAAACAACTGCTTCACAAATAATTTTGCATTGCAGACAAACGTTTAGTTTATAATTAGTTTTTGTGATTTAATAGTTTTACCAGATTGAACTGTTAAAAAATAGATACCTGTTGGGAATAAAGAGGCATCAATATAATAGACAGAATTGTCAATACAGACATCGTGCAGACAAGGTTGTCCTTTTGCATTATAAAGTGTAATTTCACAATTACTCAAACCTGTAAGTTCTATTGAGATCCACCCGGACACTGGATTTGGATAAACTTTAAGACTTGTATTGTCATCCGTTAGTTCTTTTTTTGCCATCCTCATCTCGTAATCACCATTCCTATTGTCTGGATCATTTATGCGGAAAGTATGTTCCAATGCACGCCCAAAATTATTTTTGAAACGAACAGTACAATCATAGGTCACTGAAGGATTATAATCGTAATCGCGGCACCAAACGCGGGCAGGAGACTCTCTAACCAGTCCTGCTGTCTGATATTTTATGTAGCCATAAATATCACGTGCAGTCAACTCGTATGAATTTGCATTTCGCACAGGCACATACAATCCGTCACTCTCTTCTTCAATTGTTGTTGGCCATTCCGATACTATTATAGGCATTTTATTGACAAGTTCAGAATCAATCGTAATTGAAACCTCGCTCCCAGCTTTTGCTTCAAATCCTGGCTGCAATATTATTTCCTTTCCTGCCACCAATGTCAATTCAGCTCCATCCTCAACAATTAGATTCTCATTTGCTGCTGGTAATGACATTGTTCTTTGCGACAATTCATAATCAGTTTTTTTTATTGTCTCATAAAAAGCTTTGTTAACAACTGTGTCACTGTATGTCGGAGAAATGCCAACAAAGGCTACTCGATTAATGGAGTAATTGTGATCTCCAACTACAAGGTCATACAATCGTACCCAAGTGTTTGCATATTTCCTTCTCCAGCCCCAATTTATATGGAACAGATTGTTGTCAAAAGAACGATACCCATCTGCTATAAAAAAATGGCCGTCATCAGGATAGGAAGAATAACCACTTATCATAACAGGACGTGCATTGTCTATCTCGCTTCTTACCAGTTCAGTCCAAGAGTATCCATAGTTCCAGTTGCCTCGATACGCCCTTGCAACACTTTTGTAGTCAAACAATGCAAATGTATTTCGACACTCATAGTCAAACGTAGATGTTCCTTTACACTTATAAATAGCGTTAGTGGCATCACCTAAATCCTTCAACAAATATGCGATTTCTTTTGCTTCTTCCAAAGTGGACGAAGTCGTAAGTTCATTTGGCATTATGTTCCAATTATATCCTTCCCTGTATGGAATTGGGGATTTTTTTGGCCACTGCCAATACCACATTATCTGTCCCATTGCCACAGGTCCGCATCCTGCAGGAGGAAGTTCGCAATCACAATCCTCCAATAAACCAAGAAGCGGATTCCACGTAGGTGCATACATATTATAAGAGATATCTAAACAATTAGTCGTATCATCATTGACATATCTTTGTCCCCATAATATTTTACCTCTTGTGGGATTATTTGCAAGCAATTCTATGCCGGGGTCATATATGTTTCTTGCAATATAATCATCTGATGTCAGTTCGTCCCATTGGTTGTTGATTTCGAATTGATCCGCTGTATTAGTTCTTACATCCTCTATTTGTGCAATATAATCATCAATAATACATTTCATTGCTTCCGGGAGATCATTTATTGTATCATAATACTCATCAAAACCTATTGCCAATACAGGTGTTGCACGATAATCACCCGAAACCATCACCCAAACTTTGGCTTCTGTATTAAATACATATATGTATGGGCTATTGTTCCTGTCATATGATATATAATCTTTAATACCAACATCGCTGTAGCCATAATTCTTAAGATAATTTTTTACAGCCTTTTGTGCATTTGAGAAAGATACCTGTTGCCCTAAAGCCAAACTAAAAGAGAACAAAAGAATTACTATTATGCTTTTTTTCATAACAACCAATTAATTAAAATGAATAAAATGTCCTTCGTCTATTGGTTGATTCAGTACATTCAACCTGAACCAAGCTGTATCAGCCCAGGAAATATATCTATGTTTAAGGGAATCCATCTCTATTGTTAAATGGGGAAAAACGAGTTCGTCATTCGACCTAGCTATCCATATATGATTGTCGTTTAATACATCGTAAATCTCGCAAAGCATAAGACTGTAACTGATTTCTTGATTACCTGCATTCCATTCTTCTCTTGTTGTCGATAGAAAATAAGTACTGTCATATCTCATATTTGAGCCAATATCCGGATCAAAATCAGAATATAGACTAATATAATAGCCGTTACCCAATGGATACAAAGGCTGTAACCAATCCCGCCCATAATATGGATATGAATAACCTTGTTTATGTACCCAAGCATTCTCGGAATAATGCTCCATACCTTCTTTGAATTGAACTATAAGGAAGCCGGGTGTATGCCAATCCTCATCTAAAGGTTGGCACGAAAAAAGAAAACAACTAATTAATGACAACAATAGATTTTTGTTTTTCATATATCCTTATTTTTTATGTTGTTTCAATTCATCAATTTGTTTATGCAGGTCGATGACGTAGAGGGTCAGTTCCTCGACTTTCTGCAGCAGTTTGGCATTCATCTTGCCGAGGTCAACACCGTTGTCCTCAACCTCCTTTGCCGACGGTATGTCGGGCAGGTGACGGTTGACCTTTATGTATTGTTCCGGGGAATGCAGACTTCCCCCTTAAATTTCACTATATATAATACTCAACTTTTGACCAAAACGTGACATTGTTGAAAACTTTTTTTATTTCAACGGCTGCGGTATGGCTTTTCAGTTAAGGTGGTAGTGTATCTTTAACTCCCATATCATCATATCAACGTATCAACAAACTATTTCACCACCAGCTTCTTGTATGCTGTGCCGTTGTTGGTCGAGATGCGGACGATGTAGGTGCTGGTGGGCAGCTGGGAGATGTCGAGTGTGGTGCTGATGCCGTCGACGCGGCTGGCGAGTATGCGGCGTCCTTCGAGCGTGTAGACCTCCACGTCGCCGATGCGGAACGAGGAGGCCACTGTCACCGTCTCGCTGGCGGGGTTGGGCATCAGGTAGGTGTGGTTTTCTTCAAGTGTGGCAATGCTTTCGCAGTTCTCGACAAAAAGGCTGTCGGCTATTTTGTCCCACTCGCCGCCGGCTGCCTGGTAAACAGGCACCATACCGCAGGGAACTACTATTTGTTGCAGATTATTTGATCCAAAGAATCCCGGATATAGCATAGGCGGAACGTTATTGGCAAGACGGCAACTGGATATTGTAGAGCCGCCAAGTTGAGCCCCAATGGTGTCAAGCTCACCGGTAAAAACACAGTCGTGAAAACCTGAAAGGCCGAATGCTCCGTTGCAGATACGCCGCAGAGTATAAGGAAAGCGATAGGAGTGGCTGTTCATTCCTCGTATCAATGCAAAAGCATTGATGCCTATCTCCTCCAGACCCTCGCTGAATTCAAATCTATTGACTTTAGACTGGAGGAACATACTGTCGCTGATGCATTTCAGGCTGCTTGGAAACCGGACGAAAGTATTTACAACAGCTCCGGCAAAGGCGCCACTTCCTATCTCGATGATTCCTTCAGGCAATATAATCGAATCAAATTCAACGCCTTCACAGGCATATTCTTTTATGTGACGCACTGTGGACGGCATATTTGATTTGAAAAAGCTGCCTTGTAGTGAATTTATACCCAGTGTTGTTATCCCTTCGGGCAAGTTGACTCTTGTTATTATGTCTTCATAGTTTGCAAAACACTCGTCTGCGATGACCTTGATACCTTGCGGTACCGTTATCTCTCCCGAGGCATTGTTCCACAATATCAGCGTGTCGCCGTCCATACTCACCAGCCTGTCGCCCTCGAAGCGGTAGTGCTGGTTGGGTACGCCGTCAAGGCTGTCAAGTATCACTGGCCTATTAAGAACTGGGTTGCCCTCAATGCTACATACCCCGGCCGGAATATGAATCGGTGTAGTGCCCGATAGTTCAATAGCACGTCTTCCTATTTCACGCAATGAATTGGGCAGGACAATCTCCGTAAATAAGCACGTCCAGCTGAAAGCGTATGCCTCGATACGCCTCACACCCTCCGGCACTACGAACGTGCCGATTTTGTTACTGGGGCAGGCCACGAGCGTGGAGGTGTCTTTGGTGTACAGCACCCCGTCAACGGCTGTGTAATATGGATTGAGGCTGTCGACATAAAAAATGTCAAGACCGTTCTGCGAGAAAGCAGAAGGAACAATGTCCTTCATCTTTGCGGGTATGGTGAAAACATAATTCCTTGTGCCCGAGAAAGCGTGTTCGCCAACATACCGCAAAGAGTCTGGAAGGTTGGGTATCGTTGTTTTGCTGTCGAAGAAAGCGTAACTGCCAATCCTTTCAATGGTGGCGGGTAACGTCACCTGTCGCATAGAACATTTGTTCCAGAAGGCATAGTCGTTTATACTTGTAACGGTGAATGTGTCGCCTTCGTATTCAAACTGTTCCGGCACATCAACGTTTACGTTGGCTCCATTATACGAAAGCACCATTGCCGTATGCTTCTCGTAGGATGTTATCGACAGACGTAGGCCGGTATTGTTGTAGTCAATGTACGGTTGATAGTATCTGTTGGCAGCTGGCATCGGCTGCGCCAATGCCTGTATTGCCGCTGTGAACACAACTGACAGAATAAGGATTGCTTTTTTCATTGTTTTTGTTTTTATTGAGTTATTACTATTTCGATTTGGGAAGGCAGACTTCCCCCTATTCACCTATATAATGCATATTTTTTTGCCGTTTTGTGACATTGTTGAAAACTTTTTTTATTTTTCGACGATGTTTTCTTTCTGGCAGCCGACGGCTGCGATGCTGAGCACTGCAAGGAGTGCGATGGGTTTGAGGTTGATCATCATTTTACTTGATTTATATAATCTTTACTTTTGTAATTGGATATACGATTTGCTTGGTTTTTGGATTCCACGTCAAATATGAATACTATTTGATCTTGATATGAAAAAAACAACAAGTCAAGTTTGTTATCGTTTCCCATTGAAACTCTTATGTCTGGATGTTGTTTGAGTCTATAGTCGGTAGTAACTGCAGCAATGCCTTCCTTTCTCGCTTCTCGTTGTATAGTAATTGTGTATTCACTCACATTCAGTTCTCTCAACAATGCTTCCCACCCGGCGGAGTCCTTTGCCGTTATGGTTGTCACGTCGACGGTGATGCTGTCGCCGATGCGGTAGTCCTTGACGAAGGCCACATTGAGGTCGGAGCGGTTGCAGTAGTGCCGGTAGACTTCGCTGCATTGCTCGGGCGGCAGAGTGCGCGGCCAGTACTTATACACCAGCACTCCGGCAACAGCCAGAAGCATAAACATCAACGCCAACAAAATGGTCTTTATTTTGTATCTCTTGCTCATTGCTGGTTCAATATACTATTTATACTCATTATAATTTCGGCTCTGTGCGCAGACGATGCTCTGTCGACAGCTCCCACTTCGACCGAGGGGGTGAAGCGCAAAACGGCGACGCTTACAAAAAACGTCACGATTAACGTGGCGACACCGACGCGGGCCGAGAAGCGCCACCGGCGCCACGACTCATACCAGTCTCCAAATCCTTCGTTCGCAATGCGACAGACCTGACGGCACATATCGGTGCTGATGTCAGCCCTGACCGTCCCGGTTTCAATCAAGTCGAGCAGCAAGTCTATTTTGTTTTCTTCATTGTCTTTCATCTGTCTTATATATTTTCTTTAGTTTATCGATTATTCTATGCCTGCGCTGATAAAGCGCTGCGACACTGATGCCCAACTGTGCCGCTGCATCGGCGTCGCCATAGCCGTCAAGAGTGTACTGTATCACAATGCGCTCGTCGGCCGTTAAAAAGGACATTATCTCTTCTATCAGTTCGCTTTGGACATACTGCGACATAGCTATGGGTATGACATCATCCTCCTTCAATTCAACAAAACCGTTCTTCAACTTTGGCAGCATTTTTTTGATTACAGCCCGCGACTGCCACCTCGCCCAACTGCGTTCCTCCAAGTAAGTAGCCCCGGAACGGAGCTTGTCCATTTCGAGAAACAACGCCACCGACACTTCCTGCACCAAGTCCTCGGTCATCTTCCTGTCGCCACCGGCATAATGGAAGCATATCGCCCAGATGACCTTGCGATGTCGCCTCAACAGCTGCAGATATTTTTCGTAGACGGATTCTCTATCCATTATGTCCTCTTCTATATACAAATAGCCATTCTGGTGGCCATTTCTGACAACGACGGCCCAATTTAACATTATTTAACACGCAGCGCCGGTGTCTATTGTTTTAATCTCAACCATTAATTACACATAATTAATCAATTGGCAGTTTCACGCCTTACAAATCGGGCGAATGACAGACGCCAAAGATTCTTTGTCCAAAAATCAATATGTTGTAAACGCTCAATAGTTGCGACGTTCGAACTGTTCGAGCGACATACGTTCACGTTCGGTGATATGGTTGGATTGTTGGCCGTTTTTTTGTGCCGACTCTTTCTTTACATCGCCATTGTACCCGGCGGTATTGTGCCGCTGCTTGCGTGTGGTGCGCTGTCTGGCCGGTGCCTTCTTTGCCGGCTGTCCGGCGGAACGCGCCGAGGGCTTGGGACGCGGCGGTGCCTTGGTGAGCAGATAGTCGGGCGAGCCGGGGTTGACATAGCTGCGCGTCTCGGAAGTGCCGGAGCCTTCGTACTGTGTGGTGCGCAGCGTGATGTGGAAGCAGGAACCGCGCTCGTATTTGACGTAGCACAACCCCTCGTAGCGCAGTTCATAGAGTGCCAATGCGAGCATCTGCTTGCAGGCGTCGACAACGGTGTCGTGACCACTGGCCACGTGCAGATAGCGCTGTGCCGAGAGGTCGAATGTGGTGCCATAGATATGGCACGAGGTGTCGGTGGCGTTGCGATTCACGCGACGCAGGTTGCGTTCGCTCTGCTCGGTGCGCAGTGCACTGGTGAGGATGACGTTGTGCTCGCCGATGGATGGATAGTGTTCGGCCATAAGGGACTTGAAACGATGGGCTATGTAGTCGAGCAGCAGCACCGTTTCGGGCATCAGGTAAGGAACGGAGTGGTACATTGTGTCGACACGGTACAAGGCGGTGCTGAAGATTGGCACCAAAGCGTCGTTCTCAGCCGGGTCACCGACCGTCGACGGGTCGATGCCTATGGCGCGAGCCGCACTGAGCTGCACATAGTTGGAGTCGTTGAAGAGGGTGCGGTAGTTGATATTGTTGTAGTTGAGTGCCGGTATCTCGTTGCGCGCAATGCGCCGACGGTACACACGGTGCTGGTTGTCGCTGTGGTTTTGGCCTTCCACAATGGCATCGTCGTCGCGCAAAGCAGCGGCATAAAGAGCCTCGTCGCTGTGCCTGTGGTGTACCGTAACGGCGACAAAACACACTAAGGCAGCAAGGCAGCAAAGCAGCACCTTGCCCCTGCCCCAACGCATACGGCTGCGTCGAGGCTTGGAAGTGTCCTGTATGTTCCTACGGTACATCATATTTGTTTGATGTTTTATGTTAAATGTTAGATGTTAAATGCAAGATGTTTATTAATAAATTAGAGAGTTAAATGGACAATACTTATCATTTGTCCTCTTTAACTTCCATTTTTATTTCCACTTTTACTTCCATTTTTACCTCCACTTATTAATCCATCAAACTCTGTGCGTACTTCAACAGCGTGGGGTAGCAATAGTCGACCAGATGCGGTATCTTGTGGGCTATCTCTGGTTCGGGACCCACCAGCACGGTATGCATACCGGCACGGCGGCCGAAAAGCATATCGCTCTCGGTGTCGCCGACCATAACAGACTGACGCAGCACCACATCGGGAAACTCGCGACGTGCCTGCAGTGCCATACCTATCGACGGCTTGCGCATAAAACTGTGCTCGGCCTTGAGGGCGGAACAGAAATATATCTTGTCGACACGTCCTCCGGCAGCCTCGACCTTGTGGAGAAAACCGTCGTGGATGGCCGTGAGGTCGGCTTCGGTCATAAGGCCTTTGCCTATGCCCTGCTGGTTGGTGACGATAAAGATGCGGTCGAATTTACGTGCAAAAAGAGCCATTGCCTCAAGCACACCGTCGATGACAACAAAGTCTTCTGGGCGTGTGACATAGCCGTCGATGATGCGCTCGTTGATGACACCGTCGCGGTCCAAAAACAGCGCGCCCATCAGTCGACAAGCTCCTTTTCAATAAGATAGCTATTGCGCGTGCTGGAGTTGCGGCATATAAGCTCGCCCAGGAATCCAGCCAGGAACAGCATAGCGCCCAGCACAAGGAACAGCATAGAGATGTAGAACCACACGCTGTTGGTCAGCGCGATGCGGCCGCACAGACGGAGAACGCAGACGACAACGAAGGCTATGAAACCAAGCAGGAACGACACCGACCCCACAAGGCCGAAGAAATGCATAGGCTGCTTGCCGAACTTGGACATAAACATTATCGACATCAGGTCGAGATAGCCGTTGACGAATCGGTTGAGACCGAACTTGGTGACACCGAACTCGCGTTTGCGGTGCTGCACCACTTTCTCGCCTATGTTGCTGAAACCGGCCCACTTGGCTATGACGGGAATGTAGCGGTGCATCTCGCCGTAGACTTCGATGCTCTTGACCACATCGCGGCGATAGGCCTTCAGACCGCAGTTGAAGTCGTGCAGCTTGATGCCCGACATCTTGCGCGTGGTCCAGTTGAAGAACTTGGACGGTATGTTTTTTGCAATTTTCGAATCGTAGCGTTTCTTCTTCCATCCCGACACGAGGTCGTAGCCGTCCTCTTTGACCATACGGTACATTTCCGGCACTTCGTCGGGGCTGTCCTGCAAATCGGCGTCCATAGTGACGACTACGTCGCCCTGTGCGTGGCTGAAACCGACGTTGAGAGCAGCCGATTTGCCGTAGTTGCGGCGGAACTTGACACCCTTGTAGCAGGGGTTCTTGGCGCGCAGTTCTTCTATAACCTGCCACGAACGGTCCTTGCTGCCGTCGTCGACCATTATGACTTCGTATGTGAATCCGTGCTCTTTCATCACACGGTCTATCCATTCTGCCAGATGAGGCAGCGACTCGTCTTCGTTGAACAGTGGAACTATAATGCTGATATCCATTATTTGAAGGTTTAAGGGTTTGAGGTTGAAGGGTTATTGTTTCTCCAAGCCTTGCTTTTCTTATACTTTGTTCTTTCTTTACTTTGTTTTTTCTTTTACCTTGTTTTTCTCGGTTCTGAACACCAACGCGGCGACAAAGGCCGTCATTATGGCCATCACCGCCGTGCGGAAAGCTCCGATGAAAGCCCAGGTGTGCAGACGGTAGGTGCGCATCACGGCGATGGTGGCAGCCTTCTCCTCGTCGGTGCCGCTGCCCTGCTGCTCACCGTAGATGAAATGTTCGAGGCAGCGCGCCGGGAACTCCTTGTCGACAACACCGCCGTAGAACAGCAGGAAGAGACCATAGACCACGGCAGCCACAACACCCAGCCACAGGCCATAGAGCATCAGTTCCTTGAAAAAAACGCGCTTTTCGGGCAGCCGGCTGCGATAGCGGTAGGCAAAGAAAAGCGTGGCGACAAGCAGCGTGATGTCGGTGACATAGTTTTCGGGTGCGTAGATGGGATAGTAAATAAGTTTGCAAAACAGCACAACACCGCCAATGACGAGACCCGCAAGGGCACCGTCGCGCAGCGCGGCAAAGCGATAGTTGCCGTAAATATCTGACTGATACCGTCTTATAAACTTCATTACATACTTTTTGCCTTTGCAAAGATAGCCAAAAAAAATGGATTATAAACCATTGCGTGCTGCAAAAAACCGCATCCATAGCACAGAGCGCTGAAAGACAAAACATTGCTTCGGTATGTTTGTCGCTATGTTTCACAGCTGGCCTTTATATACGAAAACGTTGTTTTCAAGATACATTCCTCGGCATATGTACAGTATTTGTACAGTATATGTACAGTATATGTACGCTTCAGAAGCGTACATATACTGTACATATACTGTACAAATACTGTACATATGCCAGGGAAGGCATACATTGTGGCACAATGTGGGAGGTTGTGAAGAGAATTGAAACAATGGCCAAACTTTTTTTTCGCCAAACGTGCAGTAATTTCAATTTTCTTCGTAACTTTGCAAAATATTTACAAACAAACAATTTAAGAATCAGAATCATTAATTTATTGACTAATACATAAAAAGATGAAAAAAACTACATTCTTTTTTGTGCTTGCCAGTATGTTGATGACGTCCTGTCTGAAGGACGGATTCAACGATTTCGAGGCCCTGGGCCACGAAATGAGCATACAAGGCACTGTAAGCCCGACTCTCGGAGTGCCTATCGGCACCGGCTCGGCAACAATCTATGATATGCTCAAAATGGTGCAGATTTCCTATGCCGATATGGAGGTCGACAACCGCGGCATCATCACCTTAAGCTACGACACCGCAGCTGCCTGGCATATCGATATGACTACACAAAAAGGTGGCAGAGCAAAGGACGGTGACATTGTCCACGTTGCTCGCAACCAGATATCCGGCTCGGTTGACATCGACCTGTTCAACAACCTGACTTTCCTTGACGGCGCTGAAATAGAGGTGGACAGCCTGCTGGTCTATTTAAACGCTTTCGTCAAGGCCAACGCCAACGACAGCGTTGTTCAGGCTTTGCAGAACTATCACGTCCACGTGTACTACGACCAGCTGGCCATCGATGTGCTGGGCCAAGACAACATTCTTTACCAAGTCTATCCAGCTCCCGGCCAGACTGCCGACTCGATACCCATCGACAGCCTCATAGCCGGACAGTACATCAAACTGTTCAACAACACCGACATCAGCCTGGCCATCAACCACCGCCCCAAACAGATACAATACAGCGCACGTATGAACATCGCTTTCGAGGCTGAATTCTTTGCCTCCTCTGGTCTTACCGAGCACCAGTTTGTGGCCGACTCGATCGGTGTGCAGTCTGTCGACATCAGCGGCGACGTCAAGGTGCGCTTCCCGCTGTCGGCATACATCAACAACCTCAACTACGAGACCGACATCAACTTCACGCCGTCGTTCCACCTGAACGACCTTATTGTTGACTCGTCGATGATTTATCTGGACTGCCAGAACGGTCTGCCGCTTTCGCTGCTGGTCCGCACCCAGTTTGTCGACGAAAACGACCAGGTACTCTGCGACGTGCTTGACCCGGTGCAGACCGAAGTGGAAGGAGCCGACGTGGAACTCAACCCCACCACCAACCTCTACACCGCCACAGCACCCAAGCAAACGCTGATACAGATACCCGTCACCAGAACGGTGTTCGACCATCTGCTCAACACACGCAAAATACGTATGAGCGCCGTGCTCAACACCTCATCGACCAGCAACCCGCTGCGCAAACGCGTATCGATACAGGGCGACGACAGGCTTACACTTCGCGTTTGGGCCAAGCTGCGCCCCACCTACGATCTTAACATCAACATCGGTGGCAACGGCAGCGACAGCACCAGCAACGAGAAAGGAGGTGCAAGATGAAAAAACTCACCATCCGCCTTGCCTCGCTGCTTGTTGCAGCCGTCACGCTGATTGGCAGCGTCAACGCCCAGAGCAACATTATGTACGGTTCGTCGCGCAACCCGCTGATGAACACCGCCAACCCGGCTTTCTTCCCCAGCCATTCGCGTGCCTATCTGTCGCTGCCCGGCGTGAACCTCGACTTTTCAAGTCCGCTCGCCTATTCGAGCATATTCAGCTACGATTCGACGCAGAACAAGACCATCATCAATGCCAACAGCCTGCTTGACACCCTTGCCAACGGCGAAAAGATCCGCCTTGGTTCCAACATCAACGCCGCAGGTCTCGGCATCGACTTCGGCAAGTTCTTCATCACCTTGTCGGCACAGGCCAAACTGGATTTCGGCTTTGGTCTGCCGCAGGGTCTCGTGACCTTCATAAGCGAAGGCAACTACGGCCATACCGGCGAGGACGCCATTGAGCTGCTCGACGGCAACCTCGTCAACGCACGTCTTTATGACGAAATAGCCCTCGGCTTTGGTGTGAAACTGGGCGAAAACCTCACCGTCGGTTTGCGCGCCAAACTGCTCAACGGATACCTTGACATCTCGAATGGCGGCTCGTCGCTGACACTGACCACAGCGCCCGACTACTCGACGATGACTGCAGATATGAATCTTGATATGAACTATGCCGGTGCCATCGACTTCGAATACGACTCGGTCAAGGGCAAATACAATTACAAGATAAACAACTATATGCCGAAGAACTACGGTCTCAACATCGACCTTGGTGTCCGCTATGCCACCGACCTCTTCGAGGTGTCGGCTTCGATCATCGACCTCGGTCCTGGCATCCACTGGGCTGAGAACATCAACAAGATTGTTTCGGCACGCGAGGACAACACGTTCACATTCACCGGTGTCGACGTTAGCAATCTAATGCAGGGCGGCACCCTCGACTCGACCTATTCGCAGGTGCTTATCGACTCGCTCAAGGCTCTGGCCGAATATAAGGTCGTCGACGGCGGCGATGACTATTGGACCTCGATACCCACCAAAGTCAATGTAGGCGGTATGTTCCACATCACCAAGGGAGTCAGTGCCGGACTGCTGTTCCACGGCGAGTTTGAACGCGGTCTGGTGAAAGTCGGAGATGTCTTCAAGACCAAGAATGTGGGCTTCTACAGCCGCACATCGGCTATTGCACGCGTCAATCTGTACGACTGGGTTGAGGTGGTTGCCTCGGCATCGATGCTGACGAGCAACAACAAAATCAATTGGTTCAACCCCGGTATCGGCCTTACGCTGACACCGTTACGCGCTTTCCAAGTATACACCTTCATAGACTATATTTCAAATCTGTACCTCATCGACGCCAAACACCTGAATGTGTCGGTCGGTCTGAACATCTTCTTCGGAAGCTCTTCGGCTGACTAAACGGCGTCATAATTTTTCTTACAAGTGAAAAAAATAGCATCAACCATACTGCTGATGACAACTGTACTCCTCGGTGCCTGCAACCGCGACATCGAGGAGTTCAGATTTACTGGCACAGTGGTAGGCGGCGAAATGTGTTCGTCGTCGCAGATAGGTTATATCATCGACATTTTCACACCCGACAACCTGGGCGAATCTTTTACAAACACCAGCGGCAGCTACGACCACGCAGTGATGGCTTACAGAGCACCGCGTATACTGCATTACGGCGACACCATTGAAGGTGTGGCATATTTTACCGAAAGCTACGCCGCCCTGAATTGTTTCGGCATTATTGACAACGGCCTGCCTGAAATGGTGCTTATGTCGGTGGACGAATAAAACTATCACCCCGTATCAACATACCAACGTATCAACATACCAACAAATAAATGTCCAACATAGTAGCCATAGTAGGACGCCCCAATGTGGGCAAATCGACACTCTTCAACAGACTTATTGAGGAACGCAAAGCAATCGTCGACGAGACGTCGGGCGTAACACGCGACCGCCAGTACGGCCACAGCGACTGGAACGGCAAACACTTTTCCGTCATCGACACCGGCGGCTACGTTATGGGCGGCGACGACGAGTTTGAAGTGGAGATTCGCAAGCAGGTGGCTTTGGCCATCGACGAAGCCGACGTGATTCTTTTCCTGGTAGATGCCAAGGAAGGACTGACGCCTATGGACGAGGATGTAGCCGATATGCTGCGACGCTGCAAAAAGAAAGTGATGCTTGTCGTCAACAAGTGTGACACAGCGGCACGACAAGAAACCATCGGCGAGTTCTATGCCCTTGGCCTCGGCGAGCTTTACCCCATTGCCGGCATCACTGGAAGCGGTACGGGCGATCTGCTGGACGCCGTGGTGGCCGATTTTGAAGAGGGTGATGAGGAGGTCGAAGACACCCTGCCACGCATCGCCGTGGTGGGAAGGCCAAACGTGGGCAAATCGTCGTTCATCAACGCCATCACAGGCCAGGAACGCAACATCGTGACCCCCATTGCAGGCACTACACGCGACTCGATCCTTACGCACTACAACCTCTTCGGCTTCGACTTCAACTTTGTCGACACCGCTGGCTTGCGCAAGAAACAAAAGGTCAGCGAAGACCTCGAGTTCTATTCAGTATTGCGCTCGGTGCGTGCCATCGAGGCCAGCGACGTATGTATACTGATGCTCGACGCTTCGCAAGGCATTGAACAACAAGACCTGAACATCTTCGGACTAATACAGCGCAACCATAAAGGCATTGTCATCGTCGTCAATAAGTGGGACCTTATCGAGAAGAACAACCAGACCCACAAAGAATACGAAGACCTTATCCGTGAACGCATTGCTCCGTTCAACGATGTGCCCATCATCTTCACTTCGGTCATCAACAAACAACGTATCTTCAAGGTGCTTGAGACTGCACGTCAGGTCTATGCCGCCCGCAGCCGCAAGATTTCCACCTCGGAGCTGAACGACACATTGCTACCCATCGTCAAGGAGCAGAACCCGCCTCCCAGCGTCAAAGGGAAATGGGTCAAGATTAAGTATATCACCCAACTGCCCACTCCGTATCCGCAGTTTGTCTTTTTCTGCAACCTGCCTCAATATGTACGCGACCCCTATCGTCGCTATGTCGAGAACCGTATGCGCGAATTGTGGGACTTCCAAGGCGTTCCTATAAACATCTATTTCCGCGCGAAATAATTGCATAAAAACGTTTCTTGATTATGCCAAACGATAACAACGCAATCCGTATCGACAAATACCTATGGGCCGTGCGACTTTTCAAAACACGCAGTATCGCAACCGATGCCTGCCGTGCCGGCAAAGTGAAGATGAACGATATGCCTGTCAAGCCGTCACACGAAATAAGCGTCGGCGAAATTTACGAGCTCAACATCGAGCAGATGCACCGCACCGTGCAGGTAAAGGCACTGCTTGCCAACCGTGTAGGTGCCAAGCTGGTTGAGAACTACCTTACCGACCTCACGCCAGCTGAGGAATACGAGCGCATTCAGATGGCACGCCAGTACGGCTTCGAGAAACGTGACCGTGGCACCGGCCGACCGACCAAACGCGACCGCCGTGAAATAGAGGAGTTCAAGTACAAATAAGCAATTCAGAAACAGAGCCAATAAAACAAGAAGTGCCGGACTTAGTCCGGCACTTCTTGTTAATTACAATGTCAAAACCTTAATCGTATGCTTGCGCCAGGAAGAAAGGATAGTCCTATGCCTGTCGGTGAACTGCTAAAGCAATATGGCATCAACTCTGGCGAAAGATTCAGCGTCAAATCATCGGTGATTTGGAAATCGTATAGATGCCCGAAAACATATGCATCAAGAAGGTTGAGACCATAGACAGCCGCCGCTATGATAATCGATAACTGAAATGTTTTGTTGTAGGTCTCATACATATTGTAGATGTTCGATGTCGGTGCTCCAACAATTTCAGCATTGTCAGTATGCAACGGCGCATCATTGTTATTGACACGATACAAGTACTCATCTTTGTACATTTTCATCTGCGTGTAGTTGCTGTATGTGTAATAAGCAACGCCACCAACAGCGGCATAGACAATGGGCACCTTCCAAGCCTGACCGTTGTAGACCTGGCCTGCACCGGGCAGCACAGCTGACAAAATCAGGGCTTTCTTGGCGCTGTGGGGCTTTACGACAGGCATCTTGTGCACAGTGGCTTCCACCCTGCCCTGCTTGACAGAAAAAGATGTGTCGTTCTGCGCCATAGCGTTGCCGGCCGAAAGAACAGAAAAAAGAGTAAGGCAAAGAATCCCTACTCTTTTGATAAAATTCATATTTCCAAAAGCCCTAATCACAATCACAAAACACTAATCACTCCTTGATAAGCTTGATGATACGATCAAAATCCTTGTCGCTGTTGAAGTGGATAGTCAGCGTACCTTTGCCGCGACGGCTGCGTTTGATGTCAATCTCTGACTGCAGATACTGCTTCAGCGACGAACGCGAAGCGGCATAGCTTTCTGGCAAATCCTCCTTGCTACGGACAGAAACTTGCGGTTTAGGCTTGGTCAATTCCTTGACCATCTGTTCGGTCTGACGCACCGAAAGCTGCTTGTTGATGATGTCGTGCAGCATTGCCAGATGCGTGTCGGTGTCCTCAATGTTGACCAGGCAGCGGGCGTGAGCCATACTTATCTTGTCAGTGCTCAATGCCAACTGCGTCTCTGACGGCAGGTTGAGCAGGCGAAGATAGTTGGTAATTGTCGAACGATTCTTGCCGACCTTTTCGCTAAGCTGTTCGTGCGTCAGCTGACATTCCTCAATGAGAGCGTTATAAGAGAAAGCAATCTCCATAGCGTTAAGATTCTCACGCTGAATATTTTCCACCAGTGCCATCTCCATCATCTGTGTGTCGGTGGCAATGCGGATATAGGCCGGAATTTCCTTCAAGCCGGCAATCTGCGAAGCACGCATACGACGTTCGCCGGCAATAAGTTGATATTTGCCGTCAGGCATCTGGCGCACCGTGATTGGAGTGATAACCCCCTGTTGGCGAATGGACTGTGCCAGTTCCTCAAGAGCCTCCTGGTCGAATTCCTTGCGAGGCTGGAAAGGGTTAGCTTCTATGCTGTCGAGAGGTATGGTGGTAATGGCCGTGGTAAGGTTGCTCTTGCCCATAGCGGCATCGATGTCGACATCGGGCAATATAGAACCCAGACCGCGTCCCAGACCTGTAGTTTTTTTCTTGGTAGTCATAACAATCTTACTTTCTGTTCTCACTTGCTTTTCTTGGCCTTGTCCATCCCGTTGCGGCGCAGGATTTCGTTGGCAAGATTCAGGTAGTTGATGGCACCCGAGCAGGTAGCGTCGTGCATAATAATCGAGCGGCCGTAGCTCGGAGCCTCTGCCAGCTTGGTGTTGCGGTAGATAAGGGTGTCGAAGACCATCTGTTTGAAATGTCCGCGCACATCTTCCACCACCTGTCGAGCCAAGCGCAGACGCGAATCGTACATAGTGATGAGAAGACCTTCAATAGACAGTTTCGGATTCAGCCGCGTCTGTACGATACGAACGGTGTTGAGCAGTTTGCCAAGACCTTCGAGGGCGAAATACTCACTTTGTATCGGTATGATGACCGAATCCGACGCTGTAAGCGCGTTGATGGTGATAAGACCCAGCGACGGCGAGCAGTCGATGATAATGAAATCATATTCGTCGCGAATCGGCGCCAAAGCCTTCGAAATGTAAAACTCACGCTGTTTCTCGTTCACAAGGTCGATCTCTGCACCTACAAGGTCAATACGTGTAGGCAGCAGATACAGGTTGGGCGTTTCAGTCTCAACAATGCAGTCCTTTGCCGCCGCCTGACCGAGAAAACACTCATAGGCGCTCTGCTCCACGGTCTCGGGGTTGACACCCAGTCCCGACGTGGCGTTGGCCTGCGGGTCGGCATCGATAAGCAGCACCTTGTATTCCAGCACTGCCAGCGAGGCCGAAAGGTTTGTCGCCGTGGTTGTCTTGCCCACACCGCCTTTCTGGTTGGCTATCGAAATTATTTTACCCATTTTAATCGATGTTCGATTTTGGTTCATTGCCGGAGATTGCCGGCGTCAGATTTTGAAAATGTCTTCAATGTCGTCGTTGTGAGCGGCAGAAGTCGTATCGTCGGCAAACGTTGCCGGCTCCTCTTCCGGAATAACGCCAGTCTCAATGAAGTTGATGGCGTTCGTCAGGCCGCGCTGGAACTTCTCAAAGTCCTCCTTATAGAGGAACATTTTGTTTTTCTCAAAATAAAAACTACCCGTGTTGTTGTCAAAAAGCTTGCGGCTTTCGGCAATAACGATGAATTTGTCACCGCCACGCGTCTCTTTCACATCAAAAAAATATTTGCGCTTTCCCGCACTAATGGACTGTGAATACAACTCTTCTTTCGTTCTGTTACTGTTAAAATCCATATCTTGATAATATTAAATTTGAATTGGCAAAATTACTGTTTTTTTTTCAAATGGGGAACAATCACCAACATTTTTTTCATTGGCCACCGTCCCCGGTTCCTGATTCCTTACTTCTTTTCCCTATTCCCCGTCGGCCTCAATTCTGCTTGTGCGTCATAATGTCCAAAACCACGTCGTCGGTCTGGTCCATACCTTCGTGACCCAGACGGCCAAGGTTACGGATAGAATAGTCTATGTCCTTCTCCGACAGGCCGTCGCAGGCATCGACAACCTTGTCGTGCAATGCCAACTCGGCACTGACAAAGGCGCTGTACAACCCTGTCGACATCTTCAGTGCGCACGACGGTTTGGCACCGTCGCAAACCATACCGGCCAGCGTGTTGATCATATTCTTTATGGCATAGCACACCTGGTCGAAGTTGCCTCCGTGCAGGTAAGTGATGCCAGAAGTAACGCCGATTGAAGCGTTGACAATGCCACACAATGCCGACAGGCGGCCAATGCCGCGTTTGATGTAAATAGATGTCAAATGACTAAGTATCAACGCTCTCGTCACCTGTTCATCGCTCGATCCCTTGGCCTTGCCATATTCGAATACCGGCAGTGTGCAGGCTATGCCCTGATTGCCGCTGCCACTGTTGGAATAGACCGGCAGTGTGCAGCCGTCCATACGGGCGTCGGAAGCGGCCACAGTGCGTGCAATGACAGTGTGGACAATGTCGCCGTCGGCATTTTCCATCAGAATGCGCCCCGTGTTCAGACCGTAACCCTTGAGACCCTCATTGGCAGCAGCACTGTTCAGACTGACAGTCTCCATAATGAACTTCAGTTCATCGAGGGGAGCCGTGGTGGCATAGTCGTAGACAATGCGCTGCGACAGGCGCGGTTCATTGCCACAATCGGAGTCGCCACCGCACTGCGAACCCTCATTGTCGACCAGCACATTGTCGTTTTTGGCAACATAAACAAAGTTGGTGTGCCTCTTCGAAATAATCGCCGTAGCCTTGTCGGAGCCTTTGGTACAGATACATTCGATGTAGAGCTTGTCCTCGCAAGGCTCCTTCAATCCGATGCTGATGCGGTCGCCATTGTTGGCAAGCCAGCCTTTGGCCTTGTCCACAGCCTCGGCCGGCACCGTCAGCACCTCCAGCTGCCGCTGCGATTCGCCCGATGTCAGCGCAATTGCCACAGCTATGGGCAGACCAATCATTCCCGTGCCGGGTATGCCGACACCCATAGCATTCTTGAAAACATTTTTGCTGAGCAACAGTTCTGTGCTGTCAGGCATTTCGCCAAGCGTCTCGCGGGCTTTGGCCACAGCCAGAGCCACGGCACCCGGTTCGGTACAGCCCGTCGCCACAACGACCTCGCGCCTTATCAAGTCGCGTATCTGGCCACGTAAACAATCGTCCATTGTCGGTGATTTGTGTGAAAGGTGAATGGGGTTTCTTTTATTTGGCAAAAATGTCCTGCCATCTCTTGTACTCACGCTCACGCCACGGTCCGTTGTGGTACACATACGAAGCAATCAGCGGGATGACCGTAGTGCCTTCGGCATAGACCATCTGCTGCAATTCCTCGCTCACCTTGCCCCAGCTGCCGGCTTCAAGCAGCGTCGACGACGAGCAGGCACCGTCGCGCACGTCGGCCACGGTGATCTGAATGGCATATTTGTGCATAGGAACCTCGTGACCAAGGATTTCGGCGCAGACAACGGTGTCCTGGGCAAAGTTCTTCGGCGTACCGCCACCGACCATAAACAGACCCGTCTCGGGGCAGGCCATCTTGATCTTGGTCAGCTCGATGAAGTCGCAAACCGAGTCAATGCTCAGATAAGGCTTGCCCTCCTGAGCGCGCATCCACTGGTGCTTGCCGATGCCGAAACCTGCCGAGCAGTCACTGAAAGCAGGAACAAAAATAGGCACGCCGCACTCGTAGCAGGTCTGGATCAGACTGTCCTTCTTCACAGCGCGACCGTTGTGCAGCCACTTGCCGAGCTCGTAGATGAACTCGCGCGAGCTGTAGGGACGAGCCTCAAGCATATTGGCCAGTTCGAACGTGGCATTGTCGCAAGCCTGCAGTTCCTCTTCGTCAATGAAAGTGTCATATATGCGGTCGATGTAAAGCTCGCGCAGCTTTGTGTCGGGGATGACATTTTCCTTCGTGCCGATATAATGTTTGAAACCAAGAGCCTCGAAAAGGTCCATATCGATAATCGATGCACCGGTCGAAACGACAACGTCGACCATCTTGTTGCGAACCATATCGACATACACCTGCATACATCCGGCAGCCGAAGTCGAGCCAGCGATGGTAAGGATGTTGGTACACTCTTTCTCGGCACACATCTTCATCAGGATGTCGGCGGCACGGGCAGTGTCGCGGCTTGTGAACGACATATGGCGCATAGCGTCGATAATCTCTGTCGAGTCATACTTCTTGATGTCGATGTGCTGAACAATTTCTTTCAAAAGGTCCTTCTTTTCCATTTTTTTTATTGAATAATTATATAAATTAATTTTATTTATTGAATTACAAACACATATATGTATGTTGCACAAAACAACACATCTGCAAATTTACGCATTTTTACTCATTCGGCAAAATAAAATTTCAAACAACTTTCAAGCATTGTCGCACCCTCAAAAAAGCACCATTCATTTCCAGTCATTTACAGAAACCGCCCTGGCATATGTACAGTATTTGTACAGTATATGTACAGTATATGTACGCTTCAGAAGCGTACATATACTGTACATATACTGTACAAATACTGTACATATGCCAGGGAATGTATAGCGAAAAGAACGCTTTGGGACATATAAAGGCATAATGAACCACAGCGAAACACCAACCGATGTTTCGCTGTGGTTTTCAACTATATACAAAAAGCAGAAAACTATAAAAATCCAATCATTCGCCACAAAACGGGCAAACGGGCACGGGCATCAGAACATACTCTCGTTTTCGGCGTTGGAAGAAGAGTCGATGTCCTGGTTCATCTTGGAGTCGAGAATGACGGCACCGCCGTTGTCGAAAGCGGTGTTGGGAGCCAAACCCGAAACCATATCGTATTGACCTTCGGCGTCGCGGTTTTCGAACTTGGCAAACTGCGATACAAAGCGCAAGCGCACCTCGCCGGTCTCGCCGCTACGATGCTTGGCGACGATGATGTCGGCCATTCCAAGCGTAGAGCCATTGTTGTCTTCGTAAATCTGGTAGTATTCAGGACGATAGATAAACATCACGATGTCGGCATCCTGCTCGATGGCACCCGACTCGCGCAAGTCGCTGAGCTGTGGCTTCTTGGTGCCGCCACGAGTCTCGACAGCGCGCGAAAGCTGCGAAAGTGCAATGACAGGCACTCCGAGTTCCTTCGACAATGCTTTCAACTGGCGGGATATGAGGCTGATTTCCTGTTCTCGGTTGCCGTTGCGCGACTGCTCGCCGCCGGCCTGCATCAGCTGCAGGTAGTCGATGAATACCATCTCGATTTTGTGTTGCTGCTTGAGGCGGCGGCATTTGGCACGCAGTTCGAAAATGGAAAGCTGCGGAGTGTCGTCGATATAGATGGGCGCCTCGGTCAACACTTGCGATTTGGCATAGAGCTGTGTTTTTTCGACTTCGGGCAGTTTTTCACCTTTTTTGAGGCGGTCGCCCGAAATGCCCGACTCGCTGCTGATGAGTCGCATAACAAGCTCGACAGCAGTCATTTCAAGCGAGAAGAAAGCTATCGGTTTCTTCATATCGATGGCAATGTTGCGTGCCATTGTCAGAGCGAAGGCCGTCTTACCCATAGCGGGACGGGCGGCAAGGATGATGAGTGTGCCCGGCTGGAAGCCTGCCGTCATACGGTCGAGTTCGACAAAGCCTGTAGGAATGCCGCTGTAGGAGCTGTCGCTGGCCTGTGCCGCCTCGATCTGTTCGAAGGCGGTGTGCAGCACGTCCTGCATATTATGGTATTCGGTGTGGAAATTCTTTTCGTCAATGTCCATCAGCACGCGTTCGGTCTTGTCGAGCAAATCGAGCACGTCGGTGGTCTCGTCGTAGGCTTCAGTAAGGGTTTCGGTGCATACGCGTATCACTTCGCGCTGTATGTATTTTTCGGACAGAATGCGCGAATGGAACTCGATGTGCGCCGCCGAGACAACACGGTTGGTGAGCTGCGACAGATACATACCGCCACCTACGGCCTCGAGTTGGCCATCCTTGATGAGCTGTTGCGTAACAGTAAGCAAGTCGACTGGTTTCGATTGTTCGAACAGAGTCAATATGGCCTTGAAAATAATCTGGTGCTCCGGACGGTAGAAATATTCCGTACGAAGCATCTGTATGGTGTTGTTGAGGGCATTTTGGTCGAGCATAAGAGCACCCAAAACGGCCTCTTCAAGCTCGACAGCCTGGGGTGGTGTCTTGCCGTTGAGAGAGAAAGCTTGTTCGTAAGTAATTCTTTCTTTTCTTTTTGTACTGTTTCGTTGTGTAATTTCCATAGTGCAAAATTACTGCATTTTTTTTGAACAAGAAGTATCTTTCACAACAATTTTTTTTCAACAATTGCGTTTTATGCAATAAAAACACTCTTTTAAGACTGTATGAAGCTACAAAAAACCACTATAATACTTTTTGTGTCACTGCTACTTGCCGCGGGCAGCGCAACGGCGCAACGCCGGCAAAGCCGCCAGGTGATACGCGCCTATCCCGCCTTTGGCGCCACAGCATCGCAAATAGAGGGCGACGAGCTGCGCGGCTTCCGCAAATGGGGCATCACGGCAGGTGTCGGTGCCATCGTCGACCTGTCGGACGATGCCAAATGGCAGTTGTCGATGGAGGCAGACTATTCCCAACGCGGTGCCTTCAACAACACACACGAACCTTACAGCCTCTTCGATTTCACAATGAACTATGTCGACATACCGCTGACTTTTCATTTTACCGACCCTTACGGTGGTATGACCCTCGGTTTAGGACTGGTATACAGCCGTTTGGTGCAACAGCCCCACGGTCTGATCATCTACCACGCCGGCTATTTCGAACCCGACACGTCGGATATGTCATTCCTTAAGAACGACCTGGCAGCAGCAATTGACATCAGGTTTCCAATCTGGCGAGGCCTTACGCTCAACTTCCGCTACCAGATGTCGCTGATACCCGTGAAACGCAACTGGAGCTTCTCGGGCTACCACCACGATGGCGACCGCGAGGCAACCCAATGGCAGAACAATCTCTACAATTCGTCGCTGTCGATGCGTCTGCTTTATGTTTTCGGCGACGACAACCACAAACACCTTAAACCGAAAAAAAAGAAACACAGATAATTAAATGACAAAGATTGCTGTTTTCCCCGGCTCGTTCGACCCTATGACCGTCGGACACTTGGCTTTGCTGAAAAGGGCGTTGCCACTTTTCGACAGAATAATTGTCGCCGTGGGCATCAACACCGAAAAAAAGGGTTTTATGCCGGTCGACGAACGCGTGGAGCGAATCAAACGCGCCGTGGCACAGATGCCCAGTGTGGAGGTGACCACCTATTCCTGCCTGACAACCGACCTGTGCAGACAGGCCGGAGCACAATACATTCTTAGAGGTGTCCGCGATGCAACCGATTTCGCCTACGAGCAAAAGATTGCCGACATCAACCGCCTCATTGCCCCTGACATCGAAACAGTGATTCTCCTTGCCGACCCCGAAAATGCCGTCATCAGCTCGTCGATGGTTCGCGAACTGGCAGCCTTCGGAAAAGACATTAATAAATATATTGTATAGATTCTAAATTTTACGGCCATTGAATACACCCAACGTGCTATTTGTCGACACACCGATTGAATTCCTTAAAGGAGTAGGCCCGGCGCGCGCTCAAATTCTCAAGAGCGAACTGGACATTAGCACCTATGGCGACCTTTTGGAATACTTCCCCTACCGCTATGTCGACCGCTCGCAGACCACGACCATTCGCAACATAAACATCGACGAGCCTTACGTTGTGCTGCGCGGCACCATATTCGACCTGCACACCGTGGGCAACGGCAAATCAACGCGCCTTTCAGCTATGCTGCGCGACGAGACAGGGCAGATTGAATTGGTTTGGTTTCAAGGACTTAAATGGATACGCGAGTCGCTAAAACCCGACACAGAATACATCGTGATGGGAAAACCCAACATCTTCAACGGACACATCAACATCGCCCATCCCGACATAGAACGTGCCGACCGCGACAACAACTCCAACCTGAAATACATACCCATATATTCATCGACCGAAAAACTGAAAGCCAAAGGGTTGCACACAAAAGGCATAGCAAAACTCACCGAGCAACTGCTGCGTATGGCCGCCGGACGCATACCCGAGACGTTGCCACAGAACATCATAGAAAAATACAAACTCCCCAGCCGCGCCAACGCCATCGAGGTGATACACTACCCCACCCGCCCACACGACATAAGCCTTTCAGTGCAACGAATGAAATTCGAAGAACTGTTTTTCCTGCAACTCGACTACCAATATGCCAAACACAGTCGCCAAATGCGCAGCAACGGCTACGTTTTCAGTATTGTAGGCGAACATTTCAACCGTTTCTACAACGAACGCCTGGCCTTCGAACTGACAGGCGCCCAGAAACGCGTCGTCAAGGAAATACGGGCCGATATGAAAAGCGGCCACCAGATGAACCGCCTGCTGCAGGGCGACGTAGGAAGCGGAAAAACGCTGGTGGCACTGCTGACAATGCTCATCGCCATAGACAACGGCTGCCAAACCTGCCTAATGGCTCCTACCGAAATACTTGCCAACCAGCACTATGCCAACATAAGCAAAATGCTCGACGATCTCGGAGTCAGCGTCGAACTTCTGACCGGAGCTGTCAAAACCGGTGCAAAACGCAAAATAAAACAACGCCTGCAAAACGGCGAAATAGACATACTCATTGGCACACACGCCGTCATAGAAAAGGATGTGCAGTTCAAGAATCTGGGCTTTGTAGTCATCGACGAGCAGCACCGTTTCGGCGTCGAACAGCGCAGCAAGCTGTGGACAAAAAGCATTCAGCCGCCGCACGTGCTCGTTATGACCGCCACACCCATACCGCGTACGCTGGCAATGACGCTCTACGGCGATCTTGACTGCTCCATCATCGACGAACTGCCACCAGGACGCAAATCGGTCAAAACGATACACAGCACTGATCATCAGCGACTGAAAGTCTTCGGATTCATACGTGACCAGATTGCACGAGGCCGTCAGGTTTACATTGTCTATCCTCTGATTGAGGAGTCGGAAACAATGGATTTGAAAGACCTGATGGATGGATACGAAAGCATTGCTCGCGAATTCCCGCTGCCTCAATACCAAATAAGCATCGTCCACGGCCGTATGGACAGCGAAGCAAAAGATTACGAGATGGGGCGCTTCAAACGCGGAGAAACGCAGATTATGGTCAGCACTACAGTTATAGAGGTCGGTGTCGACGTGCCTAACGCATCAGTAATGATCATCGAAAACGCTGAGCGGTTTGGCCTGTCGCAGCTGCACCAGCTACGCGGTCGCGTGGGACGCGGTGCGGAACAGTCGTACTGCATCCTGATGACCGGCGACAAACTGTCGAACACAGCCCGCGAGCGCATCAAGACAATGGTAGACACCAGCGACGGTTTCCGTATAGCAGAAGTAGACCTTAAACTGCGCGGGCCCGGCGACCTGCAAGGCCTGCAGCAAAGTGGCATTTTACAACTCAAGCTGGCCGACATCGTCAACGACGAACCGATAGTGCGTGCCGCTCGCGAATGTGTGCAGACAATCCTTGAACAAGACCCACAATTGGAAAAAATCGACAACGCCTGCCTGCGCCTTTACATACAGAAAAACAAACGCGCCCTCGCCTGGGGGAAAATAAGTTGAATGATTGCCAACTGGTGAATATTGATTATAAAACAGACGATTATGAAGAAGACAATACTCATTTTTACTCTTTTCGCTATAATCAGCGGCACCGCCCTGTGCCAAAGCAACGACAACATAGCCAAAGGCATCAACGCAGAAAAACTTGGTCTGCTCGACCGCGCACAAGGATACTACCAACAGGCTGTCGTCGACGAGCCAGAAAATGCCGAACCGCTGCTTCTACTCGGTAAACTTCAGGAGAAGCGCAGCCACCTCGACGAAGCCATAACATCACTCTATCAAGCCGTTGCGATCAACGACACACTGGCGGAAGCCTATGAGCACCTCGTCTACTGCTACATCGAAAACGGTGACTTCGACGGCTCACGGAGTGCACTTTTCAGCGGTGTAGACGAACTGATGCAACTTGCCGAGCGTGCCATAGAGCTCAATCCCAAAAGCGCCTCAGCCTACTGTAGTATGGCATTGATATACAACTACAAGAAGAACTTCACCAACGCTGTCAACTGGGTAAAGAAAGCACTCGAAATAGACCCCAAATATCCGCGCGCCACCAACACACTGGGAGTAATCTATTACAACCGAGGCAACGACAATGATGCTCTTGCGCAATTCCGCAAAACGCTGGCCAACGATCCTGACAATATTGATGCCTACTACAACCTCGGCGTTATGTACACCCAGAAAAACAACTACGAGACAGCCATCACACACCTACGCAAAGGCCTGCAGCGCGACCCCAAATCCATCAAGCTGCTATACTATCTCGGCATTGCCTACATACAGCGCGGCGACGACAAGAAAGCCACACAATGCTACGAAGCAATCATCGATCTCGACAGCACCTACATTCCCGCCTACAATCGCCTTGGTGCCGTCTACGCCCTCAAAGGCAACTACGACGAGGCAATAGCCTACCATCAGAAAGCCTCGCGCATCAATCCCAAGAACACCGATGCCTACAAGTGCCTTGGACAAGTTTACACCGACAAGGGTGACTACGTCAAAGCGTTGCGAAGCTATCAGAAAGCCGTAGCCATCAACGACCGCGACCACGAGACCTACTGCCTTATCGCCAAGCTCTACGCCAAACAGGGCAACAGCACCCGCGAGACCGCAAGCTACAAGAAGGCTGCAAAACTCGGCAATAAAGAAGCCCAAGCCTGGATGGTCAGCAAAGGCCAAGCGTGGTAAATAGGCGCTTCGAGATAACACCATCATAATTTTTCAACACGCGCGCATATATTAAAAAATATGCGTATCTTTGCAGTTTGTAGAATAACGCAAAAAATGCCATTAACCATTGATAACGAAACCGTTGAACGCTTTGCCATACATCTTGGCAAGGCGCAAAACATCGTAATCGTGTCGCATATGAACCCCGACGGCGACGCGGTAGGTTCGGCCCTTGGTGCTTACCACTGGCTGCGGACGGCGTTTTTTGCAGGCGAAACAATGCCGCAAATAAGCGTCGTTCTGCCACACCCCTGCCCCGACGATATGCGCTATCTACCTGGTTCGGAAGATATCATCAACGCGGAAGAAAACCTGGCTCTCTGCGAGCAACGTTTTGCTGACGCAGACCTAATATGGGGTGTGGATTTCAACAACGCCTCGCGCATATTGCCTTTGGATAAAGCATTAGCAGAAAGCAATGCGTCGAAAATGCTGGTAGACCATCATCACAATCCTGACACGACTATGTTCCAGACAGTTGTCTCGGTGCCAGACCTGTCATCTACCTGCGAATTGCTATACTGGCTTTTTGTTCAAATGATTGGCGACAGTTCGATTACGCTCCCTACGGCACGCTGTCTGTTTCACGGCATAAATACAGACACCGGCTGCTTTGCCTACGCCAACGAGGATCCATCGCTCTACGAAGCCGCTGCCGCCCTGATGCATCATCCAATAGGCGCTGCCGATGTCCATAACCGCACCTTCAACAACTACAGTATCAAGAAAATGCAGATACTCGGTTTCCTACTCAGCGAGCGTTTGAAGATATTTCCTGAAGTCGGATTTTCCTACATATACATCAACGCTGACGACCTGGCACACTTTGACGGCACAGCCAATGACCTGGAAGGCCTTGTCAACTATACACTTATGATGCAGCCTATGGCTGTAGGTGCAATGGTAAAAGAAACCGACGGCAAAGTGCGTATATCATTCCGTGCAAAAGGTGATTTTGACGTCAACGTCTTCGCCCACAAATATTTCGGTGGTGGCGGCCACACACAGGCAAGTGGTGCCACGTCGCCCTACGATTTCGATACAACCTTGAAGGTGCTTGAGGAAAATATGCTGCGCGATTTGTCCAACCATCTGAAAAACAAAACCTCAAAATGAAACGCGCGATTCTGATACTTGCCTGCAGCCTACTTGCAGCCTGCCACAACGATCCGCCTATGGTGGGACGCCCAACGACACAAAGCAAGGACTTGAAAGAACATCTCATCAATGCAAACCGTACTATTGCCCAATCGGAGGAAACAGCCATAGACGAGTATGTTACGCGGCGCGGGTGGCAGATGGAAAAACTGCCCGAAGGTGCCCGCCTATGGGAATACCGAAAAGGCATCAACAAAAAAATTGAAATCGAAGACAGCGTACATCTGCGCTACAACATTGAAGCCATTAACGGTAAGACAATATACAACGACATAGAGGACAACTATGTCGCCGGACGACGTCAAGAGATGATAGGTCTGGACTATGCCGTGCTACAACTGCACCGTGGAAGCCGCGCCAAAGTGATCCTACCGTCGAACCTGGCCTACGGCATCGGTGGCGACGGCGACCGCATTCCGCAGTCAGCCATCCTTGTCATCGACCTTGAAGTACTATGATTTAACCTTGAATTTAAAACAACAAATACAAAACAATAAAAATTAAACAACTAAAGAAATGAAAAGAAGTTATAAACTTTTTGCAGTCATTGCTCTCGGAGCAGCCATTCTGGCGTCGTGCGGCGATGGATTCAAGACAACCAAAAACGGTTTGAGGTACAAATTCCTTGAAATCAACAAGGATGCCCAACAGGTCAAGGAGAACGATGTCCTGGTCGGAACCTGCATTGTGAAACTAAACGACTCCATCCTTGGCCGTGTCGACACTCCCGACCGCATACTGATGGCAAATGCGACAACATTCCCCGGCGACCTGCCCGAAGGACTTTTGATGATGCACATCGGTGACAAGGCTATTTTTGAAATCAACGCTGACTCGGTGGCCAAATACGGCGGTCGTTTCCCGGAATTCTACAAAGCTGGCACTGGTATGAAGCTCATATACGAAATCAACCTCACCGACATTGTTACCCGCGAGGAGATGGAGCAGGAACAGGCCAACTTTATGGAAAATATGCAGCAGGCACAAGCCGCTGAAAAAGAGGCTCTGGCCAAATACGTTGAAGACAACAACATCAAGGCCACTCCCGACGACGAAGGTCTTTACATTATCGTCAACAAGAAAGGTAACGGCCAGAAGGTTGAAATAGGACGCCAGGTTGCCATCAACTACACCGGTCGTCTGCTCAACGGCAAAGTCTTTGACACCAGCCTTGAAAGCGTTGCCAAAGAGAATGACATTTACGACAGCCGCCGTCCTTACGAACCCCTCAGCTACCGTGTAGGCGAGCAGTCGCTCATCCGCGGCTGGGAAAAGGGCATCATCAACCAGCCTGCAGGCAGCAAGCTGACCCTCATCATACCCTCGTCGCTTGGTTACGGCCCTCAGGATCTTGGCATTATCCCTGCCAACAGCTCGCTGATTTTCGATCTCGAGATCGTTTCTGTGAAGTAAAGTATAGTTTAACGGTAAAATGTTAAGTTAATATGCTAAACATCGTTTTATTCGGTGCTCCCGGTGCCGGCAAAGGTACCCAGTCCGATTTGCTTGTTGAAAAATACAACCTCAACCACATTTCGACTGGCGACCTTCTGCGCAAGGAAATAGCCGACCAAACCGAACTCGGCAAGCGTATAAAATGCATTATGGACTCCGGCAGCCTTGTCAGCGACGACATCGTTGTGGAAATGATCGACAACGCTATAGCAAAAGACACACAAGGCATTCTTTTCGATGGTTTTCCGCGCAATGTTGCACAGGCAGAAACCCTCGACAAACTACTGGCAAAACACGGTCGCAAGCTGACCTGTATGGTGAGTCTCGACGTGCCCCGCGAAGAGTTGATACGCCGTATGCTGGAACGTGCCAAAATTTCGGGCCGCAGCGACGACAACGAAGAGACCATCAAGAACCGATTGAAAGAATATGAAGCCAAGACCCTTCCCGTAGCAGCATACTACGAAGGCAAAGGTCTGCATATCAAGGTAAACGGATTTGGCGACATCAAAGAAATCTCTGCCAATATCGTTTCCGAGATAGAAAAGCGCAAATAAACATCGCTTATAGCATTGGGCGGCAAACGCTTAGCGGCATTTACCGCCCCCAAAAACAAATATACAACACCAAGACCCACAACCAAATGACATCAAACTTTGTCGATTACGTAAAAATCCTTGTCCGCTCCGGCAAAGGCGGTGCAGGTTCAGCACATCTGCTGCGAGTGAAATACAACGCCAAAGCCGGTCCCGACGGCGGTGACGGCGGCCGAGGCGGCCACGTGATACTGCGCGGCAACACTAACCGATGGACTCTTTTACACCTGAAATATACCAAGCACGTATTTGCAGAGAACGGTCAGAACGGCGGCCAGAACCTGTGCACCGGCCGCGAAGGCGAAGACCAGATACTCGACGTGCCCCTGGGTTGCGTATGTCGCGACGCAGAAACTGGCGAACAACTGTGCGAAATCACCGAAGAAGGCCAGACAGCCATCATAGCCAAAGGCGGTCGCGGAGGATGGGGCAACGACCATTTCAAATCACCTACCAACCAGACACCGCGCTACGCCCAACCCGGCGAGCCTGCAGAAGAGCGATGGGTCATCATAGAGCTGAAAGTTCTTGCCGATGTGGGACTTGTGGGCTTTCCCAATGCGGGTAAATCAACGTTCCTTTCCGTAGTTTCAGCAGCAAAACCCGAAATAGCCGACTACCCATTCACGACGCTGGTTCCCAACCTCGGCATCGTGAAATACCACGACGACCAGTCGTTCTGCATTGCCGACATTCCTGGCATCATCGAAGGAGCATCGGAAGGCAAGGGCCTGGGATTGCGCTTCTTGCGTCACATAGAGCGCAACTCAATACTGCTCTTTATGGTGTCGTGCGAGAGTATGGACATCAAAAAAGAATACAACATTCTGCTCAAAGAGCTCAAGAAATACAATCCCGAACTGCTTGACAAAGAACGTATTCTGGCAGTGACAAAATGCGATATGCTTGACAACGAAATGATAAAACAGATGAAACGCACACTGCCACGCACATTGCCCACAATAATGATAAGCGCCGTATCGGGATACAACATCAAAGAACTCAAGGATTTGATTTTCGCCAAATTAAATGGAGAGAGTAATAACGATTGACCAGACACTGTTCCGCTGGATCAATGGTCACCACAACGACCTGATGGATTGGACGATGTGGACCTTCAGCCAAGGCTGGAGCTGGGCAATATTACTACTTGTTGTAATTGCATTCACAACATTTAAACACGACCGGAAAAGCTGGTTATGGGTGCTTGTCGGCATAGGTCTGTGTTTTCTGCTTGCCGACCAAATAAGCAACAACGCCATCAAAGAAGGCGTACAAAGGCTGCGTCCCTGCTACGAACTCGAAGGTGTCAGAATGTTCCATACAGGCAAAGGCGGCCATTATGGCTTTGTTTCGTCACACGCTGCCAACTCATTTGCCGTAGCAATGTTTATAAGTCTAATGTACGGAGGGAAACGGAGAACGGAGAATCAGGAACCTGAAACAAAGATCAGTGGCTATAAAAACACTGCAATACCGTACGTTATGTTTACGTGGGCCGCCTTAGTATGCTACAGTCGCGCCTATCTGGGCAAACACTATCCAGGCGACCTTATCTGCGGTGCGCTGCTCGGACTAGGTATCGGTGCAATGGTCTATTTCGTCATTTCATCGATAAGACGCAAAACAGCATCCAAATCACTGGCGTGAAGCACTTTGCGCTTGTATTCCTCACTGCCGGACAATGCCTTTGACAAAAGGCACCAATACTCTTTGATTTTCCGTACTTTTGCCTGGACACTGACATCCATATCCATAATCGCATCAACAAGTGCATTGATGAATTGAGCTGCTGTCGGAACCGATGCAACACCAATGTTCTCCGACGAAGAAAAGTCCTCGACAACCTCAGTGCGTATCTGCATAGGCAACAACGGATTATAAAGTGCACCACGGCCAATCATCATATCTTTGATGCCAGGAAAAAGCGACCTGATGCGACGGTAGTCATATACCGAACAAACATCGCCATTATAGATTGTTTTATGCCGAATAAGCGGAGCTATCTGTTTCATTTTCTCGATGTTGACCTGTCCAGAGTACATCTGTTTGCCAGTACGCGGATGGACTGTCACCGAGGCGAGAGGATAGTCGTTAAGGATGGGTATTATTGAATCAATTTCATCTGGAGAAACATATCCAAGTCTAACTTTCACAGAAAGAGACGTTTTGATACGGGGAACAACGTAATCGAGAATAGACCGCACCTCATCGGGATAAGGCAAAATACCCGAGCCGCGATGCTTGGCCGCAACCCTTCGCATAGGACACCCCATATTCCAGTTCACCTCACTGTAGCCCAGTTCACTAAGCCGATTGGCAAGGTCAACAAAACCTTCAGCCTCGTGACCCAACACCTGAGGCACAACCGGCATACAATCAGCATTGAGTTCAGGCAACACATCCTCGACCTTTTTTCCCGCATCCTTAAGATTGCCGTGGGTCAACGAAAGAAAAGGACTGACAGCATAGTCGAACGCTCCTGGATAGAGTCTGTGGAAGACCCTTCTGAAAAGCAATTCAGTGAGACCCTGCATCGGAGCGAGAATAAGCATAAATGAAGTTTAATGGTTTAAAACAAACATTATTAAAAGACTAAAGATCAGATAGATTGAGAGCCTTCTTGTTGCTCGTGCTGCAACTTTCGCTGTGCAACGTATGTATCCATCTGACCGGCAATCCATCGTCCCGATCTTTCGACTGGATGATAGAGCATCGACGACTGCTTCACATCACGGCTCAAAACTTTCTCATTCAAATCGATAACAGCAATATAGTAAAGCAATACTCCAACTATGCACAGGCCCTTGAGCAGACCCAGTAAAGCGCCAGCTAAATTATTGACGACACCGACGTGCATCAATTTGACAAAACGTTCGACAAGTTTCGCAACCATCAGCGACAGTACAATGACAATCAAAAAGATAACAAAGAACGAAATCAGGTAAGCATTAGGTCCGTCTAGACCAACAAGCTGCGAAAACCAATTGGCAAAACGAACGGCGAGAATGCTGCCAAAGATGATGGACAGAAAAGCCGCAAGCTCGAAAATCAGTCCCCTTTTGTAGCCTTTGAAAATCAAATACCCCAAAGGCAGAGCTATTATCAAGTCAAGAAAATTCATTTGATCAAATTTTTACCAAGTGCAATCAGGCATTAAATCGGACAGAAAACGCGGGAAAAACGAAAATATTGTTTCAAAAGGAGAAAAACCACAAGCATCAAAACAGCCCTTGTAACGTACTAAGAACCAGTTCTTCCAAGGCATATGTACAGTATTTGTACAGTATATGTACAGTATATGTACGCTTCTAAAGCGTACATATACTGTACATATACTGTACAAATACTGTACATATGCCTATGCTGGTATAGGTAAAAAATGGATGGGAAACAGAAGAAAAACACAACACGGAACAAAAAAATCAATGCAAATTTTGTCATTAATAATAAAAAGTGTATATTTGTAACTGTTAAACGCAAGTATGTTTTTGCATAACTCATACTATTACTGCTTTTTAGATATGATTATAATAATAAGAAAATAAAAAAAACAGTAAAAAAAACGTTGAAGTGATAGTGCAAATGCGTATTCAGGCGTAAAAAACGAAAAAAAAAGTCTGCTGTGTCGCCACAGTGGATAGGAACAGTCTCTTATGGGGCTGACCGTGACGGAAGTGTGTACAAACACGACTTCCGATGCGATTTAAGAAGATATATGCAGAAGTTTTTCAACTACAAATTGGCCGAGAGCCTTGACGCCGTAACCCTGGACGGTGCGAGTAAGGTGGTGAACTGCCTTAACCCCCACTCTTTTGCAAAGGCTTTGGACGACAAGGACTTTCGTACCGCTTTGGAGAACAGCGATGTGCTGTTGCCAGATGGCGAGGGCATCTGTATGTCGCTTCGCCGCTGGCGTGGAGTGAGAGTTGCAAAGATAGCCGGCGACGACCTGCATAGATATCTCCTGTCGCTGCTTTCGCAACGTCGCGGGAAAGTGTACTATATGGGCAGCACCGAGAAGGTGCTGAATCTGATAGTGGAACGGCTGGGCCGTGAGCATCCCGAGATCGTGGTACGCACATTGTCGCCGTCATTCTGCGACGAACTTGGCGAGGAGGAGAGTCAAGAAATAGTGAACGACATCAACGCCTTTGCTCCCGACGTGCTGTTTGTTTCGATGACGGCACCGAAACAGGAGAAATGGGTGGAGCGCTACAAATCGCTTCTGTGCGATGTGAAAGTGACAGCCTCGATTGGTGCCGTGTTTGACTTCTATGCCGGCACAGTGCGACGTGCTCCGCAATGGGCAGTGCGGCTAAAAGTGGAATGGCTGTTCCGATTGTTAAAGGAGCCTCGAAGGATGTGGGAGCGCAACTTTGTATCGACACCGCGCTACCTGAAATGGGTCAGGAAACACCGAGACGAGATGTGATTTTTTAATTGAAAATTTTGATTTTTTGACATATATGCGATTTTTCAAAACAAAACTTTGGTTTGTGGCCGCTGCTATGATGCTGGCCACGAGTTGCGGCACAGTGGAAGAATATGTGCTGCTGAACGACTTGGATGTAAACACATATTACAAAATGCAGCAGATGCAGGAGTTGAAGATAAAACGCGGCGACGACCTGCGCATAGTGGTGACACACAAGCTGCCAATGCTGGCCGAGATGTTCAACAACAAGATCAATTCGCTGGAAGGCGGCGAGTCGATAACGACATACACGGTGAATAGCAACGGATACATCAACTTCCCATTGCTTGACACGTTGAAAGTCGAGGGACTTACCTGTTCTGAACTTGAAATGATGATAAGCAAGAAGATTGCCGATGCCGGCCTGGCGTATGGTGCCACGGTCAGTGCCAAAATTACCAACTTCAAAGTGACGGTGATAGGCGAAGGAGCCACAGGCATCTATGAGTTTGAGGACGGCAAAGCCACGATTTTCGACCTAATAGCAAAGGCAAACATAGCGCAAGGAGGTGGAAGCGGCATTGCTGGTGGCGGAATGGGTATTCGAAGAGACAAGATACTGGTTATGCGCGAGATTAACGGGGTGCTGTATTCCGACTACATCAGTCTGCTGTCGAAAGACATTCTGTTTTCCCCCTACTACTACCTGCAGCAGAATGATGTGATATATGTGTGGCCGTCGCAGACAACAATACGAAGCAGCAACCGGATTGTCGACTTCTGGCTGAGCCGTCTATCAATAGTAACAACGGCTGTGAGTGTTGTAACACTTGTTGTGACTATGTTCAGCAAAAAACAGAATTAAGATTTAGAACAATTTTACCCCTTTCAACCTTTAAACCTTTCAACCCCCTAATATGATAGATCAGGCAAAAGCAGAGAATACGACGGTAAGGAAAAACACCAACCGTTTTATAATCCACAACATCATAGAGCTGTTTATGTCGGCGTGGTACTGGATTATTGTTTCGCTTGTAGTATGTTTGGTATGTGCGTGGCTGTATCTTAAGATGAGCCCGGACACCTACTCCATAGCAGCGACTATGCAGATCAATTCGCCCAACACACAGATAAACCAGGATGTGATGAAGGCTTTCCGCACGCCAAGCACTGCGGAAAAGGAGATCCATTTCTTCAAGTCGACACAGGTTGTTCGCGATGTGATAGAGGAGTTGAACCTTACAGTCACTTACATTAAGCCTCATCTGTTTTTGGACGAGGATATGTATGACAAAACTCCAATAGATGTCCATTTTGTCGACAACAGTTATCCTGCCTGCAATTTCGAGGTGGAATGCCGTGCGGACAATTACACGCTCTCAACAATAGAGAGCGAGAAAGGCAAGGCACCGATGATGTGGAACGGCAAATATGGCGACACGCTGATTACCCCTCGCGGTGTGCTCGTAATAGAACGTCGTGCCGGTTTTGCCCACATCGAAAACGAGAAGTTGCAAGTAAGATACCGTCCACTTGACGAAGCCACGGGATACTATATGGGCCGTATGAGTGCGTCGATCGTCGACGAGGATGCCGGCAACATCCGCCTGGCAATGAACGACATAAATCTGAAACGCGGCATCGACATCATCAATTTGTGGATAGAATCGTACAACAGGCACACTGTAGAATACAAAAACCGTGTGGCCGAGAACACAGCTCGTTTCATAGAGGAGCGTCTAAAAGTGATTAGCGTGGAATTGTCAGACGTTGAAGGCGACCTGGAGGACTATATGCGCAAGAACAACATCAGCGATATGAACACGCAGATGGGATCGAACATCAACAACCGCACACAGTATTCACAGGCGCTGGTTGACGAAGAGGTGGCAATTCGCATTGCCCGCGACTTGCAGAACAAGGTTCGCGAGGCTGCGCCATATACGATGCTGCCCAACCTGTCGATAGGCGACGGGAGCGTCAACACACTGATAGAAGAATACAACAAGCGTGTCCGTGAGCGTCAACTGCTCATAGCCAATTCTAGCAGCAGCAGTCCTCTTGTGGCTGAAAAAGAATCTCAGATGGAGACTATGCGCAGTACAATACTGCGTTCAATCGAGAATTACATTCAGTCGATACAAATCCGCATCCGTGAATACCGTCACCAGGAGATGCGCACGAGCAGCGCAATCAATATGGTTCCAACCCAGCGCCGCGAGATGCAGTCGTTCACGCGCCAGCAGTCAATCAAGGAGCAATTATATCTTTACCTGCTGAACAAGCGCGAAGAGAACGCTTTGAAACTTACGATAACCGATGCCGACACAAGAGTGATAGATTATGCCTCGGGATGGAAAATATCGCCAGTGCCATCACGTGCCTATACGATTGCTATCATTATAGCATTGCTTTTGCCGATAGGAATAATAATGCTGATTAAATGGCTTGATGTCCGCATCAGAAGTAAAAAAGACGTCGAGGCCTACTGCTCGATACCTGTGGCTGGCATCATACCTATGGTGGAGGGTGGCGGAAGCCGCATCATTACCAAGAGCGGCAAAGACAGGTTCAACGAGACATTCCGTATTTTGAGAAACAACATCCAGTTTATGAACGGCGAAGTTCAGGGCGGTCGTGTGCTGATGTTGACCTCGACGATGTCTGGAGACGGCAAGAGCCTTGTGGCATACAACATCGCACTGTCGTTTGCATACGCTGGCGAAAAAGTTCTGCTGATAAACTCCGATATACGCAAACGCGAGTCGTGGCACGGAACAAAAGAGAAGTTCAAACGTGGTCTGACCACATATCTGTCTGCACAAGAAAACTCATTCGAAGAGTTGATTGATAACGACAGCATATATCCTGATTTGAAAGTCATACACAACGGTCCCATTCCGCCCAACCCGGCAGAGTTGCTGATGAGCAAACGCTTCGACGAGCTTGTGGCGTGGGCCCGTGAGAATTATGATATTATCATCATCGACAGTGTGCCTATCGACATCGTGGCGGATGCCACAATAGTGAACCGTCTGGTAGACGCGACATTCTTCGTTATCAAGGAGAAGACCTCCGACCGCCGCATCCTTATGGAACTTGAGGAGTTCTACCAGACAGGCAAGCTGAAGAATATGAGCATAATTCTTAACAACTACAAGATACGCAAACACAGCTATGGCTATGGAGGTTATGGATACGGTTACGGCTATGGTTATGGATACGGTTACGGATACGGTTATGGATACGGCTACGGTTATGGCGACGGAGAGACCGATTCCACTGAAAGTTGATTATTACAGACTTCTCAATACTAATTATAACATTCAAAAAAACATAAAGTGAAAAGCAAATTATTAATATTGATGCTGTTTGCTGCCTTCAGCATAGAGGCAACATACGGACAGATCGACAGAAACGACAATCACAAATATGTGGCACAAGGTCGAGCTTATCACGCCGACGACACTGCCGTTGTCAACGGTTCACACGGTGTGGGCTGGGTTCGTTCGCATTTTTTTGACGACTGGTTCTTCCTCACACAAGGCGGCGGCCAGCTGTATTACGGCACCGATGACACCAAAGGAGCCTTCCTGGACCGACTGACTGCCAACGGAGAATTCCATTTTGGACGAAGAATATTCCCAATGTTCGGATTCCGATTAGGCATAGGCTATGGCTATGCACACGGTTTTCTGACAAAGGACCATTATCAAAACAGCGTCATCAGTGGTGGCAACGGCCAGTGTGGCATTGACCCATTGACTGGCCAACCGCTAGGAGGATACTACTACGACTATAGCGATGACCTGCTGATACAGAAATGGAAATACTACTATTTCGGTGCCGACCTATTTATGGATCTTGCCATTTTCAGGGGTTCGAGTTATTATAATCCCGAAAAAAAATGGAACAATATCATTTACGGCGGAGCCTATACGAAGTTTGGCCTATCGGAAGACAATATCCGCAATCACCGCACCGAAGCCCACTTGGGATATATCTGCAAATACAATTTCACCCGCAACTGGAGCATCTTTGGCGACTTCAGGCTGTCGTTTATGGAGAGACTGTTTGACCGCGAATGGGTCGGTGCCGTTGAGGCGGCAGGATTCGGAGTCGACAATGTTTTAAACGCACAAGTAGGCATACTGTACAAGTTCCACGTACGCACGAAAGAAGAACGTGATTCCTTTGTGCGTAAAGAACAAGGAACAGATACAGTAGTGACTGGTGTAACTCACTTTACATACGTAAAGATGGAACAGACCTATTCGTTAAGCGTCATTGATACAATTATCCACTACGAACAAGTCAATATGCCTACACCTGAGATGCAGAAGAAGATACAAGACTTGCGCGACTCGATAGATGCTGACAATGCAAGACGCAAAAATAGACTTGTTGACCAGCCTCTTGACTCGATATTGATCAATCAGCTGCTGCCTTACGAAATGGTGTTCTTTGAACTCGACAAATGGGACATTCTTCCAAGCGAGGAGATGAAGATAGACAAGATGTCAAGAATTATGAAGGCATATCCCAACGAGAAATTCGTTTTGACAGGATCTGCTGATTCTAAGACCGGCACACCGAAGAGGAATGATTTTCTGAGCCACAACCGTGCAGATATTGTATACAACAAACTGGTGAATGAATACGGTATTCCTGAAAGCCAGCTGAGTCGTGTGTATCTGGGCGGCATACTCGACTACAAGCCATTCTATCTGAACCGCTGCACGGTAATAATTATGGACCATCCTCTGGTTGAAAAAGCCTTCAACGAAATGAAAGCGGCAGGCCAAGCCGGTGGCGGAGAAGTTAAATTCTAAAACCATTAACTAAATCATCATTTAACAAGATACTTCAACTCAAAATGAGAAAGATAGCTCTAACATTATTAATGATGCTGCTAGCATTCACAGCAGCGGCACAGGTAGAGAAATACTCTTCGTCGGTTGACACCGTCAGAAACCGTGGCGAGCACGGTGTAGGCTGGATACGTTCGCACATTATGGACAACTGGACGTTTGACATAGAAGGAGGCGGACATATACACAACGGCTTCGAAGACGGCAAAGGTCCCCTGAAAGATCGTGTCGGTGCACTTGGTGAAATGCATATCGGTAGATGGATATTCCCTGTAGTCGGAATACGTGCCGGATTAGGTTTAGGAAAAGCGCACGGCTTTATCTCCAAACAAAGCTATCTCGAGAACCGTCAAGCATTGACTGCAGACTATGGTAATTGCGAAGGTTCGTCAAGCACAATCATTGTTTCAGGCAACGACAATATCAAAGGTGCACTTGGCGGATACTACTGGACAACAGACGATGAAAATGTTTTTGCGCAACACTGGAATCATTTCAATATCGGTGCCGACATTATGGTCAACCTTTCATATATGAAAAGATATAACAAGGTTGACCTTAACAGACGTTGGAACAATGTCGTATATTTTGGATACAACATTCGTATTGGTCTGTCGGAAAACAATCCTGAAAAGTTTTCGAACTTCATTGGATTTTCGACATCAGACAGTTTCAAAGGATTTAAAAACACCAACTTCGCAAACGAAGGCCATATAGGCTGGATGAGCAAATATGCATTGACAGATCATCTGAATATATTTGGCGACCTCAAACTCTCAGTGATGGAAGGCGACTTCGACCGAGAGCGTATACCAGGTGTTGAGAAGCTTGCTCCAGACGTTGACCTGGCAGTGATGCTAGGATTGAGTTATGATTTCAATCTTCGCAGTGAAAGAGCCCGCCGCAACTACTATATTGAAAAAGGCATTATGCCCTACAACACAACAGAAATGCCAAAATTTGTTGCGTTCGTACAAGTTGAGGATTTAGACGTCATTCAAATAATTGACACCATTATAACCGTCAACTACGACACCATAGACGATGTCGTTACATTGTACAAATACGACTCATTGCGCGTATACTATGACACAAGCCATTCCAACCTCATTAAAAGTGTGCCCGACGATGCAACACTCGACTCAATACTCTTGAAACGGCTTCTGCCTTACGAGATGGTCTTCTTTGACCTTGACAAGTGGGACATTCGTCCGCAGGAAGAAATGAAGATTGCCAAGATGGCCCGAATAATGAAGGCCTATCCGAACCGCAAGTTCATACTCTATGGCTCTGCCGACTCGAAGACTGGTACAGTGAAACGCAATAACTTCCTCAGCCATAACCGTGCCGATATCGTCAAGAACCGACTGTTAATCGAATACGGCATTCCTAAAGACCAGATACGCTGCGAGTATCTCGGCGGAATATTGACCTATGATCCATTCATACTGAACCGTACTACAGTAATTATAATGGACCATCCTGTTGTGCGCGATGCTTTCGAAAAGATGAAAGCCCAACGCAAAGCCGGCGGCAATGTTGTAGAATTCTGATGAAAATTCTTATAGTCCATAACGACTATGGCAAATACAGCGGCGAAGAAGCCGTTGTAGACCGTATGATTGAGGACTTAAGTCGCCAAGGCTTTGAAATAAAAGTCCTGCGACGGACCTCCAAAGATGCTCGCGACACCCTTGGAGGTAAAATACACGGTTTCTTTTCTGGCATTTATAGCATTTCGGGCAGGCGAATGATGCGTAAAGCCTTGCGCGAATTCAAACCCGATGTCGTAAACATACATAATCTATACCCTTTCATATCCCCAGCCGTACTGCCAATCTGTCGACGGAAAGGCATTCCTGTTGTAATGACAGTACACAACTATAGGTTAATATGCCCGACCGGACTTTTTTTGCGCGAAGGCAAGCCCTGCGAGAACTGCCTAAAAAAAGTAGACGAATGGGATTGCATACGCTACAACTGCGAACATAGCCGTCTACGTTCACTCGGATACGCCCTGCGCAATATGATGGCCCGCCGCACAAGAGCTTATAAGGACAATGTAGACCTCTTCTGCTGCCTGACCGAATTCCAGAAGCAAAAGTTAATTGCAGCCGGATTCGACAAAGACAAGATAAGCGTAATACCCAACTGCATTGAATACGTTGAGCCACAGGAAACACCCCTACCCAACTGCGACACAGACTATGTCGGATATGTAGGAAGGCTCAGCGAGGAGAAAGGCTACGACTTGCTACTTGAGGTGGCACGACGTCATCCAGAAATAGATTTCCGCTTTGCAGGAACTCCACGCGACGACAAGACCATAGTGGTGCCCTCCAATGTAAAACTCTGCGGTCATCTCAACAGCCGCCAACTGGCACGATTCTATGCCGATGCACGATTCATCGTTGTCCCCAGCCGTTGCTATGAGGGTTTTCCTGTTGCTTTGCTCGAGGCAGCCTCGCATAGCCGCTGCTGCATAGCACCCAGTCACGGAGCCTTTCCAGATTTGATGACAGACGAAGAGAGCGGCGAGACCTGCGGACTCATGTTCAAGCCATTGGATGTCGACAACCTCGAGAAAAAAATAATTAAGCTGTGGAATGACAGAACGTTGGCTGACGAACTGGGCAGCAAAGCCGAGAACAACTACAAGAAAAGATTCTTGAGTGAAAAAGTAAACACTTCTTGGAATAACACTCTGCATCAGATAGCAGACAATAAATAACAGACAAAACAGACCAATTAATGAAAAGAATTGTAATAGACATAAAATCAATTCTTCCACTCTACAGCAAAGGGTGGATATCAGGTATTGGTCGAACGACAAAAGAGCTTGTAGAGGCCCTTGACAAAATGGACAATCTTCCGTTTGAAGTGGTACTCTACTCACAAAACACCAAAGGCATCAGTGGCAAACAATTAGGTTTGAGCTTTCCTAACAAGCATATATCCTTTCCACATAAAGACTGGGCCAACAAGATTATAAAGAACTTTCGCGTACGTGAATGCACGACCCGATACGACTTACTGCACATACCCCACAATTTTGAGTGGGTGGCAAAGCCTCAAAAAACCGTGGTCACAATACACGATGCAATGTATTTCTCTTATCCCGACGATGTCTTTAACTATGAATACTACCGACGCCTATACCCTACCCTTGCCAAACGATGCAAAGGCATCATAACCTGTTCGGAAGCATCCAAACGCGACATAATGGAGTATATGGACATTCCAGAAAAAAAAATCTTCGTATGTCCGTGGGGTTATAGAGACGACTTGTTTTATCCACGTCAGAACAAAAAAGCGAATCAACCATTCTTTCTGACGGTTTCCTGCAGCACTGGACGAAAAAACACAATGTCGGTCATACGAGCCTACGAAAAATTCGCCAAACAAAACCCACAACACAAGCTTGTACTTGTCTGGCCCAAAGCCCCACAATCTGTAACAGACTACTGCAATCAGCCGCATCTACGCAACCACATACAAATAGCCAAAGATGTTGACGACGAGCGACTAAGCATACTCTACAACGAAGCCACATTGACATTCTTCCCGTCTCGATACGAGGGTTTCGGACTACCCATATTGGAATCAATGGCTTGCGGCACACCTGTCGTGACCTGCCAAAACAGCTCACTACCCGAGGTTGGAGGCAAAGCAGCACTGTATGTCGATCCCGACGATATTGACGCTATGTGCAACTATATGACTGAATTTGAGCAAGGAAACTTGACAAAAAGCGATCTTGTCAGACAATGTCTCGAGCAGGCTTCAAAGTTTTCGTGGAAACGCTGTGCAACACAGACCATCGAAGCCTACCAAAAATGCTTGTAAAAAGTTTTAACGAAGACGAAAACCAAAACCAAAACGATAACTTAAGATACAGCACATCATACATCTTTAACCCTTAACATTTAACAATTGAATACATCAGTTCTTATTGGAATACCCTGTTTAAAAGTTGGTGGTACTGAGATCCAGACACTTCGACTTGTAGAGGCATTGACAGGAGGTGGATACCATTGCGTGACAGTCTGCTATTTTGAATACGACTTTAATATGGTCCAGAAGTTTGAACAAGCCGGAAGTCGAATCGTCTGCCTTTCCGCATATGGAAAAAGGCCAGAAAAGCAACGCGTTGTATACAATTTTCTAAAGACAGGTTTGAAACGCGTTGTCGACGAATATCGACCAAAAATTGCCCACGTGCAATATATGGCCCCAGGCGCAATGCCGATAATCATTCTAAAAAGACTGGGAATCAAGAATATCATTGCCACACTCCATACCGATGCAAGCATCTACAAAAACTTATTTCTTTTACGATTCCTACAGAAACACAAAGTAAATGTTTTCACCTGTGTGACTGAAGTTGCCGAAAAAAGTTTTTTTGGAAGCAGCTGTCTATACAACGACAATGTCAAATTGTCAAAACACGACCATTTCACAATACACAATTGCTTAGCACCCAACATAAACATTGTCAGTGATGGCGAGAAAATTCCTCAATTAACAATAGGTATAGTTGCACGTCTGGAAACAATAAAAGGCGTCGACATAATTATGCCAGCCTTTGCCAAAGTCCTAAGCAAATTCCCTGAATGCAAGCTACTGATTGTCGGTGACGGCA
>JAEEMK010000109.1 GCA_016283175.1 Bacteroidales bacterium
CATCAAGACAAACAAGGAAGGAAAAGCCTCGCTGACCACCGGATTGGGCGACCTTCAGATTTGGGCCACGGACGGCAAATGCTACAACAATACAAGATTTGATGTTCGCGAACAGGCTGAAACCGAGCTATATCTGATTTACGAAAACCCCGAAACAACTCTCTTAGACAATATAACAATAATGGATGTCATTCCGCCTGAAGCCGGAGAAGCCAAAGTGACACCAAGCGAAGAAAAAAGCCGTATAAACGAGCAGCGCAAAGCCCACGAAGATTCCATCCGCGATGTTTACGTTGCCACATTCCCGACGAAAGAAAACTACAAGAACCTGTTGAAACCCAGCAAGAGCCTGACCGACGAGCAGGCGTGGGAGATTATCCACAAGGCAGAAGGAAACTATGAGGAGATTGCGAAATTCATCAACAACCACGCCGAAGAGGATTTGACGGAAACGGTAACAATTACCTGCCCCTGCCTGGAAGAGGACGAGAATGGAGAGTATCATTCCGTCGGTGGCGGCGAAAACAAAACGTATTTCTTATACGACTATCTACGCACCTTCAGCGACAAAGATATGCGCGATATAACGGCTGAAACGCTTGAATCACATTGGTGCAAACCGACGGTGCCAGCCGTTATGGAGACTTATGAAGAATTCTACGTCAAAGGCATTATGCCCGCCCGTATCAGCAACGAGATGGTGCGTCCCTGGCGGCAGTTCCTTAAAGAAAAACTTGCAGACATAAAGGATGTCAACAGCCTGATAGTATGGACGAAAGAAAACATCTTGGTCGACGATACCGGCAACTACTACAACTGTCCCATCTCGCCACGCGGAGTATACGAGCTACGCTACAGCGACCGTCACAGCCGCGATATCTTCTTCGTCGCCGCCTGCCGCTCGCTGAACATCCCCGCCTATCTCGACAACGCCACAAACACCATCTATGTATGCAACGGTGACGCTGAAAAGCTCTGGAAGAAAGGCAAATGGGAGGCAATCAGCTTTGAAGAGAAAACTGCCGTACAACCTACTGCAACGCTGACGCTGACATACAAGCCTACCAAAGACTTGGCCAAACCCGTCTATTGGTCGCACTTCTCGTTGGCTAAATACAAGGACGGAGACTTCGTCACATTTGACTTCGAGGACGACAAGCGTATGGACAAATTCCCTGCAACAATTGCTTTGGAACCAGGATATTATTGCTTGACAACAGGCAATCGTTTCCCTGAAGGCGACGTGCTGGTAAGAGAAGATTATTTCAACGTCAAAGAAGGACAAAAAATCACTAAACAAATAATTCTAAGACCTTTGGTTGAGCGTCTTGTAGCGGTTCAAGCCTCTATTGACCCCAAGCTGGAAATAATACCCGGAATGGCTACATTAGCCGACTATGCCGGCGAGACGGGTATGCTGTTTATATTTGTGGGCGACTACAAAGAACCATCGAAACACCTTATCAAGGAGATGCAGTCGCTCAACAAGGAATACACGGCTTGGGGTGGTATGACCTACCTTGTAGCTCCGGCATCGGCCAAACCAGCCTCGTGGCAACTGCCTAACACCGACTACATAATAAGAGAGCCCAACGACAAAGACCCATTTGAGAAACAGATACTTGAGGCGTTGGGAATGGACTTGAAAGGCGATTATCCGCTTGTCGTACTCGTAAACAAGAAAGGAAAAATTCTGTTCCAAAGCCACGGATATTCCATAGGTCTGGCCGAACAAATATTGAAAAAATTAACCGCAAATAGTTGATAAATAATAATTATTTATTACTTTTGTTTTTCGTAAAAAGGACAGATATTTTTTGAAATATCTGTTCAAAGTGCGTGTTATCAATAAATTAAACAACAAACATATAAACCAAATACAATAGAAAATGTGTGGAATTGTAGGATACATCGGGGAACAGCAAGCCTACCCCATCTTGATTAAAGGGCTTCACAGACTTGAATATCGCGGCTACGACAGTGCCGGAGTATCAATGATTAACGCCAAAGGCGAACTGAATGTCTACAAAGCCAAAGGAAAAGTTTCGGCACTTGAAGCATCGGTAGAAGACAAAGACATCAGCGGCACTATCGGTATTGCCCACACCCGCTGGGCAACACACGGAGAACCTAATGCCACCAATGCCCACCCTCACTATTCGCAGTCGAAAAACCTAGCGCTTGTCCACAACGGCATCATTGAAAACTACAAGTCGCTGCGCATTGAGATGGAGAAAAACGGTATGACTTTCTGCAGTGAAACCGACACCGAAGTACTGGTACAACTGGTTGAATATACACAGATTTCACACAATTGCGACCTATACACCGCTGTGCAGCTGGCTCTCAAAAGTGTCATTGGTGCCTACGCCATTGCCATACTCGACAAACGCAATCCCGACCAGCTTATCTGCGCCAGAAAAGGAAGTCCACTGATTATCGGTGTTGGCACCAACAACGACAAGAAAGACGGCAAAGCCGAGTTCTTCCTTGGAAGCGATGCAACACCCATCATTGAATACACCAACCAAGTCATATACCTGCAGGACGAAGAGATTGCAATTATGAATCGCCAGGGAGACCTGAAAATCACCAACCTATCGAACGTCAAACAGACTCCGCAACTTGTAACCCTTCAGATGAATCTGGACGAGCTTGAGAAAGGCGGCTACGCCCATTTTATGCTAAAAGAAATCTTCGAGCAGCCGTCGGCAATGCGTATCTGCACCAAAGGCCGTCTCAACGTAGTCGACAAAGATGTGCTCTTGAGTGGCATCATTGACCACAAAGAAAAGTTTGTCAACGCTCGTCGCATTATTATCTGCGCCTGCGGAACATCCTGGCATTCAGCACTCATCGGCAAATACTTCATCGAAGAAGCCGCACATATACCGGTAGAAGTGGAATATGCCTCCGAGTTCCGCTATCGCAACCCCGTCATATTTCCAGACGACATCGTCATTGCCGTATCACAATCAGGTGAAACAGCCGACACATTAGCTGCCATCCAGTTGGCAAAAAGCAAAGGCGCCTTCTTGTACGGTATTTGCAACGTAATAGGCTCTTCAATACCCCGCGCCACCGACAGTGGAACATACCTCCACGTAGGACCCGAAATCGGCGTAGCATCGACAAAAGCCTTCACAGGACAGGTCATAACGCTCATAATGCTCGGTCTAGCCATAGCCAAGGAGAAAAAGACCCTCAGCGAAGATATGTTCCATATGCTTGTCGACGAATTGCAACAAATTCCCGACAAGATGCAGTGGACGCTTGACCACAACAAAGGAATTGACCAATTCGCTCAAATGTTCACATATGCCCGCAACTTCATCTACCTGGGTCGTGGATACAACTATCCCGTTGCATTGGAAGGCGCTTTGAAGCTAAAGGAAATTAGTTATATCCACGCTGAAGGCTACCCTGCAGCCGAGATGAAGCACGGCCCCATCGCACTCATCGACGAAGAGATGCCCGTTGTCGTCATCGCTCCGAAACGCGGTATGTACGACAAGATTGTCAGCAACATACAGGAGATCAAATCGCGCAAAGGCAAGATTATAAGCGTGGTGACCGAAGGCGATACAATTGTCAAGGGGATGAGCGACTACTGCTTTGAGATTCCCGACACACGTGACTGCTACGTGCCTCTGCTGGCCATTCTGCCACTACAGCTCCTCTCCTACTATGTGGCCATTGCCAAAGGCCGAAACGTTGACCAGCCGCGAAACCTGGCCAAGTCCGTGACAGTTGAATAAACAAACACCTTATACAAACAGAAAAGCGAGCCGAAAAGCTCGCTTTTTTTTGTGACCACGCTGGGGCTCGAACCCAGGACCCCATCCTTAAAAGGGATGTGCTCTACCTGCTGAGCTACGTAGTCAACCTATAATCATTCTTTGTGACCACGCTGGGGCTCGAACCCAGGACCCCATCCTTAAAAGGGATGTGCTCTACCTGCTGAGCTACGTAGTCAACATATCGTTTTACCCTCAATTTGAGTTTGCAAAAGTACAACTTTTTTGCTTACTGACAAAAAAAAATTCTAAAAGTACTTACGTATCTGAATTACATTGCTGATACTCAACAATTAGCATATAACATCCGTTAACAATTCAGCATATAACCGGTATACAAAATAAAGACAAAAGCAGGAGCAAGAAAACAAAATCGAGTTACTTTAGAACCACTATATCTAATCCTTGTTCACCGAATGATATCAATGGAAGCAACAAATGACGGTACTTTTGCAAACAAAACTTTGTATAAAACCCTCACTATATAAACTCATCGGAAAAACACATCACTCGTCCATCATTAACTTCAACATTACCAAATATTTGAATAAAAATCACAAGGAATATTTTGTCAATCACAAAAAAGTGTGTATCTTTGTATTTCTTTTCTAAACCAAAAAACCAGAAAATGGACTATTCGATAAATATAAAAAAAGGACTTGGCGACATCACCTTCGGGATGCCCGTAGAAGACGTCGTAGCACGTCTTGGCGAGGCCGAAGAAGTTGAATGTATGGAAAATGCAGCCGACGAAACCACCACCATACTGCACTACGACGATGGAGCAATAACATTGTTTTTTGAAGGCGAGAACCCGATGCTGGAATGCATAGACCTTTCGGAGGAGGACGCCACCTTGTTCGGTGAAAAGATTTTCGACCTGGGTGAGAAAGAAATCGTCCAGCTGATGGTAAAAAATGGATACTATGAACAAGATGCAGACGAAGAGGCCTGGGGCGAACGACGCATCTCGTTCGGTGAAGGCAACATAGACTTTTTCTTTGAGGACGATGAACTGTTGGCTGTTGTCTACGGCAGCTGAAAAGAAAAACAATGAGCCACACCCCCACCCTGTTCCCAACCGCATATTTCCCGTCAATAGCCTTGATGGCAGCAATGTCGCAATCAGGTGAAATAATCATAGAACAACAGGAAACATTCCCCAAACAGACACACCGCAACCGCACAATCATTGTTACTGCCGCTGGCACGATGACTCTTTCAGTTCCCGTTTTACGTCCTTACGGAACACATTCCAAAACGGCGGATATCGGTATAAGTTATGCAGAAAAATGGAATCTGATTCACTGGCGGGCCATTGAATCGGCATACAATGCATCCCCATTCTTCCTATACTACCGCGACGAAATCGAGGATATCCTTATGGCTCGATACGACAGGTTGCTGCAATTGAACGAACGCATCCTAAAGATGCTTTTAAAAAAAATGAAAATCGATTGCAGCTTTTCATATTCGACTGAATATTGCAAGCCCGAAGAGGTCGAAAAAGACTTCCGCGACAGATTCTCATACAAGCATCCCGAAGCACTACCCGACTGTCCGGAATACGCGCAAGTGTTTTGCGATAGATTGCCATTCAACGCCAATGTCAGCGTGCTCGACCTACTCTTCAATCTTGGCCCAGAAGCATCTGAATATCTGCTAAAAATAGGCATCTAAATACCATAGTCTATGGTATTTAGACCACACTTTATGCAATTGCCAGCAAATTCAACAAAAAAAACGGTGTAAACATCATAGACTATGACATTTACGCCAATGTTTCACGAGAAACATCTATTCTCTTCCGCAGTTCATCAGTATAAGAAGAACAGAAATATCAGCTGGCGAAACTCCACTGATTCTTGATGCCTGTCCTATGGTTTTAGGTCGCATTTTCGACAATTTCTCACGCGCTTCGAAGGACAACGCAACGATGCTACGATAGTCAAGATCATCCCTCAAAGGCAGATTTTCATATCGAAGTATTTTGTTAGCCACTTCACGTTCCTTTTCTATATATCGACTGTATTTTATCAGAATTTCCGACGACTCACACACCTCATCTCTGATTGCCATAGGAATCGTTTCAATAAAGTCAGTGAGCGACGGCGAGACCTGCACCAGGTCGCCCAATGTCAGTTCCGGACGAAGCAAGAGTCCCGAAAGGCGAACCTTCTGCTGAATTGGAGCCGACTGACGCGACGATAGAAAATCATTACACTCTGACGGCAGGATTGAAGTCTGCTCTAAAAAAGAGGTCAGCTTTTCTGAATTACGAACCTTCTCTACCACCCTCTCCATACGATCGGCTGATGCAAGTCCAAGCTCGTAAGACAATGGGGTCAGGCGGACATCGGCGTCATCTTGACGAAGGAGAATGCGGTACTCGGCTCGCGAAGTGAACATACGATAAGGCTCGTCAACGCCTTTTGTCACAAGGTCATCTATCAGCACGCCGATATACGCCTGCGATCTGCCGAGTACGAATGACGGACGATGCTTCAGCTTAAGTACAGCATTGATGCCGGCCATTAGTCCCTGACAAGCGGCCTCCTCATAGCCAGTTGTTCCATTTATTTGTCCTGCAAAATAAAGATTTTCAACCTTCTTCGTCTCAAGCGTATAAGTCAATTGAGTTGGAGGGAAATAATCATATTCAATAGCATAGCCAGGTTTGAATATCTTCGCTTTTTCGAATCCTTCAATAGAATGCAAGGCCTCAAGTTGCACCTCCAACGGTAACGACGAAGAAAAACCGTTAAGATAATAAGAGTTGGTGCACAAACCTTCAGGCTCAACAAAAAGCTGATGACGATCCTTAGAGGAGAATCTTTCAATTTTGTCTTCTATCGACGGGCAATAGCGAGGCCCCCTTCCCTGTATACGACCAGTGAAAAGTGGCGATCTGTCAAATCCCTTCTTCAAAATATCGTGCGTCCGCTGATTGGTATACGCTAAATAGCAGGGCTTCTGTTCTACGAGTGGCTTTGTTATCGGGCTGAAAGAAAACTTCTGTGGCATTTCGTCGCCAGGTTGAATCGTCAAGCGCTCAAAATCAATGGTTCTGCCATCAATGCGAACCGGTGTACCCGTTTTGAGTTTCTCAACCTCAAAACCATATTCTTTCAACTTGTCAGAAAGACCAACGGCAGATTTTTCACCAATACGACCCCCCGAGAAAGTGGATTCACCAATATATATCCTGCCATTTAAGAATGTACCATTAGTAAGGATTACTGCGTCTGCAGGGATGACAATTTGCATCTTGGTTACCACTCCGGCTACCACACCACCCTCAATTACAACATCAACAACTTCATCTTGCCACAGGGTTAAATTATCAATATTTTCAAGAACACTGCGCCAATTTGCACTAAATGCCGCCTTATCACACTGCGCCCTCGGGCTCCACATTGCTGGACCTTTTGAGCGATTCAGCATTCTAAATTGAATCTTAGAACGGTCTGTTACTATACCGGACCATCCTCCGAGAGCATCAATCTCACGCACTATCTGCCCCTTTGCCACACCGCCCATAGCAGGATTACAAGACATCTGGCATATACAGTCAAGGTTTTGTGTAATCAAGATTGTCTTGGCCCCCATACCAGCGGCTGCCGCAGCCGCCTCAGCACCTGCGTGACCGGCACCAACAACAACGACATCATATTTCTCAAATTTCATCATAAACCAACTCTACAATAAACAGTTACAATACTTGTTCCACGTGAAACACCAATCTCAAATCGCCAACGACACAGTATTCAAAACCGCAAGAGATTCTTCTTCTTTTTTACGCATTATCGCAGCATCGACATCTGATTTGTCTTTAAAACCCAACAGATGCAACACACCGTGTATGATAACCCGGTGCATCTCGCTTTCAAACGAAGTATCCAATATTTTTGCATTCTCCTCTACCCTATCAACACTTATCATTATATCACCCGATATCAGATTGCCTTCCACATAATCAAACGTAATTATATCAGTGTAGGTATCGTGATTCAGATATCGCACATTAGCCTCATAGACATATTCGTCAGAACAAAAAAGATAGTTTATTCTTCCAACCTGCTTGCCATAGGATTTGACAACTACAAAAATCCATTTTTTTATCAGATCAGCACTTTTAAGTTCAAAATCTATATCAGCATTAGAAAAAAATACAGCCATAATTGAAATGGAGTCTTATTTCTCTTATATTAATAAAAAACCGTTGGCAATTAAAAGCCCGCAAACATCTCTATATAAGCAAATTACAACAGAAAACGCACAATTATTCACCAATTTCTTACGTATAAAAATCAAATCATAAATCCACGTCTCTTAAAAAGAAAGGAAATTGAGGAAACAACTAATGTGAAAATTTTATGCATTAACAAATCGAGGTGCGTAATGATTGCGTAATGTCACAATACGCTCCAAAGCTCGCGAGGCCTCAATGCCACTTACAACAAAATCGAGACGGACGGTGCTCCCATTGTTTGAATATGTCATTCGATCCGAAAGAGTCTTCATCAAATAAATACCAGTACCACTACCCTCTTCCGGCATTAATCCATATTTTGCAAATTCGAATCCTGCACCCTGATCCGAAACAGTGAAATATATTCCTCCCTTACAATAGTCGCTAGTAATCGTAACCTGCTTTGAAATATCACCATTGTTGCCGTGAACAATAGCATTTTCAACAGCCTGAAGCAGAGACATAGAAATAGTGGCAGCATAATTATTGATATTATAAGTGTCACAAACGGCACTTACGAACCTTTCAACATCCACCAAATTGCGTGTATCAGACTGAATAACAAGTTTTTCCATAACAAAAAAGCATTACTGTCTCAAATACAAAGATACACGCTTTTTGCGAAAAAAACAAAATAAAAATAAAAATTACGATTCCGAATGATGGAGCAGGATGGGGAAGAAGCTGTTAGAACCCGAAGAAATAATCGTCGACCTTATTCTTATAATAATTGTTCAACGAAGGGGGTGTTGTATGGAAAAGCTCCATATTCTTCTCTTGCAAACGTTTATATTCTTCAATATTACCCTGCGAGGGTTGATAGATATCTTTGCCTTCCGTGCTTTCGCGTCGATCTTCTTTCTCGCGTTGCATTTCAGCCTTTTCGTGCTGAAGCAGTCGAGTAAGAATCTGCTGTTGCCGTTGAATTGTCTGTCGAGTAATAGTCTTATTGACAAGATCGGTTTCTGTCTGCTCCATCTGTCGCATTATGTCATCTATATCTTTAGCAATCTTACTGTTTCCTCCACTTTGTTCCTTTATTTCCCGACCATATTCCTGCATCATACGGCGTATTTGCTCCTGCTGTGCAGCCATTTTTGCGAACTCTGAACTCATAGAGTTACGCTCACCAATCTTTGTTCTTCCGTCTTGTTTATTACCCTGCTTTTCAAGCTCTTTTTTCAAAGACTGCATCTGTTTGTTAAGCTCATCCTGCATCTGACGCATCGATTTTGGCGAAGGCTTGCCAGAACCAGGATTCTGGCACTGACCGCCCTTCATTTTCATACCTTGACGCTTGCAATTGCCTTGTTTTTTTTGCTGCCGATTTTGCCGCATCTGGTTCTGCATCTGATCCAACGATTCGGCAAGAACAAGAGCGAGGTTATTCAACGAAGTCATCGTATACTGCATCGATTTCGACGACGTTGTATTACGGAAATTTCCGTAAATGGACTCATTATACTGCATAAGTCCAGACATTGATTTAGCAATATTTACATTAACCGACGAAAGTTCCTTGTTAACAACTGAAGCAACAGCAATCTGACGTTTTGCGAGTGCCCTGAGCGAATCATCAACATTTCTGAAATCATCTTTCAAACGGTTCTGCTCAAAAATAATTTGCTGATATTTGGGGTCTTGCACACTAACAGTCACAAGAGAAGGAATCAACGACTCCTGGTTGAATGAAAGCTGTACGAGTTTTTTCAAAAGCAATCTGATTTGTTCAGAATCTTCGGCCAAATCTTGTTGTTCAATATCCATTTGAGCTTCCGCCAACTGTTCCGAAAGTTTTTTCAAATCGTCAGCTGCTGACTTTTGAGATTTTGAAGCATCTTTCTTCTTGCCTTTAGACAACTTGTTTTCAGCATCTTTTTGGTTTTGCTCTATCTGTTTTTCCAACTCTTTATCGACTTTGAAATCAGAAGGTTGATCAAGGTCTTTATATTCTTTTTGTATCTGTTCTATATCCTTTTGAAGTTGCTGGAACTGTTCAGAAAGATTCTGCTGTTCTCTCAAATTATCCTGCGGATTGTCTTGTTTTTTTGAAAGCTCTTCTTGCTTTTTCGACAATTCATCGGCCTTATTTACCGCCTGCTCAACTTTTTTCTCTATTTCAAGTCGCTTCAACAGTTCAATATTCTGATCCAGCTGCTTCTCAAGGTCCTCGTTTTTCAACTTCAAATTCTCCAGCTCTTCCTGCACTTTTTTCTTATCCATCTCGTTCATAAGACGTTCCATCTCCTTCATCATCTCCTTTATTTCCTCGCTCATCACCTCGTCAAACAAGCGGTCAAGCTCTTTCTGCTTCTCCATAAGCTGCTCGCTTTTGTCGCGGAACTTTTCTTCCAAACGCCGGTTTTCCTGCATCTGCCGACGCATCTGCTGCAACTGGTTTTTTACTTCTTCCTGCTTTTTTTTCAACTCCTCTATCTGCTTCCTATCCTGCCAACTAAGTTCTTTTTTATCAACCAATTTACGCATCATCTCGTTTATCTCTTCCTGCATTTTTTTAAGCTCAGCAATAGAAAGTTCTGCCTGCTGGTTAATCTCGGACGAAGAGGTGCGAAGTATCTGATCAATCTCTTCCTCTGTGGGTATCTGCACATCAAAAGCCTGTGACTGCGTGGATTTAAACCCGTTTATGCCATCATTGTCCCAAACCTCAAAATAATATTTCAGATGATCTCCTGGATTAAGCACAATCTCTGAAAAATCAATAGAATAATAAAACTCCTGTGAGGCGTCAGAAGAGATTGTGATAGGGTGTCGTATTATCTCTTTTATTGACGTGTCGGAAACATTGGTTTTGACTGTTATAAACTCTAATTTGGAAAATCCATAATCGTCCTTGATCTGTCCCCTGAAGAAATGCCTATCCGGCATCAACGAATCATTCATTTGCAGCACCGCGATCATAGGATAGGCATCATCTACAATTGATACAGAATACAACAACGTATCCGAAATAACACGCTCATTGCTAACAAAGAAACCATATGGAAACGAACTCATTGCACGAATTGTCATCCTTACACGACCATTCTCGTTAGGCTTTAGACTTTTCGCACTATGATCTGTTACAAAATGCAATGTATCGGCCGCTGCCGTCTGAAAAACCCACTCAACAAGAGTGCCTTTTGGCAACGTAATATCACCCTCATTAACAAGCGTTTCCGAATCTTTTCCAGTATATGACGGATATTTTAGCACAACCTGGAAATTTGCTATTGCAGGACGTGGCAAAACCTCAAGTTTATAAACTTTCGACTGAACACCGACAGCACGAAACTGGAATTCGCAGGAATGCTGAAGATTCTTAAACAAATACGCAAAATGTGCATTGTCACGTTTTTGCATATGATAATTTATACCGTCTACAACAATAAAGACCTCGTTGGGGACTTCATCGCCGTCTATAGCGACACTAACCGTGAAATCATCTTGCTGCGATGCCATCAATCTGCTGTTCTCCAACACGAAAGCGAACGGAGCAGGCCGTTCATAATACGTTGAATGATTTATGATACGCTTTGAAGGTTCAGTAATAAACGACGGTGCTATTATTAATGCCACTACTATAAATAAAAGGGGAATTGCGGCAAACTTAACATACTTCAAGTTTTTCCGCAAATCTATGGCACGCAGGAATGGCACAGGCGACAATTGAGTTGTTTTCTGCTCTATAGATGCCAAAAGCAAAGCATTGTCAGTATCTTTCCCCATCTGTTGCAGCTGCAAGAGATTCAATAGTTTGTCGCTAACTTCCGGGAAATGGCTACCAATTATTGATGCCGCCGTTTCATACGAGATACACTTGCCAAGATGAAACATTTTCAGCAGTGGTGATACGACATAGAATCCCACAACAACAACCATAGACACAATAAAAAACCAGAACAAAACTGCACGGACGACCGTTCCAAACCATCCAAAATGTTCGAAAACAACAATCAGGATATATATCAGCATTAGTATTGCAGCAGCAAGCAGCAAGCCTTTCAACAGCTTGTTCTTGTAATACTTACGGATGAAAGTATCCAGTTTCTCTAATATGTTGTTTTCTGCAGACACAGACTTCGTTTTAAGTAAATGATAAAAACGGCATTACCGCGAAAATATTGTGTATATATTAGTATTTCCAAAATATTTCGTACCTTTGCAAATTAAAAAATATTCCGATGAGCAAAGTGGTATTGATAACAGGAGCTTCTTCCGGCTTTGGCAAGGCTACAGCAGAGCGATTGGCCGGGAAAGGGTACATCGTTTACGGAACAAGCCGTAATGAAATACATCACAACAACATACACTTCCTTATAATGGATGTTCGCGACCTTGAAGCCGTGAAAAAAGGAGTGACAAAAATAATCGAAGAGCAAGGCCGCCTGGACGTAGTAATCAATAACGCCGGTATGGGCATAGGCGGGTCGCTCGAGATGGCCACCGGCGAGGAGATTGAGCTGCAAATGGGCACCAATTTCCGCGGCTGCGTCAACGTGTGCCAGGCCGTGCTTCCGGTGATGCGTCGGCAGGGTGGGGGACAGGTCATCAACCTCAGCTCCATAGGCGGCGTGATGGGCCTGCCGTATCAAGGCTTCTACTCGGCATCCAAGTTTGCCATCGAAGGCTTCACCGAAGCTTTGGCGGCCGAGGTCAGGGGCTTTGGCATCAGGGTTTCGATGGTGGAGCCTGGCGATTTCGCAACCAACTTCACCGCGCGGCGCAAGAATTCCGAATTGACCGCGAAAAGCGACGCCTACGGTGCCAGCTTCGCCCGTTCCTTGGAACTTATCGAGAAAGAAGAGAACGGCGGCCTACGGCCCGAAAAACTGGCCAAAAAGATAGAGAAAATCATCCGCAGCCGTCGGCCGCGTCTGCGCTATGTGGTGGCCAACCTTGAGCAGAAACTTTCGGTGCTGCTCAAACGCATCATTCCAGGCAACTGGATGGTAGGGATTTTAAGGAACTATTATAAAGTGTAACCACTAACAATCAACAAGATGAGAGACAATGGCAAAGATATCTGCAAACAATTGAAAGATATACGTCAACAGATTGCTTCCGAGAACGACATACCTTTGGAAGAGCACGAATGCCACTACGACGGTCCGTGCAATGGCACCTGCCCGCGATGCGACGCCGAGCTGCAATATCTTGAAAAGGAGATGGTTCGCCGCGGCAAACTGAGCAAAGCGGCGCTTGTGGCAGGCGTTACGTTGAGCCTTGCCGCTTCAGCTTGTACCACAGAAGGCGATCCTTGGCCGGATCAACTTGAAGGAGACCCGTATGTTCCCGAAGACACTACACAGTGCCAGAATACAGAAATAGCCCCATCTGACAATGAGGCTATTAGTATTAATTTGGAGAAGATGTAATTATATCTCCTTACCGAAAACGGCGCGGGTCATAAGGGGTTCCGTCTGGTAGGTGGTACCCCAAATTTTCTCGGCTTCGTTGCCAATGATTTGCGGATTGGTATAAGCCCATATAACATTGTTTTTGATAGCGTTGCGGTTCATCTCTGCATAATAGATAGAATGGACACCTCGCTTCTGCCATTCGGGGTGTACGCCGTTGAGCAACAGGTCGATAGAGTCATATTTATGCAGGGCCCGCAGCAGGTGGAACCATCCGAATGGGAAAAGGCGTCCGTTGGCTTTCTTGTATGCAGGTCCGAGGCAGGGGATGCTAAGACCGAAGGCAATTAGATTGTCGTCCTTGTCGACAACGAAGTTGCAGAAATCCAGGTTTATAAAGGGGAAATACTCCTTGATATAGACATCAATTTCTTTCTCGGACATCGGCACAAAGTCGAAGAGGTCCTTGAAGGCATCGTTTAGAGTATGGAAGAACTTGCGGGCATAGGGATAAACCTCGCTACGCTTCTTGAATTTCAGCAACTTGAGATTATAACGTTCAAGAATTAACTGGTTTATGCGGGCAACTTTTTCGGGAATCGGCTGACTGGCGGGCATCTTGTATTGCTGCCAGCGGCAAAGTATCTTGCAATCAAGACGTTCGATGAACTTGATATAATACTCGGGATTGTAGAGTGTGGTCATATTCTGATAGCCGTCGAAATTGTCTATCACCCAGCACTCCTTGTCCATATCTGTGAAGCCGAAAGGACCCTCTATCTCTGTCATTCCCTTGCTTTTGCCATATTCCACAACCTTGTCGAAAAGGGCCTTGCAGACATCGAAATCTTCAACAAAATCAAACCATCCGAAACGGACAGCTTTCTTGTTCCAATGCTCATTAATGGAATGATTGATGATTGCAGCCACACGACCAACAATCTTGCCGTTAGCCGATGCAAGATACATTTTTAGGTCGCTATGTTCGAGTGAAGGGTTCTTGTCTGTCAAAAGTGCCCGTTCGTCGCGGTTCAGCGGCGGAATGTAGGAAGGCACATCCTTAAAGAGTTTGTTTGGAAATTCAATGAATCTGTTAAGGTCGCGACGACCATTGACTTCACTAATAACAATGTTCTCCATAAAAAAAGCGAAAGGACTTTAAGGGCCTTCCTCAAGGACCCTAAAGTCCTTAAGGACATAGGCCGAGTGATGAAATTATAATAATCCCAATTTTTTAAAGCATTTAACAGTCTTTTCGACCGCAAAATCTACTTGCTCAATAGTATGCGTAGCCATCCAGGCAAGACGTATAAGCGTGTCCTCGGGCGGCACGGCGGGCGATATGACCGGATTTACAAAGACGCCCTCGTCGAGCAGCATCTTCGTTACCATAAATGTCTTCTCGTTGTCGCGCACGTAGAGCGGTATGATAGGTGTCTCTGTGTTGCCAATCTCGAAGCCCGCATCGCGGAACGATTTAAGGGCGTAGTTGGCCACCTTCCAGAGGTTTTCCTGACGTTCCGGCTCGCTGCGCATAATCTCGATAGCAGCTATTACCGAAGCCGTTGCCGAAGGCGGAATGCTTGCGGTGAAGATGTAGGGGCGCACATTGTGGCGCATCCAGTTGATGGTATCTTTGTCGGCAGCGATAAAGCCTCCGATAGAAGCAAGTGACTTGGAGAAGGTACCCATAATGAGTTCCGTCTTGTCAAGCAGATTGAAGTGGTCGGTAACGCCACGGCCCTCGCGTCCAAAAACGCCCAAACCGTGAGCCTCGTCGACCATAAGCGTAGCCTGATATTTGTCGCACAGCACCTGCATTTCAGGCAGCTTAGCCACATCGCCTTCCATACTGAAAACACCATCGGTAACCACCAACTTGGCGGCATCCAACGGACAACGTTGCAGCACACGCTCAAGGTCCTTCATATCGTTGTGGCGATACTTCAGAGTGTTGGCAAAAGTCAGACGTTTGCCCTCAATAATAGAGGCGTGGTCCATCTCGTCGAAAATGACATAGTCGTTGCGACCCGTGATGCAAGGAATGACGCCTGAATTGGCTTGAAATCCTGCTGAGAACAGCATTACGCCATCCTTGCCGAGGAAATCGGCCAGAATGCCTTCAAGTTTATGATGTATGTCCAAAGTGCCATTAAGGAACGGCGAGCCGGCACAGCCGGTACCGTACTTGTCAATGGCAGCCTTTGCAGCTTCTTTAATCTTCGGATGGTTAGTAAGACCCAAATAACTGTTGGAACCAAGCATCAGGATTCGCTTCCCTTCCATCGTAACCATCGTGTCCTGATCGCTCGAAATCTCTCTAAAATACGGATATACGCCCTTGGCTTTTACTTCTTGGGGCGTTGTGTACCTGGAGAGTTTTTGTTGCAGTGGTTTCATTAAAAGACTAATTATATAATAGTTTAAGAGTGCAAAATAACAAAAAAAAATCGGAAAAATCCGACTTTATTATGATAAAAATTTGAAAAGTTGAGAAGTGAGTCGACTTGCTCCTATTCTAAAATTCTGGTTATTAGTAATTTCTTTTCCTAATATTTTTTTGTGTAAAAGGTAATAAATCAATGCGTCAGAGGGGTTGGAAATGCCTCCGGCAGCCTTGAATCCAACTGTTTTTTTAGAAATTTTAATATAATCACGCACTGCCAAAAGCATAACATAGGCAGCTTCGGGCGTGGCTCCAACAGGAATCTTGCCTGTCGATGTCTTTACGAAATCAGCACCGGCGTCGAGTACCAGCCTTGATGCATTATAAACATTCTCAGGTGTTTGCAGTTCACCTGTTTCTATGATAACCTTGAGTAAGGCACTATTTCCGCACACTTCCTTTGCCGCAGCAACTTCATCGAAGACAGCCGTAGTGTTACCCGTCAAGAAATCACCCCGGTTTATCACAAAGTCAACCTCATCCGCTCCCTCTTCTACAACGTACTTTACTTCCTCTGTTTTAATGCGTTGCGGTGTCTGTCCAGCAGGGAAGCC
>JAEEMK010000016.1 GCA_016283175.1 Bacteroidales bacterium
AAGGTCTCCATTCCGCGTCCCCAGCGAGGGTCGCGGAAGATGTTGATGTTGGGAGTGAAGAATGTTATGCCTGTGTTGTCGCCATACTCGCCTGCTTCCTGCGACTGGCGGTGCTTGCGCACACCCTCGTCGGCAATGCGGGAGTATACCTCTTCAACCATCTGAGGATTGAAAGTGGCGGCAAGGGCAATTGGCATCGGGTAGACGGTGGCCACGCCGTTGCGGGCAATGCCGTGCAGAGCCTCGTTCCACCAACTGTAGGGCTTGATGCCGAGCCGCTCTACGGCGGGGTTCTGGTGCTCGAGGAAGGCGATTTTCTCTTCTATTGTCAGGCGCGAGATTAAGTCTTCAACTCTTTGACTGACAGGTAACGATGTGTCTTGGAACGGATATTGCTGTGCTTGCAGGGAGTTGAAATCCGAAATCTGTAAGTTTGCGAACAATAATATGACGATCAAGCGTTTCATATTTCACAATCTTCTTGGTAAAGAAAAGCCCCGTTGCTAACGACGGGGCTATGGTGTTTTGATATTATGCCGGAGTTTGTTCCGGTCAACACTATTAGAGATTTTCAGCATAGGCTATGAAACCATCCATCTCGGCAAAGAATGCCGACTCGGGATAGTCGCTCTTGATGTTCTTGAAACATTCGACGGCTTTGGCGTTGTTTTCAAGAACAAGATAGGATACACCTGCTTTGAAAAGGGCAAAGGGTGCGGTGATGGAGTTGTCATCCATTTTGGCAGCCTTCTCGTAGTGTTTGATGGCGGCAGCTGTATTGCCCTGCTCTGCTTCTGCATCTCCCTTCATCATCTCGTTGAGAACGGGAGTGAGCTGGTCTTTGCCGTTATATTTGTCCAAATATTTCAGGGCATCCTGATACTGACCGAGGCGCAGGAAACAGATTCCGGCTTCGTATTTAGCGCGTTTGCCAGCCTTGGTGGAACCATATTTGTCAATGATTTGAAGCAGTCCGACGCTGTATTTGTCGTTGCTTGTGCTGTCTCCGTAGAGTGCCGACTTGAAGTCTCCCTGTGCGAAAAATTGTTCAGCAGCGAAAATGGCCTCGTTGGCCTTCTGCTGACGGGGCTCGGAGACGAATTTCTTGATTCCGAAGATTGCCAGAACAACCACTATAATGGCTGCGATAACGCCGAGGATGGCTTTCTGGTTTTTCTCGATAAATTGCTCACTTTTAGAAACAAAACTGATGTTTTCAGTGGTCTTCTCTTCGATGTTTTTTTCCATTTTATAGCGTTTTTTCTTTGTTTTTTTGTTCGGATTTGAGTTTGCAAAATTAGTCAAAATTTTTCATTATGGAGAAAATATTTTTCTTTTATCATTGTATTTGTGTATAGAATAAAAAAAAATAAATACCTATATGCTTGAAATAAAGTGTATTGAATTTTAGAAACAAAAAAAAAATTCAAAAAAAATATTTTTCCGCAAAAAATTCTTAATTTTGCAAATTATAAAATCTTTAATGTGATGGATACTAAAACAAAATATTTAGGTTTGGACATTGACAGTCCGATAGTTGTCGGAAGTTGTGGACTTACAAACGATATTAATAACCTCGTCAAGATGGAACAGGCCGGTGCCGGTGCTGTGATTGTTAAATCGGTTTTCGAGGAGCAGATTATTTATGACATCAAACGGAACTTGAGTATGATGGCTCCCACCGACGCCTATGGTATGAGCTATGAATATGTAGCATCGCACGTGTCGGACGACTCGCTGGGCAAGCATTTTGAGCTGATAAAAGAGGCCAAGAAGCGTTTGCATATCCCAGTCGTTGGCAGTATCAACTGCTATTCGTTCGAGAATTGGATGACTTACACTCAGCGTTTCCAGGAGGCTGGTTGCGACGCTTTGGAACTCAATATGGCCATTTTGCCTTATGAGACAACGCTGTCAAACGAAGATGTCGACCGCCTCTTTTCGAATATCATCAACACGCTGCGCAAATCGGTATCCATACCCATCAGCATCAAGGTTAGCCAGAATTTTACCGATATGGCCAACTTTATGCAGCGTCTTTCGTGGATGAATATCAACGGTATCACGATGTTCAATAAGTCGTTGAATGTTGATATCGATATCGACAAGATGGAACTTACCCACGCGCCTTCTCTGTCCAACCCTGACGATATTTTTAACACGCTGCGATGGGTGGCCATTTTGAGCAAGAAACTGCGCTGCGATATATCGGCTTCGACAGGTGTACACTCGCCTGCAGACGTTGTAAAAATGCTGCTGGCTGGTGCCGGTACCGTACAGGTAGTGTCGTGTCTTTACAAGAACGGCGTTGACTATCTCCGCACACTTAACGATGGACTTCGTAAATGGATGGAAGAAAAAGGTTTCGAATCCCTGTCGCAGTTCAGAGGCAATATGGCCGTGAAGCCTAATGAGGAAGCTTCAATGTTTTTCCGCACACAGTTTATGAAGCATTTTGCTCAAATCTGAGAAGTAAGCTATCCATATAGTTAACCACTACTACTTGTCTTTATAATCCGATTGTTATGGAAGTGACTCGTCTGTTCGACCTGATGGAATACCGTAAAGCCACGCATCCGGATCGTGCAGTTTTCGTCGCAAAATATGGCAACGAATGGCGAAAAATATTTATTGACGAGTATATCGATACTGTCAATAAATTGAGCTATGCCCTTCTCGAGTTGGGATTGGAACGTGGCGACACGGTGGCTCTGATATCGCCCAACTGTCCTGAATGGAATTACCTCGATATGGCTGTGCAGCAGATTGGCTGTGTGCTTGTGCCTATCTATCCTACCATCAGTGCCGACGACTATAAATACATACTCGACAACGCCGAGGTGAAGATTGTCTTTATCGACAACATCGACCTTATGCGTCGCATAAAGGATATACTCTTCGACTTGCCGCGTGTTCAGGCGGTATACACATTCAAACCTGTAGAGCGTCTGCAGGAGGTTCTAGCCACATACAATGTTCATAAGGGTGGCTGTTTGGACGACCTCTATGAAATAGGCCGATTGCATCCTGCAGCCGATAAGGTTAAGGAAATAAAGCAGTCCATTGGACCGCGCGATGTCGCTACAATGATATACACTAGCGGCACCACAGGGTTCCCCAAAGGAGTAATGCTATGCCACGAGAATATCCTTACCTGCGTCAACGGTGTCAAAATGACACCAAAACCTTACTTCTCGCGCGCGTTGAGTTTCCTGCCGCTGTGCCACATCTATGAGCGTATGATGAACTACCTGTATCAGTTTATGGGTTATGAAACATACTACGCCGAAAGCCTGGCCAAGGTTGTAGACAACGTCAAATACGCTAAACCGTATATGATGACTGCTGTGCCTCGTTTCGTTGAAAAAATGTACGACGGCATCTTCCGCAGTGGTCAGAAAATGACTGGTATGAAGAAGAAGATATTCTTCTGGGCTCTTGATTTGGCTATGGAATATGATTTGGACGGCACCACATTTTGGTACGAATGCAGACGACGCCTTGCCGACAAGTTAGTGTACAGGAAGATTCGCGAAAACTTTGGCGGCTGTCTCGAAATGTTTGTCTCTGGCGGCTCGGCAATACAACCGCGACTGGCCAAGTTCTTCACCTGCATAGGTATGGATATTTATGAGGGATATGGCCTCACGGAAACATCGCCTGTCATTGCCGTCAGTTCTGCGTTGCCTCACGGCCGAAAACTTGGCACGGCGGGTCTGCCGCTGCCGGGCATCGAAGTGCGTGTCCTGCCCGAAACAAACGAAATTGTCTGCCGTGGTAACAATGTTATGCTCGGATATTACAAACAGCCTGAACTCACCGCCGAGGTCATCGATGCCGACGGATGGCTGCACACTGGCGACACTGGTGCTTTCGAACCGGAAGGACAGCTGCGCATCACGGGACGTACTAAGACAATGTTCAAGACTTCTATGGGTAAATATGTCAACCCCGAAGTGTTGGAAGAGAAATTCAAGGAGTCGCCTTTTGTGCTCGATATGATGGTGGTTGGCGAGAACCAGAAATTCGCCGGTGCCCTGATTCTGCCCGACTTCGACTTCCTCAAGGAATGGCAGGAACGTCACGGCATCCATTGTGAGACTCGCGAGGAGATGGTCACCGACAAACGTACGCTGGAGCGTTATCAGCGTGTTATTGACAAATACAACGCTTTCTTCGGTGCCACCGAACAGATCAAGAGCTATAAAGTCCTTAACGACACGTGGACCGAGGCCAACGGTTGTATGACACCGACGCTTAAAATCAAACGCAAAGTTATAGAGGAGCGTTGTAAGACAGATATTGAAAGTCTTTTTAAATGATAACTGGTGGATTTTTTGTTTTCCACCCTGAACCTATTACATATATGGAAGATAGAATACCAAGTTTTTTCCGTTTTGAAGACCTTAGGGTATACGGAAAGGCAGTTGACTACAGCAGGTGGCTCGTGTCCACATTGCGCGACGCTCGTAACGAGGGCGAAAGAAGCCTGTGCCATTCCTTCTTCAATTCGGCAATGGAGATCTCCATCAACATCGTTGAAGGATCGTCACGAAACAAGAACCAGTTCGACCACTATCTCAAGATCGTGAAGACCGCCATCCGCGAGTGTGTCATCTACACCGCTGTGGCTAAAGGACTGGGAATGTTGACCGACGAGGAGAGTGAGCATTCGCGCGAGCTGCTTATGGAACTCACGCGTATGATTGGAGCTCTCATCATCTCGTTGCAGCGCGGCTCGCGCCGCAGTCGTGAGAATTCCTACGGCACAATGATGCAGGAAGAAATCTCCGACATCGACGCTATCGACACCGATCTGGATAGCGCCTTTGACGAAATCGCCGGCTGAGCGGAAACGCACAGCATCGCGGCGCATCAATGCGCGACGGCAGGTCGCGCAAGTTGACAAAAAGGGTTTGTCAACGTGATATTAATATGCATTGTTTGAGCAGAAACCTGTAAATATTATTATTTATTGAATCAACTTTTAATATTATAAACTATGTATACTCCAGTTTCTTACCCCGACTTGCCTATGCTGCGTCACAAAGACAGCGGCAATTTCTTCCTCATCGCAGGCCCTTGCGTTATCGAGGATACCAAATCGCCATTTCAAATAGCAGAACAGCTTGTTGAAATCTCCGACAGGCTCAAAATACCTTTTGCATTCAAGGCTTCCTACCGCAAAGCCAACCGCTCGCGTGTCGACTCCTTTACAGGCATCGGCGACTGGGAGGGTCTCGAAATTCTTGGTCAAATACGCGAACGTTTCAACATACCGGTGGTGACCGACATCCACAACGAAACCGAGGCCGCTACGGCGGCACAGTTTGTCGACGTGCTGCAGATCCCCGCCTTCCTATGCCGTCAGACATCGCTCTTGGCCGCCGCCGCCGAAACAGGTCGTGTGGTCAACATCAAGAAAGGACAGTTTCTCTCGCCCGAGGCAATGAAGTATGCCGTCGACAAGGTGCGCTACTATGGCGGTGAAAAGATTATGCTCACCGAGCGCGGCAACTCCTTCGGCTACCAGGATCTGGTAGTCGATTTCCGTGGCGTTCCGATAATGAAACGCAACAATGTGCCCGTGGTCGTCGACATCACCCACTCGCTGCAGAAACCCAACCAACCCGACGGTGTCAGCGGCGGTGACCCCGAGATGATTGAGACAATAGGTCGTGCCGCTGTTGCCAACTGCTGCGACGGCGTCTTCCTCGAAACGCATCCCGACCCACGCAACGCCAAGTCCGACGGTGCCAATATGCTGCCTCTCGGCCTTGCCGAGTCTTTGCTCAAACGCCTTGTCGTCATTGGCCGTACAGCACGTGAAGTGTAAGTCTATAACTCTTTTTCTGACATTAATCTTATTTCACTTCTTCTTTATCCTATAACCTTTTAACTTTTCAAATCACTAATGAAACTAAACTTAACTAAACCCATAGTTTTTTTCGACCTGGAAACTACCGGAGTGCAAGTCGGCTCCGACCACATAGTTCAAATATGCCTTCTCAAAGTCTTGCCCGACGGCGACGAATCTGACGTTACTTACCTCGTCCGTCCTGCCGACGAAAATGGCAAAACCATCAAAATACCTGCTGAATCGACTGCCGTACACCATATCACCGACCAGATGGTGGCCAACAAGCCCACCTTCGCACAGCTGGCACCGGCCATAGCCGAGTTTATTGGCGATGCCGACCTGGCAGGATATAACTCCAACAAGTTCGACGTGCCCCTGTTGGTCGAAGAGTTCCTTCGTGCAGGCATCGAGTTTTCGCTTCAGGAACGCCATCTCGTCGACGTCCAGAACATCTTCCACCGTATGGAGCCGCGCACTCTTGTGGCTGCCTACAGATTCTACTGTGGAAAAGAGCTCGATGGTGCCCACAGCGCCGACGCCGACACCAAAGCCACATACGAAGTACTCAAGGCACAGCTCGACCGCTACGACGGCATCAGCTATACCGACCGCGACGGTGTGACTTCTACACCCGTTGTCAACAACATCGAGGCTTTGAGCCGTTTCTCTGGCAATCCCCAGTGGGCCGACCTCGTCGGCCATATCGGATTCGACAAAAACCATCGCGAAATTTTCAACTTCGGCAAGCACAAAGGCAAAACTCTCGCGCAGGTCTTTCAGCAGGAACCGGCTTACTACGACTGGATTATGAAGGCCGACTTCCCGCTCTCCACCAAGCAGGTCGTGATGCAGGTGCAGCGCCGCCTCGTCGAGGAAAAACGCCGTATAGACCAGGAAAAACTCCAAGCCTTGAAACTCAAGTTTGAAGAAAAGTAACCCATTTGTGATATGAAACATAGAATTCTTCTTGCCATAATGTTGCTTCTGGCACCGTTTGTGGCACAAAGCCAGCAGGATGCCGACTACAACATCGACAGTGCTGCACAGTATTCGCAGTTCCTCGTCCCTAACTACGAGTGGATAGGGAAAGCGATAAACGACAAGTCGTCGGAATACTATTATCCAACGTTGCTCAAGCGCTTCGCCGAAGCCGACACCTCGCTCACCATCGAGGACATCCACTGCCTCTATTACGGCTATGTGCTTCAGAAAGACTATAATCCATATATTCGCCTCGAAGAGGAGGATCAGGCCCGCGACATCCTCAATCAGGACAAGGTGACCAAAAAGGATGCCGAAAAAGCTCTCAAACTGCTTGACAAGGCTGTCGAAAAGGCTCCGATGCACCTGAGGCTCTATATGTACCGCCACTATGCCAACTCGCTTGTCTATGGCGAAGAGTCGAAGCAGGTTCACGACGATGCCTTCCGCTATGTGGCCCTTATCAGCGCCATAGCCGCCTCAGGCGACGGAAGTGACTTCGAAACGGCCTTCCACGTCGCCGTAGTGGCTCATTCATACAACTTTATGAACTATTTCGGCTTTGAGCCGACCAGCCAGTCGCTGCAGTCGAACGAGGGACAGCAGTTCGACGTCTTCCCGCTCGAGGAGAACGAATACGACCTGGAGGAACTTTACGTCAACGTAACACCTTGCCTGGCATATCTTTCCAAACAGTTCAAATCGTCAGAAAACGACGAAGTCGTAGATTTTGGCCCAATCGACCAATTCGACATTCGCGTCGGTCGCAAACTGACCATCAAGCTCGACAAGAAACGTCGGGGCGAATACAAGTTCCGTGTCATCAAGCTCGAGGAATACAACGATACCGTAGAGTTGAACGACACCGAAAAACTCTTTGCCGAGGACGGCGAGCCGAACACCATCGTCTTCTATTGTGTCAACGGCAGATGGAACGACAACCGTTCCATCGTGCTGTTGGTGATGAAAAGCTATTGCAAGGAAATGCTTGCCTACGATACATTCATCCGCCTTGAAGGCAGCGCTGAGTTCCAAAGCACCTCAAACAACGGTATCTTTCCAGGCGTTCTCGGCACCGAAATCTGGAACGACCCCATTAATGCAATCCGCATCAGCCATTTAAGATTGATGAAATGAAAATCATCTGCATAGCCCGAAACTATAGCGAACACGCTGCCGAGATGGGAGCTCCGCAATACGAACGCGGCTCGCAGCAGGCCCTGTCGCCGGCATTCTTTCTCAAACCCGACAGCGCCCTGTTGCTAAAAAACCAGCCTTTTTTTTATCCCGATTTCAGCCAACAGGTTGAATATGAGACCGAAGTCGTTGTCCGCATCGACAGGGTAGGGAAGAGCATCGACGAGCGTTTCGCCCACAAATACTATAATTCCGTAGCCCTCGGCATCGACTTTACGGCCCGCGACTTGCAGCGCGAAGCCAAAGCCAAGGGCCTGCCGTGGACCCTCTCGAAGGGGTTCGACGGTTCGGCAGTGCTCAGCGACTTCGTCCACCTCGACGAACTGGGCGGCGACATCCAGAACTTGGACTTCTCTCTGTCGCGCAACGGCGAGGTTGTCCAACGCGGCAACACACGCGATATGCTATGCTCTGTCGACCGTATGATTTCGTACATCTCTGATTTTATGCTTCTTCGCACGGGCGACCTTATCTATACCGGCACCCCCGCAGGTGTCGGCCCTGTCGCCGTCGGTGACACCCTCGAAGGCTATCTTCAAGGTAGAAACATACTGACTTGCAGAGTGAAATGATTTGAAGATGTTCAAATCATAACGTTTTCTTATAAAGGAGGATGACCTTGTTGCGCGTCAGCCATCCCCTCTCGGAGAGAGGTACAAGCTCCAGTGGAGCGCGTAGAGCCGATTTGCGTGTGGCAATCAAAGGAAGGGCGGGGTGTGTAGCACCGTAAAGCGGTATCGTCCTCATCCTGAACTTCTTCCACAACCCATTCTTCCATCGAAAGCACTCCGTTGCCGATATACTGGCTTGTCGATGCACGGCCGGCCTTGTCGACCACAAAACCCCACAGATGTATCTCTTTCCCAGTCCAATACGAGCGCATCTGCAGTTCCACATTGCTGCGGTAGCGCTGCGACGGTGCCGAGACGTCGAATGTCTGCAGCTCGGGACAGTAGGCCACAAGGTAGACCTCGTCGCCGCTTTTGACGGCGCGTCGCAGCGGATTCTGTTCAAAATCAATGCTTACCGTCGTATCGTCGAGCAGCCTCGGTGCGCCGAAAGCCACCGGTGCCACCGGCCCTTCGCTCAGCAGCAGCGACTCGTAGTCGACCGCCAGCTGGCCGTCTGCGATGGCGAAGCAGCCCTTGTTGATGCGCATAAAATAGTTGTTTTCAGTCATATTGGCGTTTAGGCTGGCTGTGTGCAGCCCCAGTCGCAGCACACGGCGAGCCTTGGCGGCAAAGCCCACCGTGGCCTTGAAGAGGGCGCGCTGCGCCAGCTGATACTCCGTCTTCGCGTCGCGATACTGCGACGGCACCGAGCGCACGCACCACTTGCCGCGCCACTGGTAGCCGACCAAATTGCCCACACGGCCATTGAAACCGCCTGAAAATGCTCCTTTTAACGATGCCATAACGTAATGCCTCCGATTAAAATTTCTATTATAACGCTACAAAAGCTTTATTATTGTCTACCAACTCAAAATTTAGTAAAAGTTAAATAAAACTTTGAGTAAACTTTGATAGGAAGATGATACGTGGGCATCAAGGAGTTAGGGTGTTGCAGGAAGAGGGTGGAAAGGTGAATTTTTATGGTGAGAGCCGTGTTTTTTTGCGAGTTGTGGTTTTATGGTGCGACACACCCCGGCCCAAAGGGCCGGGGTGTGTCGCACCAGCAAAGCGAAGCGGAGAACAAAACCGACGGCCGGGGTGTGTCGCACCCGATTAATACTTCTGTAGGCTCTTTAGGGCTTGTCTGATATTATCTTGTCCCTTTTCCGTTGCAGACGGTGCATTTGCGTTTCCCTGAGCCGTTGCAGCCAGTGCAACGCTCGTCACGGAAGACCTGTTTGCCGTTCTTGTCAATGCCCGACTTGCGTATGGTGCCTTTGCCGCTGCAACTCCAGCATCTGGCCATACCTGTACCACTGCAGTTAGCGCATTTGACTGGTCCACTCTGAAAGGACGAGGCATTGTTTTTGTTAGAAGTAGGCTTATGCGTCGACGACGAAGACTTGTTTGTGGATGTGCTGGATGAAGAGGATGATGACGATGTGCTTTTCGGCTGGTTTGTGCTGCTGTTATTACCCTTGTTGCTTGTGTTTTGCTGCTTGTGCTGGGTCGGCGGCGTGTAGGTGTTGTTGTAGGAGCCGCTGCTTGAATTGTTGTATGCAGTCTGATCATAATTATATTCAACAGGGCTGTCTGTTGTGTCGATTGGATGGTCAGGGTCGAGGACTATGTTTCCCTCATTGTCAAATTTATAACCAGTATAAAATCTTACTTGATTACCGCCAAAGTATTTGAAAAACGTAATGATTCCATTAGGAATATTTAGAATAGCATCATATACCGGTGGTATTATTTCAACACCATTTTTGTCGCAAATTCCGTGTCTGTACTCATTATTACCCAAAGGAATTCTGAATTTGAAAACATTGCAGATATCATTCCCATCAATACTAACAATAGTCGGATTAATTTGGTCATAATGCCTTTCAATGGGAATAATCACATTTCCAAGGGTGTCATAAATTTCTGAAAAAATATCTTTTGCTATGAAATAGCCCTTTTGATATTTTATACTTGAAAACTTTTTTTCAAGTGGTATTATTATGGTCCCGCTATTGTTTTCGGCACCTCTAAAGCCATCTTGTTTCAAAAGGCACCAGCTAAAGCCGTCTTTTTCTTTCTCGCTTTTACGTTTCACCTTTTGTGCTTCTGCCAAGGAGACGGCGACAACTGCGATAAGAAGGAATAGTGTTATACGTTTCATAGACTGTGTGTTTTGGATTTGATTAATGTGCTTTTTACTTCTCCAGCGTGTATTCGAGGAACATTGTCTGGGTTATCTGTTCGCCGGCGACACGGAGTGTGAGTGGCAGGAAGGAGCTGACGGTGGGCTCGGCACGGCGGTTGTCCATACGTAGGTAGATGATGAGTTCGCGGCCTGGAGTCAGCTTGCTGTAGCCCACCACTTTGACGTCGGGCGAGCCGACGCTGATGAAGTCGAGGGTGGTCTCGCTGATGGCTGTGTGGTTGAGGTGGACCTGTATGTCAGCGTATTCGCCTGTGAAGTAGGTGCCTATGTGCATAGCTCGTGTGGGCAGATGGAGGCAGCTGATAAGGCTGCTGTCGTCTTCGAGATATTGGTAGTCGAGTATTTCGATGCGTCGTTCGCGGGCGGCTTCGACGCTGTAGACGGACTTGTTGGTTTGGCTGCGGTCGTCGCTGACACCCTGTGCGGCGTGGCTGCTGCCGTAGGCCACCTCGCGGATCTGCAGCGAGCCTCCACCGGTGCCCATATACTTGGTGAGGATGCCTTTGTTGTATTCCATCACTTGGTTGACAATGCTGGCGATGCGGCGCTTGGAGATGAGCTCGTTGTACTTGCTGGTGTGGATGGGGCTGGCGTAGCCTTCGACGGTCATCGAGATGCGGTGTCCGGCCTTGAGGTCGTCGAGCAGGAGGTTGAGGAATTGCTCGAAACGTTCGCAGTTGTATTGCACCTCGTAGTCGAAGAAGTAGTCGATGGCGTCGCAGATGGAGTCGTAGACGACGTTGCCGTGTGCAAGAGTGTGGGCTTTCTTATAGTCGGAGCGCATAAACATATAGCGGTTGTAGGTCTGGAAGTAGTTGGTGGTGGTTGTGGCGAGTTTGGATTTGGGGTCGGGTTCGTCGTTGTGGAAGTACAGTTTGATGGGCAGCAGCGTGTGTACGGCACCTTTCTGTGCGACGACCGGAACCGGGTCGGGCTTGCGCTGGGCACGTGGGCGTCGCTGCAGTTTCCAGCTGTAGATGTCGTTGCAGCAGGTGTTGTTGCTGATGAAGTTGGAACCTCGCCGGTTGGATGTGAGATATCCCGAGCGAGAGTCATCGTTGAGGGTGAAGTAGAGGTCGTTGGCTGGGCTGTTGAGGTCGCTGCCGAGGTTCTGTGGCTCTTGCCAGCTGTCGCGCGAGCCTTGCGAGCGGAACACATCGTAGCCGCCGTAGCCCAGGTGCCAGTCGGACGAGAAGTAGAGCTGTCCTCCGATGTTGTCGTAGAAGGGTGTTATCTCGTTGCCTACGGTGTTGACCGGGCTGCCGAGATTGACAGCCTTTGAGGGCGTTTTGCCGTCGGTGATGATGCTGTACCAGATGTCGAATCCGCCAAGACCACCGCTGCGGTCGGAGGAGAAATAGAGTATCGTCGTGCTGTCGGGCAGATAGCCAACGGCAGGATGTGTGGAACTTGTGCCTTCTACGTTGATGTCGCTGCCCAGCAGCTTGGCTTTCTGCCATTTGCCTTTGCTGAAATGCGACACGTATATCTTGCAGGGTATGTTGGCAAAGTCGTCGGCGTCGCAAATGGTGAAGTAGATGTTCTTGTGAACGGGGTCGAGGGCGACGTTGCAGGTGTGTCTCTCTTTCTGGTTGAAGCCCCAGTTGTTGAGGCTGGCCTTGTCGGGCTCTCCACCGTTGAAGCTGGCTTGGAATATCTGCATCAGCACCAGGTCGGAGTAGATGGCATCCTTCGAGCCGGGCTTGGATATCTCGCGCATTGTAGAGAAGAGTAGCAGCGAGTCGCCCATCAGGACTGCGCCCGACTCGCTGTATTCGCTGTTGATGTTCTTGTTTTCGTGCTTGACGGCATAGATGTATGGGCTGTCGTCGCGTGATGTGTCGGTATCGACAACCCACTGGCAGGCGCGCAGCTCCTGGCGTGCACGGGTTTCAAGCTCCTCGTTGTTAGCTGTCTTGAGGTAGCGCTGGTAGAAGTAGATTGCCGAGTCGGTGTTGCCTGCCATACGGTGCATCAGGGCAAGAAAGTAGTCGATGTGCGGATAGACGGCAGCAGTGCTCGATTGTTCGACGATGCTGTAGTAGCGTATGGCTTTGGCATAGTCGTTGGAAAGCCTGTAGGATTCGGCTATCTTGTAGGCTAAAGCGGGTGTGGCGCTCTTGCGGTATTCGGCACGGTAGTGGTCGGCAGCGGTCTTGTAAAATCCGTAGCGGAAGGCTTCGTCGCCAGACTCGATATTGTTCTGGGCTTTGGCGCAGACAGTTGTCAGCAACAGAACGGCAACAAGAAGGGAGTATTTATGTTTCATACTATATAGTTTAAATGTTTCAGGGTTAAAGGGTTGTAAGGGGTTTGTTGGTTTGTATTGTTTTTTCAGAATTCAGATTAAATAATTGGACAGGGCATTGCGGACCGTTTTACGTGCTTGTTTTGCGTGAGCCGGTAAACGACGGCGACTTCGAAGGCTCCTATCGACTTGGATGCCGGAGTCAGTTTTGAAATGTTGGCATCGTAGGCTAGAGATAGCAGAAGTGCATTGTATTCGGCTGTCATTTGTACCAATGCGGCATCCCGCCAACGGTAGATAAGTCCCCAAGAGAAGCTTATCTGACGGCTTGACGACTCGGCGAGATACCATTTCACATCGCAGCCGACGATGGCTTCGGAGTATTTTTTCTGAAGCGACATAGCGAAGAGTGGCAATACCGACACATTGCTCCAAGCTCTGTATTCGCAGCGTGTGTAGAATGAGTATTTCCGTTCTATGAAGGTACTGTCGCCTTCCAGATAGGAGATGTCGGGACGGTTCAGATTGCGGCCGCAAAGTCCAAGTTTGAGGTAGAAACTGTCGTCGGGCTGGTAGAACCAGGCGGCTCCTGCACCAATGGTGAAATAGTTGGCCGACTGCCGGTTGAAGTTGTCTGTCGGGTCGCCCAACAGTATTTCGGAGGTGTTGAATCCAGCTTGTCCAAGTCCGACTTCTGCGGCCAGAGAAATGAAGTTGTCGTTGCTCTTGTCCAAAGCTTTGAAGTAGGAGACGACGATATTGCCGGCTGTCGAGCCGTAGTTGAGGGTTCCGGCACGGTCGCTGAAGAGAATGACGCCAAGGCTTAGCCCGTCGTTGCTGTAACGTCGCCTCATCAGGGCGATTTCTGCGGTGGCGGCGGTTGTTTGAAAGGCTTTGCTGACCGATGCCCATTGGTTGCGGTAAATGAGTCCGAAGCGGCCTTTCCCGTCGAAAAAACCGGAGTAGGCGGGATTGAACAGTATCGGGTTGACGTCTATCTGGGTGAAGTGTATGTCCTGAGCCTGAAGAGGATTTTGAATTGTGAGCTGTGAATCGTGTAATGAGATTTGGAAATTGAATAACAGTCCGATGCAAAGCATCAGCAGCGCGTTGCTTTTTATGGACCGTGAGGGTGGCAATAGGGCGATGGGGATTTAAAGGGTTAAAAGGGTTAAAAGGGTTTTAGGGTGGGCTGTTGGTTGATTGCTTATTGTCTATCTGGTGTAGGGTGGGAGCGAGATGTCGGCGAACTCGCCTTTCAGGTATTTGAAATATCCGGCAATGCCTACCATAGCTGCATTGTCGGTGCAGAACTGCATTGTGGGGACATACACACGCCAGCCGTGTTTGCGTCCCAATTCGGTGATGCCGTTGCGCAAATAGGAGTTGGCGGATACACCTCCTGCAATGGCTACCTGGCGCACGCGGTGTTTCAAGGCAGCGCGTTCGAACTTCTTGAGCAGAAAGCCCATAATGCATTTTTGGATGGAAGCGCACAAGTCGGCTTTGTTCTTCTCTATAAAGTCGGGGTCTTCGACCAGGCGGTCGCGAAGGAAGTAAAGGAAAGATGTTTTGATGCCGCTGAAACTATAGTTGAAACCTTGTATTTGCGGTGTGGCGAACTGGAATGCGTCGGGATTTCCCTCGCGAGCCAGTCGGTCGATGACAGGTCCGCCCGGGTATCCGAGATCCATAATCTTGGCGGCTTTGTCGATGGCCTCGCCGGCAGCATCGTCGATGGTCTGTCCAAGAATTTCCATTTCAAAGTGGCTGTGCAGCAGTATTATCTGGGTGTGTCCTCCGCTGACCAGCAGGCACATAAAGGGAAACTTTGGTGGCTCGTACAGGTCGTCGACCTTTATGAAATGCGATAATACGTGTGCCTGCAGATGGTTCACTTCCACGAGAGGTATGTCAAGAGCCTGAGCAAAACTCTTGGCAAAGGAAACCCCGACGAGCAAGGAGCCCAGCAGACCCGGACCGCGAGTGAAAGCCACTGCATCGAGCTGCCGCTTGTCGATGCCGGCATCGCGGAGCGCTTTGTCAACCACGGGAACGATATTGTGCTGATGTGCGCGTGATGCCAACTCCGGCACCACACCACCGTATTGTTCGTGTACTTTTTGCGATGCAATCACGTTGGAAAGCAGCCGGTCATCGCGCAAAACGGCTGCAGATGTATCGTCACAAGAGGATTCTATGGCAAGTATATACGACATTGTCAATGTAATTTCATTTTGCAAAAATACACATTTTTTTTAAGATGTTATACTAAATAAATGAAAAATTAGTTATTGACATATTAAAGTGTAAGACTATCAAAAAGTTTTGGAAAATATTAAGACGTGTCCTGCTGTCTGCATTCTTGACGGTGTACGTTGTCGTAGCGCTGCTCAATTACTCATATGTGCAGTCTCTTGCTGGTTCGGCGGCGAGCAGCTATTTCAGCAATGAATGGGGAGGCAAGGTGCGTGTGGGCTCCATAGGCTGCAACCCCTTCAACCACCTTACATTGCGGAATGTGGAGTTGATAAGTCCTGAAGGCGATACTGTTTGTACATCGCACACTATTGCCCTGCGCTTCAAGAAATTCCCTATCGATGAGCACGGTATGTCGCTCAGCTATTTGCGACTCAAGGACACTTATTACCATTTGGCCAAAGATACCAATGGCATAAATCTTAATTTCATAATAGACTATTTTTCCAGAGAAAAGCCTACGCCATCCAAGAAGCCTGTAGAATTCAAGGTCCTTGTCGACAATCTGATAATGGACAACGTCACTTACCGTCACGACCTTGATGCTGACCGTCACATTTGGAGTCAGCCTGGTGGCGACGGACGGGTTGACGTAAAACATATGGAATGGGCTGGAATACAAGCCAGGATGCAGAATGTAAGGGTCGATAAAGATTATGTGACCTGCAGGATTGAACGTTTTGAAACAAGCGAGCGGTCAGGACTCAACGTCAATGAAATGAGTATGAACGTCTATGCCACTCATTCCGGCATTAGTGCCACAAATATGATTTTACAGACCGACGATTCGAGATTGATGGGTGATGTGCTGCTGGATTTCAACAGCTGGCACACTATGAAGCATTTTCTTGACAGCGTGGTCTTCACTTGCAACTTCATAGAGGGTTCGTATGGCGGCCTGCGTGATGCCGCTTTCTGGACTCCGGCATTGTCTGGAATGGATGAACGTGTGTCGTTGACTGGTAGGTTTGACGGCCCCATTGCGGATTTCCACGCCGACGATGTCCATCTTGCTTTCGGCAATGAGTCCTCGCTGGAACTCAATGCCACAATATCGGGTTTGCCGAACATTGAGAACACTGTCATTACAGCCGACATTGCCAACCTGCATACCAGTTATGACGACTTGTCTGCCGTACATCATCCCGAAGGAGTGAAAATGAAGGCAGAAAAGCTGATAAAAAAGCTTGATCAGATTGACCTTGATGCTACTTTTGCCGGCACAATATACGACTTCTATGCCACAGTCGATATGCTTTCAAAACCAGGACAGATAAGAGGTGACTTGGTGATGGCTATGAACCCGGGAAAGAAGCAGTATCAATATGTTGGAGAACTGTCGTCGGACGGCTTCCATATAGGCCAGCTTGCTCCAAACGAATGGGTGTCGCAGAGTGGTTTTGAGATGAGTTTCGAGGGACACGGCTTCAACCCGAAGACGATGAATGCTTCTGCAAAAGGACGCTTGAAACATTCTGTTGTCAAAGGTCAGCGTCTGCAGGGAGAAGCGACTGTCGACATTGATGCTGCCGACGGCAAAATCAAAGCAGACATAAACCTCGACGACCAGCTGGCGGAACTGAAGGCCAACGGAGAGATGGAGTGGCGTGACCGCGGACCTGTTTACAGGGCCAACGTTGATATAGCCCATCTTGATCTTAAACGACTGAAACTGTGGAATGATACAAGCGACAAGCAGTCGGTTGTCGGTGCGCATATCAATGGAGTCTATTCCGTTACTGGCGAGGGTAATTCGTATGCTCGTCTGACGGTGGATGACTTTGATCTTAATACTTCCCACGGCAATTGTGCCGTCAAAAAGGCCACTTTCTCGGCTCGCGAAAGAAGCTATTGGAAAGACTGGACGCTCAACAGCGACATCGTCACAGCACAAATGCGTGGCTATTTCCGTCTCGATGCTCTTGGGAAAATGGTAAAGAAATTCATCGCCGACTATTTGCCCCAGACTTATGGTAAAGACTCAAAACCATTGACACTTAGTGACGATGAACTTCAAATGGCCGACGCAAGGTTCGAGTTTAATGCCGTGTTGAACGATGCGGCCACGGTGCTGCAAATGTTCGTTCCGGAACTGTCGGTGGCCAGCGGCACCACGCTGCAAGCCAACTACAATTTTGCTGAATCGTTCAAACCCATAGTGCGATCCGATTCCATTGGTTATGGTAGTTTTAAATTGTACAATGTCGGCGTCAATGGCGAGTCGGTTTCCGACCGCTACCGTCTCAGGGTGACAAGCGATGAGATAAAGGTAGGATCGTTGCTATTGTCCGAAAATGCAGACGTGGAATTTGAAACATCAACGCGCAAGGCCGACTGCCGCATCTATTGGGAAAACAGCAGCCAGACTGTTGGAGGAGGCGATGTCCAATTCAGGTTGCTGGCTGACAGCGACAGGGTCAGCCTTAATATCGATCCGTCCCATCTGGCTTTGGGTGGACGAGAATGGAGGTTGGAAAGCGGAGAATGGAACGATGCCAAACGTGAATGGAATCCGTTGAAATCCAATGAAAGACACATCTTTTTTAATTCTGATGGATTCTATGTCGGTGGATTGGCAATGGTCAGCGACGAACAAATGCTGCTTGTCAAAGCATCGCGTCTGAACGAACCCGGAGACAGCATTAAACTCACATTCCACGATTTCGGCCTCGCGGTGGTCAATCCCTTCCTGGGAACGCTGGATATGTCGGCCGACGGTGTTGCCAATGGAGATGTCCACATCGGTTTCCTCAATGTCGACAGCCACAGTAAGACTCGAGAAAGAGGTGGTGTGCCATATCTGAATGCTGATTTGACTATTGACAGTCTCGCCTTCGACGGTGAGCAGCTGGGCAACGCACGTGTTCGATCGACGTGGAATGCTGATATGAACCAGCTCAATTTACTTGTCGACACCCGTCGCGACAATGGCGACGAACCGCTCCAGCTGGTTGGCTATCTTGATATGGAACACGATGACCCAGAGCTCAATTTCACAGCCAGCATCGACGGCGTGGATATGAAAATCCTGCAACCCTTTGTGCGGTCATTCTCTTCCAATGTCAAAGGAGCACTTTTCGGCGAGGTGGAAATTGGCGGCACGCTTAAACAACCTGATGTTGAAGGTCGAGTCTTTTTTGACAATGCGTCGCTGAAGGTTGATTTTTTGAATGTTATATACAGTTTTTCCGACACGCTCTCTTTGGAACGGGACGCTATCAGACTTGGCGACTTCTACATAGGCGACGAACGTGGCAACAAAGCTTTGGCTCGCGGTGCCGTCTATCACAGCCATTTGAAAGATATGCACTTCGATATAAATGTTGAGAGCGACCGCCTGCTTTGTATGAACACTACTTCGCGCATCTCCGAACAGTACTATGGAACGGTGCTTGCTTCGGTCGATGGCACCGTAAGGGGTACGGCCGACAACCTTGGCATAGTCATCAATGCCAGAACGGCAAGCGGAAGCTCTTTGCATATACCGATCAATGACATACGACAGCTCAAGCAAGCCGACTATATACAATTCGGTGCTTGGAACGATTTTTCAGACGACAATGCCACGGCTGTCAATGCCAGTGCCGATGTGTCAGATGCCAGCCAACCTGTCGCTGTTCGTAGCGACGAGGGCAATAACCAGTTCCTTTTGACCATCAACGTCGAAACAACTCCCGATGTTCAACTGCTGCTGCCAATGGACTTTTCGTCCGTAACCCTCGACGTAGATGCACGTGGAGGCGGCGATCTACAGTTGCAAGTGGGAAACAATACACCTTTCACTCTCAAAGGCGACTATGAGATGATTGGCGGCACTGTGAAACTCGACATTCTTGGCGTTATAGGCAAGGACTTTGCCATTGACGAGGGTAGCTCGATCACTTTCCCAGGAGCAATTAACGATGCCCTTTTTGATATCAAGGCAGTCTATTCACAACGTGTCAATATGTCGACGTTGACGGGTTCGCTGTCGGCAACAGAATCGCAGAAACCTGTTCAGGTTGAAAATGTTATCGCCTTGAGCGGCACCCTTCAGTCGCCAGACATCAACTTCGACCTCCGTTTGCCAAATGCCGATCAAAGTGTACAGGAAGAGGTCTTTGCCTACATCGACCGCAGCAATGAACGCGATATGCTGAACCAGACCGTCTCATTGCTGTTGTTCAAACGCTTCTACAACTCTTCGACATCGACCAACACTGACCTTGGCTCCAACACTGCCGAAGAAGGATATGGATTGGTGGCCAATACGTTGGGCAATATGGTGAGCGATATGGTAGAGTTTGTCGACATCAATTTCGACTATCAGGCCGGCAATGCCCTCACCACTGAGCAGTATGCCCTTGACATCAGCAAGGAGTGGAACAAGTTCTACTTTGAAACCACTCTCGGCTTCGGCGGCGAGGCTCGTGAAATGTCCAACGCATTCGGCGGCAACAATATGACGGGCGATATGATTGTGGGTTACAAGATCAATCCCCGTTTTCACTTGTTTGTTTTCAATCGCAGCAACACCAACGACTACACCCGTTCCGACTTGCCCTACAAGCAGGGCGTAGGTGTGAAATACACGCGCGACTTCGACACTTTCGGCGAGTTGCTGCGACGCAATAGAAATAAAAAATGAAGGTACTAGTAATACGTTTCAGTTCTCTGGGCGACGTCTTGTTGACCACACCGGTCCTGCGATGCCTTAAAAAGCAGAAGCCCGACTGCCATATACATTTCCTGACAAAAAGCAGCAATTTTGAACTGCTGTACAAAAACCCCAATATCGAAAAAATCTTTGTGCTTCAGGACTCGATAAAGCAGACTGTCAAGTCGTTGGCCGAAGAAAAATACGACCTTGTCATCGATCTCCACAACAACAGACGCAGCCGTAGGGTGCGCAACAAACTGCGCTGCAAAAACGTTGTATACCGCAAAGAAAACATTCACAAATGGTTAACCATACTGACCAAACACGACTGGATGTCGGGCAGGCACGTAGTGCAACGTTATATGCAAGCCGTTGAAAACCTTGGTGTTGTCGACGACGGTGCAGGCCTCGACCTTTTCCTGCCCGAAGAAGTCTGCGGCGAAGCTTTCAAGACAAGAACGATCGGTAAGTATACTGTCGCTTCGATTACCGACAGACCCTATGTCGCAGTGCCTTGTGGGGCACAGCACGAAACCAAGCGCATCCCGCTCGACAAGCTGATGATACTCACCTCGTTGATAAAAACCAGGGTGGTTCTGCTTGGCGACAAGTCCGACAAGCACCGCATTCGCGATTGGGGCGCGCAGTTCGGTCCCAACGTCGTCAACCTTTGTGGCAAGACTTCGCTTCTTGAATCAGCAGCGCTCATACGCGATGCCGCGGCGGTTGTTACACCCGATTCGGCAATGATGCACGTGGCTGCGGCATTCAAAAAACCGCTCATCGCCGTATGGGGAGCGACAAAAGCATCCTTTGGCTTCGCACCGTTCCGCACCCCGCACATCGACTGTCGGGTAAGCGGCCTTTGGTGCCGTCCCTGCAGCCGTATGGGTACCACACGCTGTCCGCTGGGGCATTTCAAGTGTATGAACAACCAAAACTGGCAGAGTATAGCCAATGCCGCAACGCAAATGGCGTTGCAGGAAATCCCGGCAGGCCATAATTTTTATGAAAGTATGACGGTTCTTTGATTATCTGTCTGTTATCTTTAAGGTGCTGCTGAACTTCTATCCATTTTCCTTTGATGCATTGAAAACGTTCCTCCACAATGAAAAAGACATTGCTTTTCATATCCTTGATACTGCTGCTGTTGCCGCTTCAGGCTCAGAAAACCGATTCATTGCGCATAGCCAATGCCCGATGGCAGATTGACAGCCTCAATGGTTTTGTTCTCAAACAAAAGCATTTTGACCGTAAAAACTGTCTCGGAAGCAACCAGTTTGTTGCTATTGTCGAAATCCCGGCCTCGTCGCCTCGGCGTTTGGCTTTTGCCTACTCTGCTCAACGCACGCCGACATCTACTCTGGCGCGACGTCACGGAGCGCTGGCTGCAATCAACGGCTCCTATTTCGATATGCAGTTGCACAATCCGATATGCTATCTTCGAATTGATGGCAAAGAGTTGGGAATCAATACTCCTCAAGCAAGCGACAGCTTGCATAGGAAATATTATCAATATGGCTCATTGGCACTTAGTGGCGGCAGACCCGTGATATTTGTCCCCGACAGCGCACGTCTCGCTGAACGCCGGCTACCCGATTCCAACATTATGACCGCGGGGCCTCTGCTCATTCACAAGGGTCGCGTCGTGCCGTTGCGCAACGATCGAACATTCGTAACACAGCGCCACAACCGCACTGCCATAGGCATCCGCGACGACGGAACCGTTTTGCTTGTCACTATCGATGGGCGTACACGGCAGTCCGAAGGTCTTTCGCTCCCTGACCTGACACGGTTGATGCGCTATCTGGGGTGCCGCGACGCTCTCAATCTCGATGGCGGTGGCTCGACAACAATGTATGTCGAAGGACATCCCAACGACGGTATTGTCAACCATCCGAGTGACAACGGCCGTTACGATTCCGGTGGCGAGCGTGGTGTGTCGAATTGTATTGTTGTCAAGTGACCAAAAAACTCCAGCCGTTATGTCATCAAAACTGTTTTTTTTACCGTTTGCAACTAAAAAAAAGCTATACCAGCACTGGTCGTTGTACAGTACTTGTACGCTACTTGTACAGTATATGTACGCTTCTAAAGCGTACATATACTGTACAAGTAGCGTACAAGTACTGTACAACGATCAGACAAATAGCGGTTTATATTTTTGTCATTGATGCTTTACTGTTTTTGGATTAACATTTGTTAACAATGTCGCGTTTCGTCATTTGCCGTGCTTCTGCAGGCTCAGGAAAGACCTATACACTGGTTCGTCAGTTTATTGAAATTGCCATTTCGTCGTCTTACAAGGAACAGATCGAGAGAAATCTTGGCCAAATCCTTGCCATTACCTTCACCAACAAGGCTGCCAACGGTATGAAAGACCGCATTATGTCTCAACTTCACGCCATTGTGGTGCACGACAAAAAGTCCGCCGGCCTTGTGAATGATATTTGTCGCGATCTGTCAATAGCTGACGACGAGGTAGTTAGGCGGTGTGGTATGCTGCTTTCCGCCATTTTGCACAACTATTCCAAGTTCTCGGTTTGCACCATTGACAGTTTCGTGCACAGGCTCGTGCGCACTTTTGCACACGACCTCAATCTTCCGATGAATTTTAATGTCCAAACAGATCAGCAGGAAATATTGCAAAATGTTGTCGACGAGCTGCTTTCGTTGGCAGGCAACCCCAAGGAAACGGCTTTGACGAGACTGCTTTGTGCCTTTACGGAAAGCAGGATGGAAGGCGGCAAGGGATACAATATGGAGAGTACGCTGCAGGAACTTTCGAAGGAGGTGATGAGTGAGGATTCGCCTAAGTTTCTGCCTGAACTTGAGAAGATTAATCTCGATGAGTATATTGCCATTTATGACCGCATAGCCAACGAAATAGCTTCTTTTGAGCATAGTCTCAGTTCAGATGCCGCCGCTTTTGTTGACGACTGCTCTTCGAAGGGGCTCGATGTCGACAGTTTCCCTTACAAGGGCAATGGCGTTCTTGCTTTTTTCTGTACTGTGGCCAAGGGCGATTTTTCCAAAATCAACAATCCGCACAAGCGTATGGACGAAGCCTACAAGTCGGGACATCTCTATGCTAAATCTACCTCGCAGCAGTTGATTCAAGCTCTTGACTCGGTTATGGATAGTTTCAGAAAGGCCTATGAGTCAATGGTCAACGGTTTGAGCCGCTACAACACCAACCGACTGTTGCTTGGCAACCTCTATGGTTTGGCTCTGCTTGGCAGAATCAATGCCATTAAAAATGACTACTACGATGCCAACGAGATTGTGCATATTTCGGAGTTTAACAAGCGCATCGACAAGGAAGTGGCCAACGAACCGGCACCTTTCATCTATGAACGAATCGGCAATCGGTACCATAACTACCTTATCGACGAGTTCCAGGACACAAGTCGCCTGCAGTGGCTCAATTTCCTGCCGCTGCTTGACGAGGCTATGACCTACGATTTCCCCGAAACGACACCCGAGCCGGGCACCCAGTCGCTCGTGGTTGGCGACGGCAAACAGGCCATCTACCGTTTCCGACAGGGCGACGTGAGACAGTTTGTGCGTCTGCCGGAGGTGGAAAGCTCGATGCACGGTGGCTCGCTGAAGCGCGAAGCACATTTTGAATCGCTCACCAGGAACTACCGCACATTGTCGAACATCGTTGAGTTCAACAACCGCTTTTTCAATGATATCATCACTGGTCGTTTCGCAGAAAACGATGAATTGCAGAAACTTTATATCGGTAAAAAGGTTGACGGCAAACCGGAATTGGTTCAGGAAACTGTGAAAGAAGGCGGTTACGCCCAGTTCGATTTTGTGGCAGCAGATGATTTGTTGCCGCAGATTTTCAATACGATACGCCATCAGGTCGACGATATGAACTATTCTTATGGCGACATAATGGTACTGGCACGCGACAACGATTCACTTGTGCATATTGCCGATTATTTGACGATCAACAGCCTCGACCGTCCTATTCCTATAGTCAGTTCTGAATCGTTTGTGTTGACAAACAGTCCGGTAGTGCTATTGTTGCAAAGCCTTCTGGAATATACTCACAATCCAAAGGATCGAGTTGCCGCACTTCAGTCGCTGCAGCTTGCGTGCCGATGCGGGTGCATAGCCGGCGAATTGCAGCAGCCGTCACCGCTGTGGCAGCTGCAACAGTGTGGTTTCGACCTTGCAAAGATGCTTTCCCACCTAGGTATCGATTTCAACATCGACAGACTGCGGTCGCTGTCGCTATATGATTGCTGTGAGGAAATGCTGCGTGTTTTCCATCTCGACGGCAAGGACAGCGCCTATGTGGCAACATTCCTCAACACTGTAGCTTCATATATGCAGCACTCGCGCCCCGATTTGCAAGGCTTGATTAAGTTTCTCGACGAACGCATCGCAAAACTCTCCAGATCTACAGCATCGGATCTCGACGCTGTGCAGCTGTTGACTATCCATAAGGCTAAAGGTCTTGAAAAAAAGATTGTTATCTATGCAATACCATATAAGGAAGTACGCAACAGTCGCATTTGGGTACGTCTGCCTGAAGGCAAGGACAATCCGATTCCCGTTGCTTTTGTCAATCTGCAGAGTATCCCTACGGACTTTAAGGATGATTTCGACAAAGAACGCACAATGAATGATGTGGATCGTGTAAATGTCTTATATGTCGCTATGACACGTTCTGAGGAAAAACTGTTTGTATGCTGCGAGGATGTCACCTCTTCGGATAGTTTTGTGCCTCTGTTGAAAGACTTTGTCGGTCGCGATGAAAAGTGTGTACAACTTTCAGAATCCCGGTATGCTGTCGGCGAGGATTTCATTAATCCCGGCAAGGCGGCAGACGACGATGAGAAACAAACACACACAATGCCTGTCGACGATGTTTGTTTTCCCCAATGGGAGAATCGTGTCCGCATAGCCTCTCAAAGCGATGCGTTGCTTTCCTCGCTTGAAAAGGATAGCCGTCGCTATGGTATTGTTGTGCACGATCTTATGTCGCGAATCAATGTGCCTGAGGATGTTGCGCCTGTTGTCGACGAGTATTGTCGTGAACACCATATCGTGCAGCGGGATGCAGAATCCATACTGCGTCGCATCACCGATATGGTCAACAGCCCGGAAAACCGTCGCTATTTCGACCCGCATTACAGTGTCAGATGCGAAGCTTCAATAGCTGTTGGCGGCGAAGTGCGCCGTCCTGACCGTATTGTTTACGATGACAAAGAAACTTTTGTGGTTGATTTCAAAACAGGAACATATAATGAAGAAACCCACCGCAAATACCAACGTCAAGTCGCTGAATATGCAGATGCCCTCACCGCAATGGGTTTCCCCAATGTAAAGGCGGTGATAATTTATTTGTAGTTTTTCTTATTTCTCTAGAATATGCAGATACTCTATTGTGGAATCTGCTTTATTAGTCCTGTTGGAGTCGGCTTTGAATCGGTGGTAATCAGTCTGCAAAATGTCATAGTGGCCATATTTTGACATTACAGATTTAATTTGTTGGACAGACATAAGCCCTTCATTGTTGTATGAAAGAAAAATATACTTGAATCTTGCATCTTTTATTAGTTGTTCGAATTCTGAAACAACTGTGCCAGAAGAACAGTATTTTGAGCGTAAGTATTTCCTTAAGCCTGTTTTACCTTGTGGGTTAAAATCTTTATATTCAGCTATCGTGTTGAGCAAATGATAATTGGCTCCATACTGCCTTGAGTTGTATGGTGGGTCGAGATAAAGTATGTCTCCTTCTATTTTATTTATGAGCGTGTTGGCATTTTCGTTGAATATACTATTCCTGTTTTTACATAAAACATAGTCAGCAGGGTGTATTACTAAGTCTTTTTGCGCTGTTTTCTTGATTTTTTTCAAATATGCTCCATAAACGGATGCTGTGTTTGCTACTTTGTCGGCGCTTTCTATTAAGCTGGCAAGTAGAAAATAATATAAGTCGTCGGAGATTCGTTTTTCTCTTTTCCATTCTTCAATTGAGATTCTGCAGGCATCTATACGCATTCCATTCTTATCGGTGAAATACTGTCTTTCTCCGTTGCCACCTTTGCAATAGTTTTTGTAGATAAACCCAGTATCTGTCAAAGGTAAAGAGTTTAATTCTTCTATATAGTGTTCTTTGTCTTCTATTTCTTCACAGTTTCCAATGTAGTTTCTGTTAAGGACATAGCTATAGTATTCGATATCGTTGGAAATGATTTCTTTTACGGAAGTCTTGAATGTCCGTCCAACAATTCCAGTGCCGGCAAATATGTCGCAAAAGATCATTTGTGACAGGTTCTCTCCACAGACACTTTTTATTGCCGAAGGTAGAAAATCTTGACAGAGTTTGTATTTTGAGCCAATGTAGTTCATCGTTTAATATGAAACTTTTTTGAATACTATTATGTCGGCATTAATGCTGTATTCAATATAAATAAGTGGTAATGTGCCATTTTTAGTGTTAAACTTATTGAATTCTTCCTTTATTTTCGTCGGAAGTCCTTTCCCGCTTTTACAAATCAAGACTGGTTGAATGATGCTTGCTCGATTTGGAATATAGTATTGTTCAATCCAGTTGATATATTTTTCAAGCTGTGATGTGATTTCTTTGTAAGCAGGGCCTGATTTGAGTTCTATTGGTATCAATAGTCTTTTTGTAAGTGATTCTTCTACAGAGATCATCACATCAATACGATGCATTCCAACACCGCAAGAGACTTCATTGCCAATCCATTCCACATTTTTGCCGATAATATCCAAAGCATTATCCAAGCTTGTATTTGTGCCACGCCCAATGTTTTGAGTTATATACATTTGCAGGTGTACTTCATGTGCGTTTTTGCGGCTGTATTTGTTCGCAAGTCGTGGAACAATGTTTAGTGTGCCGGTTCTGCCTTTATAATTATAAGTGCCTGGAACTGTTGTAATGCATTTGTCATTTGCATCATAAGTCAGACTGTGTCTGGTAGGAATTGTCAGTGGTTTATGGTTGTTCTCGGTGCTTATTAAGTTTATAAGTCGTTCGGCTTCGTATATGGTTATCATTGTGTTCCCACGATTGCCTTTTAATTTGCGGTATATTAGACTCCAAAGCATTTGACTAGGTGAACAGATGTTTTTGATTTCGTCCAATGCAGCCCATTCTGTTACACCTTTTGAATATACTTCGTAGGGTCTTATCTTTAATCTAAATGTTAATGATTTACCAAGGTTTTTTTTCAAAAACTGATTTTTGTCGTTGCCATCTATAAAAATGCAGTCGTCTACAGCTTGGAAGACGCCAAAAAACATTCCGTCGTGTCCGTTCTTTTTTTTACTCGAAACTGCTTGAAGGTAAAAGATTATCAAGTCATTTCTTCTAATGCGGCATCCATCTGCCATCATTCCAACAAGATTGTTTTCTGTGCTATAGTGTAACTTTGTTGTTGGAAGGTTATTGAAATCCACATCGTTTTCCTTTGCACCTGTTCCCGCAAACATATATTCAAGATGATACTTGAAAGTAGTATCGTCTACTATAAACACGTGTGTTGTCATTTGGTGTCCTTTCCATATAATTTGTTCATAATAAAATCGGTGGTGTGCTCGGAGGCCTCTTGGGTTATTCTTTTTACTGACTGCATTCTGTATTCAACAGGGTCATACTGATAACAGCCTTTACATCCCAATTCGTCGTTGTAGTTCTCATCGCCTTCATAAAATGAATATGGATTGCCTAATAGATTTTTGGCATCCCATCTCTTGTCTGTCTCTTTGCATCGTTTGCAGATTTGTCGTTTTGCGTCATTGGCTGCTTTGCATAATGGCTGAAAATCTTCTATCCTTTGTGTAGAAATGTCTGAAACACGCCAGTCGTCTTTGCGGCCATCTTTGTGGTCGATTTCTATCTTGGTATTCTCCGAATTGCCTTGAATGCCAAGCATAACACAATTATTGCTTTTGTAGTAATCTTTGATGTCTGAACGAATGTTCTGACTAAAGGTCTGTTCTGTGTTGAATCCGTTCAAACGTATAGCGTCGATGGAATTGCCTGAAGTTTTACTTTTGTCAAATTGAACTATATATTTTTTTGCAAGAGAGGAACTTTGACGACACCAACTGCCTCCGTTACCGAGTTTTAAATCCTTGTATTCGCCTATAAATTCAGATACATTTACCCAGCGTGAAAAACCATTTTTATCTGGATTTGCCAGTTTTATGAATAGTTCTGTTTTTGTCATATTTAAAACTCCTTTTTAAAAACAAAAATATACTCGTGTTTGAACAGATAATAGTCGCTGTTTAGGGCACGGTATTTCCATATACCTTGTGAACCCAATTTCCCTCGGTTGCCTTCAATGTTCTTGACAATGATGCCTTTCATTTTGACTTTGAAGGTTTTTTTTATTGCGTACATTAGATAAAAACCTAAAGGAATTACCTCGCTTTTTTTGTATATGTCACCAACAACAATGGCAAAGTATCTGTTTCTCTCCAAATAATAAAGACCGTTTGCCATCGCTTGAGTAAAGCGTTCAATGAATAGGTTAAGATCGGTAATGTTTGATAAATCTTCAGTCTTGTCTGTAAATTTAACTATGTCCAGATATGGTGGATGCGCAATTAAGAAGTTCGCTTTCCCTTTATCTGTCCAATTAAATTGTTGTCTTAAAGTTCTATTAATTTTTTCAGCGTCTGTTACATCACACTCGTTCAGTGAATAATGAATGCTATTACAGTCAGCCATTTTTTGATTGATGTAGTTAATCATCTGACTGTTTATATCAAAGCCGATATAGTTTCTGCCTAGTTTTTCACATTCGAAAAGAGTCGTTCCGCTTCCAGTAAACAATTCTAGAACTGTTTCACCTTTTTTTGTGTAGCGACGAATGAGTTGGTTTGGTATCTGCGGAATAAAGTTGCCATGATAATTGTTCTCGTGCTTGCCAGAATTATCACGTTTGTCAATCAGCCAAAGGCTGTCAACATTCAAGTCGGTTGTTCTCCAATTTTCGTCGTTTAGGGGCATATCCCAAAAATTTCATGCATGAACGGATGGCATTTTTTTTTATTGTACATGTTTATAGTAAGTTATGTAATTTTTTTGTAGTAAGGGCTCAATAGTTCTTGTTAAACAAAAAGGGCAGTTGTTTGCAACTGCCCTTATGTCCCAAATATTGGAATAATGTGTTACTTCTTATACTCCTGTCCGATGTCGCCGGGGTTGATGTCTGGTTCGTTGTATTCAAGGCAGGTGCGGTATTGGGTGCCGCGGTTGTAATCAAGAGTGGAGCAGGAGTTGCCTTCTGAAATGTACTCGTATTCCATTGTCGGGGTGTTGACGCCGTTGTAGACGTAACATTTGCAGGTCTTGGTGTCGCACGACGATAATGCTAGAAGTGCAATTATGGCAATAGAGGCTGTTATTTTACGTTTCATAGTCGTTTTATTTTGAATTAATTTTTTTTTGTTGTTCTTGATGTTGTGATGATTGTGGCTACTGTTGCTTCCCCCAAAACATTCGGACAATATCCATTGTGTCCATCTCTGCAATTTCGATCTCTGTGCAGTAGCGGAAGCTACTGTCGTCCGGACTGGGGCGGTCGTATCCTAATTCGCTGCAATGTGTGTCGCGATCAATGTAAGTCTCACTGACGCGGACGCTGCCCCATCGCGTTAGCAGGTAGCAGCGGCAGGGCTTGGTGCTGCAGGAAGTGAGCAGCAACAGCAGGGCAGTCGCTGCTGTAACTCTGAATCTTGTATTATGAGATTTGAAATACATTGATTGTATGACATTATATATCTACGTCGTCGTGGCTTAGTGTTTTACTTGTATTGACTTCTATCTCGTCAACGAAGAGCCAGGCCTGTTCACCGGCGCTTACGTGCCATTTGGGAAGTTTGCCGTAGTTTATTGCTTTTATCTTAACGTAGCGGGCGGGCACTGCGTTGAGGTTAAAGTCGTAGAAGTTATACACCACGCTCTCGTCTGCTCTCTCAAGCTTGTCGGGGAAATTTTTTTTCCTGTCGCAATTTATAACGAGGAAAGGGCTGTATTTATCGCCATCGACAGAGGTGCTTACCTCGACCTGTTTCGGGAAGAAAATCCAACTCTTCATATTCTCCAGACATTCTACACCAACACTCCACACTGACTTCACCTCCAGCAGGTCGACGACAACCTCCATATCGCCTTGCCAGCCTTGCCATCCACCGATGCGGTAGTTTTCTGTGCCGTGCAGGCGGTCGATGAGGCCTGTCTCGCCGTTCTCGTAGTACTGTGGAGCGGGCTTGGTGATGTAGGTGAGATTGAGGTCGCTTTGGGTGCGGGTCCTGCGGTGTGTCACGACGGCGCTGTAGCCGCTTTCGGGGTTGTATGTGACGGCTTTGACCGTGGCGTCGCTGCTGACGGTGAATGGCTTGTCGTAAAGTGTCGAGAAGCGTGTTGGCGTTGTTCCGTCGATGGTGTAGAAGATGCTGTCAAGTTCATT
>JAEEMK010000110.1 GCA_016283175.1 Bacteroidales bacterium
AAGATTTCATTCCGCAAAGCAAAATGTCAATCTTTTGTTTTTGAGGTGCCATTGAAGATGTCCAGTTGCATCGAATCGAAAAGTCCCAACTGGTTTTTGACCTGCCGCTGTTGTTTTTCGATTGCCAACTCCGCAAGTTGCGCCTTTATAAGACGTTTGGCCACAATTGGACGCGAAGCGCCTTGCGATTTAGCATATGCGCTTAATCTCTCAAAATCAGTGTATGGCAAAGTCACAACAAGTTTCTTTGCCTTTTTTGCCGGTCTTTTTTTCTTCATTTTGAAGTGTTTATTTTTTTGCAAAAATACGAAAAAACAAACAGACACAAGCAGAACGAATAATGTTTTTATCAATATAGTTGTAAACAACTACTTCCAACACTCAACCATACTATATCCTAATAATTTTACCGACACTTTCTCCCGACATAGTGCTTATCTTCAAGATATACACACCCTGTGGGCAGTCCCCTATGTCGATGCTTGTCGATGTAGACGCTCCTATCTTTATACTCTTCACAATACGGCCATCCACATCATATAGCATAATTTGCCTTATCGGTTCCGACACGACAATGTTCACAATATCACTCGTAGGATTCGGGAAAACCTTAATATTTATTTCTCCAACACCCTCAACTGCCGTAGAATCTTCCGGAGGCATCTCTCTCCTGCGCCTGTCTAACAATGAATCATAATAGTATATAATACTAACACAAGTAGAATTGTTAGCAGGAATATAAAAATTCGAAGACTGCAACGAACCACCTGATATCCATTTTTCCACAAAACCATTATCACTGACAAGCACTCCTTTATTGCCAACTAGCCCTGATGAAAAAATTGTATCGTACACTTCCATACAATTCGTATGTCTATTATATCTATACGTGCAATTATTTATATAAGTATTTGAGGCATTGGTCATAATATAGTCCTCCGAAACATAAGGGCGTGCTCCACGTCCACTTCTAGTTCCCACAGAATCTGCACCCAGGGAAATATGAGAAATATATTCGCCTGTCCTTTTATCATATTGTACAATGGATGCAACATACCATTGGCGTGGATTGGGGAATAACAGTGTATCTTGATGGTTCCTGTCAAAAAAAACATTCAACATAGGCACATATTCTGGAACATATAGTTCCGCTTCCCAACGTGTTTGCGAAAAAAAACTACCTATATAATAGACATAATCAGAATCAACAAAGACACCACCATTCATATCATTATATGAACGAAAATCGCCCCTTTCAGAATCAGGGAAGTTCTCATAGTAAAATCCTTGCGCCCATCGCACATAGCCCATAGTATCCACACTTAGGATATAATTTTGAGAACACCCAGCGAAACCGCTATCATACCACAGTGTTGCCCCGCTATTAAATTTAAGCTCCAATGGGCGACTGGTATTAAACCTATCCGGATAAATGAAACCAGAAATATAAAACACATCTTGATTGTCTATTTCGAAGGAACAAAAATTATAACCGTCATAATACTCAACACTGAAAACAGAATCTCCTTGAACATTCCTATATCCATTTAGAGAGTCTGTAAGTTGAGTTATTGTCACATTCGTCCAATCTGAGTTTATTTTTATTAAATAGGGAGTCTGCTTCTGTGCAAAAGCAGGTGGATATACATAACTATTATCTGATGGAAAATAAAATCTTTGTGTCGTATCGTCATTTAACTGTATATAAGGGCAACGCCCCGAACTATCCGAGTCTTCATTTACAAGAAAAAAGTGATTCCCCTTGCTATCTTGACAATATTTGCCATATAAATAATTTGCAATTTTAGTATCAAGTCTATTGCCGTCAAGGTCAAGAGAAACCAAATAGTAATATGTTCCATATCGATACGGCAATGTGCCGTATGGTTGCACCACGCCGTCAATCATTCCATAATACGTTGTGTCGATAAAATGCAGCCAGCAATGTTTATTTTGCTGATAAGGATCCCACGGCAGCAAAAGATATTTGCAATAATATGAAAAAACAAAACTAATCTTACTGTCACGAATATAGAAGCCAGTGAAAACTCCATTACCCTCTCTCCAGTCTTTAACCGAACGACACCACTGCATCGTACCTGCTGTGTCAAATTTTGCGATAAACACACCTCGTGACCCCATAAGCCAAGCATTTGTATCTGCAGGACATATCAGCTGCCCAGCCAACATATCTTGCGAGCCAAATGTACCGCCAACATATACATTGCCAACACTGTCAATCTCTTTTTGTACTATATAGATATCAGGACTGTGTATTTCCCACAAGAACCTTTCACTCTGGGCCAAAAGACTGTCTGCAAGCAATAACTGAACAAAAATCAAGAGGCTCAACGCTAATCCAAATTTACATTTGTTCGTTTTCATCATCCTACATTTTTATCAGTTTAACATACTCTTTTTTACCGTCCTTCGACACTATACGCACAATGTACGCAGCATTCGGCAAATGCTGCACATCGAAAGACGCTTTGTCACTCAACAGCATTTCCTTTCTGCCATCCAATGTATACACCTCAATCCTGACAACATCTCTTGCCTCGCTTCTATTCGCCACGTCGATCACTGTGACAATCCCCGTTGCAGGATTGGGCTTTAAAGTGTAGCGTACACCAGACTCCAATTCCAATCCTTTATTTATGGCTTTAGACTGTGACTGATACTCGAGCGGCAGCGATCTTTCCATCATCCTGTCAACATCTATACAGGTATCGGAAATACATAGTTCATCTTTTTTGCACACCAAAATATGAAAATGAACACAACTGTCAGCATAAGACAATTGGCTAAGTTTGCCATAGTCGATAAACATTTGGCCTTTCAGTAGGTTCAATGCTGGATCGTAGTTCGTATGTATTATCTCACCTTCATCACTCCACACCATTAAAACATCAGGCACCGATGGGTACACTTCAAAATCGAAGTAAACACTGTGTCCAGGACTGCCTCTCGTTGGGTCATATACAACGTCCATATTTGTACCGAAGTAACACCCATCGTCAACACCCTGTTCAATAATCCATTCAAGAAGATCAACAGCAAAGAGACCGAGAATATTTGTACCATCTGACAGCACAAACAAGACTATAGGTTTCGACAAGTCATTGAACTCAACGTCAACGGTGACGATTCCTGACGAACCGTGAGCAGGAATAGCCACAGACGATGGAAGCCAACTGTAATTAGTCTGATTTGGTGAAATGGACATATTAGTGAATGTATAGTTGTCGTCTGACAAATTCTCAAAAAAGAAAGACAACGTTGCCGAAACCTTGCATCCGTCAAGAGTCAACTTGATCTTATCGTAAATAACCTTTATCAATCTGGCCGGGTCCTCTGCACAATCCACACCTTCAATAGTCAAATCAGGCGATGTTGATTCACAGTCGTTGCCATACGACACCACAAGCACATAATTATTGGTTGCCTCAACGCTTAACTGGCTCGGAAGCGTCTGTCCTTGATTGACAATAGACTCATCATCCTTCATCCATTTCCACCAGTTGATATTTGTACCCAAGGTATACAAATCCAATGTTCCCTGCTGCCCATAACAAAGCTCGTAGCATCCAGTCAAAAGGGCATCGAATCGCGGAGCCTCTGGAATAACAATCTGCGCCGAAGGCGATTTGCAGCCTGTATGCGGATCAATACGGAACGCCGATACCAGACCGTCGTAATAATACACTGTATTAGTTCCGTATGTGCCATTACTCCAAATAAGATTGTCGCCGTCTCCGCTTCGCAACGATATAGGCCCCTCTGTTATACACTCATTGTCGACATACTCAATGACTGGGGGGCTTGGAGGCTCAACGACACTAAAAAGAACCGAATCCATCGACCAACAACTGCTTGTCCCCGGCGGCATAGACACTTTCAGCTTTGCCTTCCATACACCAGTTTCGTCGGCGTCAAAAGAGACATTGGCCGTGCTGTAACTGGCAGTATTGGCCGACGGCGATGTTATAGTCCATTCATATTGATATTGCGAACCAGTATTTCCAAAAAGATTCACCATATCTCCCAGACAATAAAACTGTTTATGCTTAATATCGGCTTTGGGGGTGTTCAAGAAACTTAAATCTATTCTGTCCGCACCTTTGCACAAATAAAGGGTATCCGTTGCAAGGACAAAATAGGTTCCAGTATTTGTTACAAAAGTGCTATCCACAAACGTGGTGTCGTTTTGTGGAGTCCACACATATTTAGTATTCGTCAACGAAGGCCTATTTCCCAATGCATTATCATATACAAGCTTTACAGGCGTACCACTACATACTGGATAATTAGTATTATCATACTTTATTTTTCTCAAGTCAGACCCATTAGTTTCAAAAGGATTGTTTTTTGTGTATACTGGTAATGTTGTCGACACGGAACAACCTTGAATATCTGTCACAATCAGTCTTATAGTAGGATTCTGGACATTGTCACCATACACGTGCCATATATTCATACCATAATTGTACGAGCCATCTCCAAAGTCCCAACTGTATTCCAAACCTGTTCCCTCGGCATCTCCAGAGAAAAAGAATGGAGTCTGAGTACACATTTTATCTCTTGCAGTAATTGTCACATCGCTTGGCGGTTTGTGGAATGTATAAGACATATGATAATTACACGTCCCTATTCTTAGAGCTATATTTATCTCTTCCCCGTCACTTAACCCATTTGTCGGTATGGCAATCCGATGCATTTGAGGTGTCAACGGCCTGCTTAACAATAGCTGATTTTCACCATCGTAAACATTAACAATACGCAACAATGGAAAATACATATAATACTCACTACTATCATATATAATCAGCGAGTCTAAGCAATTGTTTTTAACACTAATGCGTGGCAATACCCTAACAGTGTCTTTGGTAATTGATGTATAGCACACATCATTGACACGCCAGTTTATCGTTGCCACATACGGCCCCACCGTGTCAAGTTTAACCAGCAAAGACGAAGTGCTGAAATCATAATGCTCGACAACACCGGTCAATAGACTTTTAACAAAAAGGTCTGTTGCCTCCTGCGGTATTTGGTTATTGCGGAAAAAACGCACACTGTCAAAGCACTCCATAATACTTGACAATGCACCTGGCACAGTATCTCTCTGCGGACACGGTGGTGGTGGCGGTGGATCATTGCTCAAAGATGCCTCCGCAGGACAGGGATTGTCCCCAACATAAGCAGTACAAGAATACACCTGTCCGCTTTCGTATGGTATGCATTGCGTTGTGGCTCCTGTGTTCCACAGATAGTTAACATTACCAGAGACATTACCATCCACAACCATACATATATATCCCGGATTGCTTTCTATGTCAAGATGTGAAAAAAAATACGGATGCACCTCAACAAAAGTTTCGGTATTAACAGGCTGGCATCCATACTCCGACACATAATGCAGTGTCACCAACTGCTGTCCTGGTTCTTCAAACGTGGCCCAGTATCCCAGTCCCACAGCACTTCCGCCTCCATTCCAGTGACATTGCCCTACAGATCCTGACTGTTCGTGTGCGTTATCCATCGTAATAAAAACACCAGAGTACTGACAAACAGGCTCAGGAACATTTATTGTAGGAGGTGTGGTTTGACCAATCAACAGGGTGACCCTGTTCAAAGTGTCGCCCCGGCAGCTTTTCCTTCTAAGAAACAGCGTGGTGGTGTAAGGAATTTGTTGATTTGTGTAGTTGGCAAGAATAGAAACATATGAGACTCTGTTGTCTGTCTTGATAGTTGCATACTTGGGATAGTCTACCCACCAATTGTACAATACTCCATCATCGCTCTGATCTGCGACACTTAAATAAACAGTCTGTCCCTGGCATACTCTGACAGTGTCTTGCGAAAGCGGTGCAAGATAAAATTCGTTGATTTTAATTATTATGCTGTCCGAACGGCATCCCAGTTCCCTGTCCACCTGAAACGCCAACAGTGTAGCAATAGTATCGCCGAAACCAATGCTTACAGTGTCTCCCTCAATCTGGTTTGGATATGTCCCGCCCCAAGCAGAGCGCCACTCAATATAATTCCCTGCCGATGGCCTGGCGGATAGAAGGACAGCACTGTTAGGACAAGCGTGGGCGGGATACCTTATGCCAGTAGGTTTTTCAGGACGTCCTTTAACATTCACGGCACACACCGCTGTATTACAGTGGCTGCCACTATTTGCCTGAACGCGATATAAACCGGGTCTGCCAAACCTAAATGAGAAAGCAACACCCGTAGTGTCAAACACCAGAGAATCTCCTTTCGTCACTGTCCAATGGACCGGCATTTGGCTGTCGGTAGAACAATTAAAGACATCACCGGCACATATTTTTGCCGACCGCGGCATTATTCGAAGACTGTCAAGAACCACAACACTTTTTTCCACACCCGAGCCACTACAATCTGCAAATGGGCACGTATAATCAACACTAATTGTATATGTTCCCGCATTATCGAAACGAATCACACTTTCATTTGGCAATAATGTAGAAAACACTGTTGTTCCTGTAGGTTCCACATTCCAACTGTAATCCGTAGAACCAAATACAGGAACGCTGTACAATTTTTCCGTACCTATGCATACCGTGTCAGGACCTTCAATGGAGACACTGCTACTTATTATGGGAACACGTATTGATTTGGGAGACTTACATTCACATTCGCAAGTACTCCCGTCAAGTGTTAATACTCCATATCCTGACGATGGATTGTTCCATCTAACAATTATATATGGAGTTCCCTGCCCCGCAATTATTCTTCCGTTTTCGACTCCCCAAACATATTCTTCACAAATAGGCGAATATACTGCATAACTCTGAACGTCGCCTGCACAGACAGTACCATAGCAACTTATATCCAAAGGGCAATTTTCCGCAACATTAACGGTTATTGTTTCTTCATCATAACAACCACAGGCGTTGTAAACCCTGTGAGTAATATTAACCACACTTACACCCCAAGGTGTATACTCGAAAAACGAACTGTTTGACGTCAAACCACCTACAACTTCCCAATAATTGTCGGTTATCGGTGTACCATCCGAATGGCTGCAATCTGAAAAAAATATTTTTTCTCCTTCACATACATTTATCACCTTCTTGCCATCACTGGTTATCACATAGTTTGGGACTGTCGAACACGCAACAACAGGCCTGTCCACCAAAATAATACGTTTGGAAACAGTGCAGTTCCTTCGCCCTGAGAAGCGTGTTACATTAATGGAGCCCTCCTCTCCACTACCCCATATTATTTCAACTGTCGTACTATCCGACGAATAGGATGATATTATTCCTCCTGTTACCTGCCATAAATAGTGAAAACTTCCTACGCTGTCGCCAACAATGGAATATTCAACCTCGTTTCCACGGCAAGCCGACGACGAATCTGGCAAAACATTATAGTCAAGAAATCTAACACAACACCGGTTGCTGCCGTGCGGCTCTATGGCAAAGTCACATTGTGCAAAAAGTCCCTCACTAAAAGTGACAACAATAAAAAAAAAGATAAAAAACTTTTTCATAATTAACCGGATTACACTATAACACTATCATTATCAATAATCTAAATCAACAACGACACTATCTTTCCCCTCCACAAAGATAATCTTTTTTTTTCGAATAAACAAAAAAAAAGTGTCTCAACTATCACTTGCGTGATATCAAGACACTCTTAATAAGTATGAATTTACTCTTATCTCATACTGTTCACCAGCGGAACAATCTCGTTCTGATAGACTGCGCTGCTGGCAAAATCGTCGATGGCTTTGAGACGTGCCGCATTTTCAGCCGAAGAAGCAGCAAACATCTCGGCTCCCTGTTCGGTGAGAGCTACCTCGGGACTATTGTCGAACGGATTGCGCATCAAACCGTGGTTGCGCATCGACACCACCTGATAGAGGAAATACGATGCATCGGCAGTCATACGCTCCACACTGTTTGCCTTGGCAGCCGGGAACTGTTTGACATAGTCAAGCTGTTGACGATAGTAGTCGAACACGTCGCAGAGAATGTCGTAAGCCTTCATCTGGTCACCGATGTGGCTATAAGCAAATACCATCATCAGCGCGAAACGGTCGTTGGGGAAATTGGAGGTCGGGAAAGCCTTTTCACTAATATCCAATGCCGCACGAGCCGCAACAGTGTCACCCTCTCTCAACAACTGGTCTGAAAGAAGGATATAGGTCTGACGCTGCACGTTACCCATATTCTTGCTTATGGGGTCAATATAGATATCCTTGTCCAAATTGCCCCACTGCAGCGGCGTGTAGCTACCATCAGCGTTACGGATTCCCTTTATAAGATAGTCGGCAGTACGCTTGGTGTATCTGGAATAATCCCCAACACGATACGGCACCAACTGCGACAACATACCGTCGTCAATGCTATAGTCGTTGACAATCGGGAACACATTGCGTATATAGTTCGTGTTCATAATGCTGACATAACGCTCAAAGCGGTTGGTACCAAGGAAGTCGAGCATCATCATTTCATTACGTGTCAAATAACCGCGACGGATATTGACATCGAAGGTGATGATATCGGGTATCTCTTCAGCCAGTTCAGCGGTGATAATACCGTTCTCGACCAGTTTGGGCTTGTTGAGCGTTATCTGGAACTTATTGGTTGGCAAATATATGACGCTGTCGCCATCACGTTCGGAACGCACATACTGCCTACGGTTGTTGACCACCGTCTGCAATGCATCTGTCACTTCCATACGCGGTCCGTCGGGGTTGTAGACATAAATCTCGTGTCCAAGACCATACATCTCGCGCGGGAACGTAAATGGCAGCGGGTCAGACTCATAAAGCTTGTTGTAAAGTTGGTCGACATACCAATGCATACCCGACAGAGTGTAGTTGAGTATGCGGACATCGGTGCGCCAGCCCTCCACTTCCTGAATGTACCAGAGCGGGAAGGTATCGTTGTCGCCAAAAGTTATAACAACGCCGTTCTTGTCTGCCAAACCCAGATAATTCTTGGCGAAGTCGCGCGCTGCAGTCTTCTGCGAACGGTCGTGGTCATCCCAGTTCTCGGCACCGAGAATCACAGGCACAGTCATAGAAAGCACAAACGCCAATGGCAATGCCACAACCTTAGGCAGGCGTACCACGCTGACAATCACAAGCACAGCACCAGTCAATGTCAGAATGAAAGCGGCACCGTTGAACAGCAGACCAAGTAGTATGCAGGCCGCACCGGCAATTAGGTATCCGTTGCGTTCCTTCTTCTCAAACTTGGTGGTCAACCAGTCAAAAAGCGCATAAACGCCAAGACCGATCCACACCGCGAAGAAATAGAACGAGCCAACGAAAGCATAGTCACGTTCACGCGGCTGGCACGGAGGCATATTCAGGTAGATGGCGATAGCAAGACCAGTCATAAAGAACATAATAAACACCACAAAGGCATCCTTACGGTTCTTGATGCAGTGGTATATCAGGCCCAGCATACCCAGCAGAAGGGGCAACATATAGTATTTGTTGCGAGCCTTGTTGTTAGCCATCACGTCGGGCAGGTTGTCCTGTGGACCGAGGCGGTACTCATCGACATAGTTGATACCCGATATCCAGTTGCCATCGACATAGTTGATTGTCGGATAATGAATACCCTGCATACCAGTGTTGTCATCAAAATGGTGACCCTGGATGTCGTTCTGACGTCCGGCAAAATTCCACATAAAGTAACGCCAATACATCCAACCCATCTGGTAGCGATGGAAGAAAGTCATATTCTGTGCAAAGGTAGGTTTCTCACCGATAGGCGGTTCACCGGCCCAGTAGCGGTAGTAGGTAGGATGATTGCGGTCTTCGTCGGCACTGTACATACGCGGGAACACACCAGTGTGGTTCTCGTTGTAGTTAAACTTCTTGGCATACGAAGCCACCTTGTAGTAGTCGCGACCTTCACCATCAGTAGAGCGGATATACTTGGCATAGTCGTTCTCTGTGCCGATGGGGTTGCCTGCCGTATAGTAAGGACCAGTCAGGAAAGGTGTCTGACCATACTGTTCGCGACCCAGATAGGCACGCATAGCGACAGCATCTTCAGGAGCATTCTCGTTGAGCGGCGTATTGGTGTTGGCACGTATGACGAGAATGAAGAAGGTCGAATAGCCAACCACAAGCATCAGCAGACTCATCAAGGCTGCATTGGTCACTTGGCGATTCTTGCCCTTGATGATGAAATACGAAGCTGCTCCCAAAGCCAGCAGCACGATGAAGTAGCCAAACGAGAAGGTACCGGCACCTATCTTGGCAAAGAACAGAAGGGCAAAGATTACCGACAGCACGACGATGTTGACCGTCTTGCCGGGACGTTTCAGATGCGAGTTGTTCCACACGCCCCACACTATGAACAGTGCGACGAGCAGGAAGAACACCACAGTACCCGTGTTGAAACCTAGATGCAGCTTGTTGACAAAGAAAACATCAAAGTCGCTCGACAGGTTGACAATGCCGGGGATGACACCCCACAGCACCACAGCCAGGATGACAAGCGATATCACACCGCTGACAATGAAGCCTTTGAGCGTCGTCTTAGGATACTTCTTAAAGTAAACAACATACACTATGGCCGGAATGGTCAGAAGGTTCAACAGGTGGACACCGATAGCCATACCGACGAGGAAACTGATGAGAACCAGCCAACGCAGCGAATGTTTGTCGTCGGACTGCTCCTCCCATTTCAGTATGGCCCAGAACACCACGGCAGTGAAGAACGACGACATAGCATAGACCTCACCTTCGACGGCCGAGAACCAGTAAGTATCTGTAAAAGTGTATGCCAGCGCACCAACGATGCCTGATGCAAAGACAGCCCAAACCTTGATATTGTTCAGCGCAATTTCTTCAGGCTTAATCAGTTTTTTACCCAAAAGGGTAATGGTCCAATAAAGGAACATAATACCCAATCCACTGGCCACAGCCGACATAACATTGACAGCAAATGCAGCGTGATAGGGATCCGTGAAAAGCGAGAACAGTCGGCCCAAGATTTGGAACGTTGGTGCTCCCGGGGGATGACCCACCTGAACCTTGAAGGCTGTTGCAACATACTCGCCACAATCCCACCACGATGCGGTGGCCTCGGCGGTCATAATGTAAACAGCGCAGGCTATGATGCCTATCAGCCAACCTATTGCGTTGTTCACCAAATGATAATGTTTCAAAGTTTTGTCCATTATAAAGGTTTTAAAAGTTTTGTTCTAAAGGGAAGATAAATGGGGACTTCCACTGTTTACAATTCGTCCCTGTTTATCGGCATCGTCATACAGCGGGCACCGCCGCCGGCACGGGGCAGTTCGCTGGCAGCGAAAGTGACCACACAGCGCTGATAGTCGTCGATGCTGACACGGCCTTCGGCGACATCCTCGGCACGCAGCACGCTGAAACCGGCACTGTCCAGTGCATCGATGGTGTGGCTGTTGCGGCGATAGCCTATCACCTTGCCAGGAGCAAGAGCAAAGAAGTTGGCACCACTGTGCCACTGCTCACGCTGCTGCATCCACACATCGTCACCACCACAGAAAACAGGCTCCATATCCCAGCCCACCTGCTTCAATGCCTCAAGGATATTCTTGCATTGATGGTAGCGTATTTTACCGTTGTCGATCTCGATACGCGTTGTTGCCTTGCCAGCAAACTCATTGGTCTTGCGAAGCATAGGCTCATACATCATACAGCGGTCGCGGTCCAGAAACGTGTAAACCATATCAAGATGGATGAACGAATCAGGTTTATGTGGCAGTTGCTGCACAATGATGTTGAATATGGGACGATCGCTGAACGTATGAGCAAGAAACTCAACACCTTTCGCATCAGTACGTATACCCTCGCCAATGCACAGCAAATCAGAGCGTCCAATCTGCACATCGCCGCCCTCGGTGTGGGCATTGGGGTTCCACTCCTGTGCATTCATCACGCCACAGCCGAAATAATGCTTGAAAATGGCTCTGTAAATCAAGTTTTCACGCTTGCGGACATCGAACGACATCGAATTGATAAGCACACGGTCGTATACCGACGACGACGCATCGCGGGTAAAAAACAGGTTATAGAGCGGACGCAGCACGTAGCGGCGCTCGGCATAGCGTTCGGGATCCTTGCCTGCACGATAGGGGAAACCCTCAATCAGCACACGGGCTATTGTCTTGATGTCCTGCATCAAAAGCTCGTCAACAAGGTATTCGCAGCCTTCGGCCTGGCAACTCCGTGTTATGAGCGAAGTGCAGAGGTCGTCGTCCTCCAGCACCTTCTCCAGCAAATCACTGACATAAAACACATTGGTGCAGCGTTCGAAAACACCGCAAAACCATCGATACTCCTCATCGACAATCCTTTTGCTCAATATGTCACTGTATAGCGCTTCGGAGGCATTGGCCGGCGTCATTCTTTCGATTTCAACACCCGGTCGATGCAGCAGCACAGCGTTGAGTCGTCCTATTTCAGACGACACATTCACCTTGATGTTTGTTTTATTATTTGAGATTATCATATATTCAATTTATGCCACACAGCACATCACGCTGACAAGCAGACAAATACCGCAGCGCGACACAAAAGTGTGAAAATGCAAATATACGATTTTTTGCCGAAATAGAAGAAAAAAATAACAAAACGCACACAAATTTCGGTCTCCACACTGTCGTTCATCTATCAGGAATGTCACCAACCCCTCCCGAAGGGAAACCGAAGTCCCTAGTCCATAAACGCCACACACAATACTTCTTCTCTGGTACTTCAACGATACTTCAACGATATTTCAACGATACTTCAACGATATTTCGACCATTATATATGGTTAAACGATGGTTGAAGGATGGTTAAACGATGGTCGAAGTATGGTTGAAATAACAGTGCTGGTCCATAGGTGGTGGCAAGATACCACCTGCGGATGCATTTATGAATAAATCCACATATCAAAGGAGCTAAAAAAACACTTCGATTATTATTCGGCCGAAAGACTGTATGTCACAGAGGTATGCTCGTAGTGGTTTTCGCCAGTGAAAAGACTGTGGTACACAAGTCTTGAATGGCCAATAGTAAGCTTGTCGTGTTCTGAAAAGATGGCATCGAAACCGCTGTCGACAAGACGCAATTCGTGGGTAAACAAGTCCATCGAAAAAACCACAACAGCGTTGGTTTCATCGGTTTCGGGGGCCTGGTTGCCGGCTATGAAATAAACGATGTCGCCGACACGTATCTGCTGTCGTATTGCACCTATTATCAGCAGTTTTGTATCGCAATAAAATCCTTTTTCGCCGCCGAAAAGGACTGATGTGGTAAGCGATTCAAGGTCGAAGAGATAGCACGACGGTCGGTCACCGGTTTCGTAATAGACGATATGATGGTTTACGCTGTCGACGAGGCGCGCCAGCAATTGCTTGTCAGATGGCAGCATTGAGATGTATTCATCGGCCATCTGGTTGTAGTATTCCTGTTCGCTGAATGTCGCCTCACTGGCTTCACGAGCCTGCTCTTCAGCTGCAAGACGCGCTTCACGCGCTGCGGCTGCAGCACTTTCATCCCTGTCGCGACGTATGAAAAACAGCGTCAACGACAACGCACACAATATCGCAACGGTTATGACAACCGTAAGGTTCAACGGATTGCGTTCGGCGTTATGGCGACTGGATGGTGACAATTGTCGGTTATGGTTTAAGGTTTAATGGTCACTTGATATTGTTTACCGTCTTTATGGCTTCCTGGAGTCCGCGGTCATAGTCCTGCATAACGCGATAGTAGAACTCGATGCCGTAGAGGTTACGAGCGATGAGGGCTTTGAGCATATAACCCATATAGATGTCACTGTGGCGGTTGATAAGAGTGCTGCGCTGGTCTTCGGCACGCGCCTTGTCGCCAAGCTGTGCTACAAAACGGCTGTCGTTCATCAGTTGGCTGAGATACTGCTCGTAGTTGTCGGCGTGAATGCTTGCCGAGGTATCGGCAACGGTTTTGCGTGCAATGTCGCTCATCCAGGCCGCCACCCACTCACCTTTGACATCGCTGCGTACAATGTTCTTGGATGCAGCGAACTCGGTGAATGCTGCCACGACGGCAGCCGAATCATAGTTCTGGCTGAAACTCTGGAAATCGGCAAAAAGAGCGTCGTGACGATGATTGTCGGCATAGTTGAGGGCAAAGGTGTTGAAGATGCCTGCCGAACGCAGGGAGAGGAAATAGTCGGAAAGCCGCACGGTGTCCATCGGCACAAACACATCAGGCATTATGCCGCCACCGCCGTAGACGACGCGTCCTTGAGAGGTATAGAACTTCAAGGAGTCGGGATAGTTGATGGAGTCTGCATTGACCAGTTCGTTGTGTTCATATCGCTTCTGCAGCTCACGCTGGTAGGCAGCGGTGCCGTCGTCGTAGGGTTTCTGTATGCATCGTCCGGAAGGAGTATAGTAGCGTGCTGTGGTTAGACGGATTTGAGCACCGTCATAAATTTCGAACATTCGCTGCACCAACCCCTTGCCAAAAGAACGACGCCCCACAAGGATGCCGCGATCCCAATCCTGGATGGCACCGGATACGATTTCGGATGCCGATGCGGAATATTCGTCGATAAGGATGACAAGCGGGCCTGTGGTAAAACTGCCACCACGTTTGGATGCGTAATTCTGACGAGGCGACTTCTGGCCTTCAGTATATACAATGAGTTTGCGCTCGGGGAGGAACTCGTTGCTGACGCCACAGGCGATGTCGAGATAACCGCCCGAATTGCCTCGAAGGTCGAAAATGAGGCGCTTCATACCATTGCGTTTCAACTTGTTGATGGCATTGCGAACCTCATTGTGCGAAGTACGTGCAAAGCGTGTGAGGCGGAGGTAGCCGACGGTGTCGTCAATCATAAAGTAGGTGTCTACCGAGTATATGGGTACCTTGTCACGGATAATGCTGAACTGCAGCGGAGTGTCAACGCCTTGACGTTTGACGGAGAGACGCACCTCTGTGCCTTTCTTGCCACGCAGATGCTTGAAAACGAAGTTGTTGTTGACACCCTTGAAGGTGGCTACCGTATCGTCGACCATCAAAAGTTTGTCGCCAATCTGAAGTCCAACCCTTTCTGAGGGGCCTCCAACTATTACTTCGGTAACGGAGATGGTGTCGTCGACAATCTGGAATGCAATGCCGACGCCTTCGAAATTGGCCTGCAACCCTTCGTTTGTGCGCTGCACATCACGGGCTGGTATATAGATGCTGTGCGGGTCAAGCTCGGCAAGCATCGAGGACACCGCCTTCTCGGTTATCTTTTGATAATTAGGCGTTTCTACATAATTCTGTTCAATATATTTGTTCACCTGCTCGATGCGGCGGAAGTGTGATGTGTCGACATCGGAGTCGTTCTTTTTCTGGCACCAGGCTTCGTTGCTGGCTGCTATATTGCCGAGTACAATTATTACAGTTGCTGTGACTGTTTTGGTTATTCTATTCATTTCAATTGTGTGTCATTATGCATCAAATTCGGTCGATTAACGTCAAAACAGCAATAATATTTTACACCACACAAAATAAATATTGACGTGTAACGTTAATACTTTTTAAAATTATAAACAAAATTTATGTCAGACAAAAAAACGACAAAGAAGAATCCATCGTTCGGCAAGATTATGCTTGCATCGGGTGTTGGCACATTGATAGTGCTTGTTATTGTAGGCTTGTTCAAACTGATGTTGTTTTTCGGCATCATCGGTTCACTAGGCAGTGACGATAAAGTCGTTGTGGCAGAAAACAGCTTTTTGAAAATCGACCTTACCGATGCCGTCAACGAACGCTCACAAAGCGACCTTCAGTCGATGATGAACAATGGTTCGAACGTTGGATTCAGGGATATGCTTCGCAGTATTTCCGCTGCGGCCAACGACAGCAGAATCAAGGGGCTGTATTTATATATGGGCAGCCAATTCCCTCATTCGTGGGGCAAAAGCGAGGAATTGCGAAAGGCGTTGATAGCTTTTTGCGAGAGCGACAAACCCATACTGGTTTATGCCGACAACTACACGCAGCAAGGCTATTTTGTAGCCTCGGTTGCCGACAGCATATATATGAATCCTTCGGGCATCGCCGAGTTTCGCGGTATATGTGCAGAGAATCTGTTTTTCAAAGAATTGCTTGATAAACTTGCCGTCAAAATGACGCTAGTGAGACCGAAAAGCAACAGTTTCAAAAGCGCTGGCGAAACGTACACTATGGATCATTTCAGCGAGGCCAATCGCCGCCAGGTTCGCGAATACATTGTCAGCATATGGGACTATGTCGTTGCCGAGATTGCCGACGCTCGCGACATAAGCACCGAAAACCTGAACAAGATGGCCGACAACCTTAGTGCCTGCCTGGCCGACGACGCACTGAACAACAAGCTGGTAGACCGCCTTTGTTTTGAAAGCGACATCAAAAACACAATGAAGAAATCGTATGGCTGCGAGAAGACCATCGGCCTCGCAGAATACGCGAAAACATTGAAGACCAATGTTATGGCAAAAGAACAGATTGCCATTATCTATGCCGAAGGTGACGTTGTGGACGGTTCTGGTTACAATGTTGCCGTGTATTCGGACAAGATTACAAAAGCCCTTGACGACGCAGCTGCCAACGACAAAGTGAAAGCCATTGTGCTCCGCGTCAACTCGCCAGGAGGACAGGTGACGGCATCGGAAATTATGACCAACGCCGTGATGCGTGCAAAACAGAAGAAGCCTGTCATTGTTTCTATGGGCGATGTGGCAGCATCGGCAGGATATGAGATTTCGTGCAACGCCAACTATATCGTTGCAGAGCCCACTACAATTACGGGAAGCATTGGTGTTTTCGCCACAATTCCAGAAATAGGCGGTACTCTGAAACGTTTTTTGGGCATCACCACCGACACCGTAATGACCAACACCAATTCATCGTCAATGAGCATCACACGGCCATTGTCGCCAGTGGCACTTGAACTTTTGCAGCGCAACGTGGAAGATTTCTACAAAGTCTTTGTGGATCGTGTAGCCAAAGGACGTGGTTTGAGAAACGAATATGTCGACAGTATTGCCCGTGGTCGCGTATGGACTGGACGCGATGCGCTGAAACTGGGGCTTGTCGACGCTCTTGGCGGATTGGAAGACGCTATCGGCATTGCTGCCGACAGTGCCGGCATAACCAACTATGAGACCGTCGACTATCCGCTGAACGAAAACTTTCTTGACGAACTGATGAACCGCAAGAACAATTCGTCAGGCACCATCAAAGCAAAACAGCACTCCCCTATGACCGACATCAATGGTCCATACCCGATTGCACCTGTGGCCGGCGACGGAGTGTGGGTAGGCGGCAAAACGATGGTAGATATTCTGAACCGCATATGCGACACCAGAGGTTTACAAGCACGTGTGGAATTCTTTATAATCGAGAACTGAAATTGAATAGTAGCATACATCTGAAACCGATCGTACTGTCAGTGTTACTGTTTCTCACAGCTACACTGGCTGCCCAGCCACGCGAATTGGCCGAGGTAAGCAACGGCCTTGAGACTAAGGATCATTACTATTATACGATTTGGGTATGCACTGGCGACACACTTGACACCGACACCACCGAATCAAACGGCATATTGTACAAGATTGACGGATTTTGGATAATGTGCCAGGAAATGACGCAAGAGCTGTGGGAATGGTATATGCAAAGCAATCCGTCGACAGTGAGAGGCGAAATGCTGCCTGTCAACAATGTCAACCGTGAAGCTGCCGACTCTCTATGCAGTAAGATACAAGAAAGAATACACCAAGAGTGGCGACTGCCGACAGAAAAGGAATGGCGATTCGCATACAACGGTGGCATCTTCAGCGAAGGATACCAACATTCAGGCAGCGACCACATCAACCTTGTCGGATGGACAGCCCATAATAGCGGTAAAAAACTGCACGAAGGTGGCAAATTGATACCAAACGAATTGGGAATTTATGATATGGACGGCAACATTGCCGAAATTGTCACCGACGGGGAAAACACACTTTATGCAGGCAGGTCTTACCGACATAAAGTCATCAAAGCCCATTCGCCTTTCATTTCAAAAACTGTCGAGCCTGAATGTTGCGGAGTGCGCCTTGTATGGCACCAGCCTTTATGGTTCAACAAATATGTAGAACGAGTGTTTAGATAACTATTTCAACAATATGAACAAAGTAAAAGTAGGACTGGCCCAGATGAGCTGCGGCCCAGACAAAGAAAAAAACATAGCCCGTTACACTGAGAAAGTGCGCCAGCTGGCCTCCGAAGGGGCACAGATTATCTGTTTGCAGGAGCTTTTCGCTTCGCTGTACTTTTGCGATGTAGAGGACTACCATAATTTCCGTTACGCCGAGTCCATTCCCAACGGTCCAACGACACAGCATTTTATGGCTCTCGCCAAAGAGTTGGGCGTGGTCATTGTCTGCTCAATGTTTGAGAAACGTGCCGAAGGACTGTACCACAACACTACGGCTGTTATCGATGCAGACGGAAGCTATCTGGGCAAATACCGCAAGATGCACATCCCCGACGATCCTGGATATTACGAAAAATTCTATTTCACCCCTGGCGACCTGGGTTACAAGGTGTTTCAAACCAAGTTTGCCCGCATCGGTGTGCTGATATGCTGGGATCAGTGGTACCCAGAGGCATCGCGCATCACCGCTTTGATGGGCGCCGAAATCCTCTTCTACCCAACCGCCATCGGTTGGGCGGTAGATCAAGACGAAGCCACCAACGACGAGCAGTACCAAGCCTGGCAGACCATTCAGCGCAGCCACGCAGTGGCCAACGGCGTGCCGGTCGTCAGCGTAAACCGCACAGGACGTGAAGGTGATATGCAGTTCTGGGGAGGATCGTTCGTCACCAACGCCTTTGGACGTATACTGTGGCAGGGACCGCATCTGGAAGAATGCACACATATCGAAGAACTTGACCTTGGCGATAGTGACAAATACCGTCGTCACTGGCCTTATCTGCGAGACCGTCGCATCGACAGTTACAGCCCCATACTAAAAAGATTTATCGACTAACTAAACTCCTAGCATATAATTCCTAAAATTGAACAAATGATCACCAAACCCACTCCAAAAGACCGCGGATTCTATATGCCCGCCGAATGGGAACGTCACGAGGCCACGTGGCTCAGCTATCCCCACAACGAAGATTCCTGGCCAGGTAAAATCGAAACCATATTCCCCTCATACCATCTTTTCATCAAGACTCTGACCGAAGTTGAAACAGTCCATATCAACGTTCAGGACGAAGCTATGGAGCAACACGTCCACGACGCTTTGAAAGAAATAGGCGCCTTTATGGTCAACGTCGAGTTCCATCGTTTCCCGACCAACGATGCCTGGTGTCGTGACCACGGTCCAGCATTCCTGCTCAACCACAAGGTGGCCGGTATGCGCGCCATTGTCAACTGGAACCACAACGCTTGGGGAGGCAAATATCCATACGAGCTTGACACACAGATACCGGCACACATAGCCAAGCACCTCGGAATGACGATGTTTGAGCCTCATATCGTTATGGAAGGTGGCTCTATCGACGTCAACGGCAAAGGCGACTTGCTGACGACAACATCCTGCCTGCTCAACCCAAATAGAAATCCAAGCCTTAAGCAGACACAGATCGAAGAGTATCTGCGTGCCTACTATGGTGTTGACAATATCATATGGCTTGGTGACGGCATTGTCGGCGACGACACCGACGGCCACGTCGACGACTTGAGCCGCTTTGTGGACGACGATATAATCGTAACCGCTGTTGAAGAAGACAAAAACGACGAAAACTACGCACCATTGCAGGCTAACCTCAAAACACTCAACAGTTGCCGCCTGGCCAATGGCAAACAACCCACCGTCGTTGAACTGCCTATGCCAGCACCTGTTTTCTACGACGACCAGCGTCTGCCGGCATCATACGCCAACTTCTACATCTGCAACGGATTGGTGATATTTCCCACTTACAAGTGCGACAACGACACTCGCGCTGCCTACATTCTTGAAGAATGCTTCCCGTCGCGCGAAATTGTTGGCATCGATAGCACTGACATCATTTGGGGTCTCGGCAGTTTCCACTGCCTCAGCCAACAGATGCCGATGTAGTCACAAATGTCTATTGACCAATAGCGTCCTACTTCATTATTCCCGACTCTGTTTCAGCTGTTCAACGTAGTCGTTGATGCGCACCATCTGTTCGGGGATGTTGATACCCTGCGGGCATTCATTGACGCAGTGGTTACAGCCTATGCAGTGGTCGGCTTGACGGAACGACGGCACAACACGGTCGTAGCCTACCAGAAATGCACGACGGGCACGACGGAAGGCCTTTTTTTCCTCTGAATCTGTACCGATATCGTTCAGCACATTACCTTCATTCAAACACTTGTTGTAGTGGGCAAAGACAGTCGGGATATCGATGCCGTAAGGACAAGGCATACAGTATTTGCAGCCAGTACAAGGTATTGTTTTGAAATTGGCAAAGACATCTGCAATTTCCTCGAGCATCTTCAACTCGTCATCATTCAACGGTTTGTGAGGAGAATAGGTGCGGATGTTGTCCCGCAGATGTTCCATATAAGTCATACCGCTGAGCACAGTTAGGATGCGAGGCTGGTTGCCGGCGAAACGGAACGCCCACGACGCGACAGAAGATTGTGGATCGTGTTGTTTAAGGAGCTCTACTGCGTGGTCGTTGAGGTTTACCAGCTGGCCACCCAGCAGTGGCTCCATAACAAAGACAGGAATGTTACGTTTTTCCAACTCGGCATAGAGGTAGCTCGAATTGGTGTTGCTTTCGTTGATCAACTTCGAGTGGTTCCAGTCCACATAATTATGCTGTATCAGCACGTGGTCCCAATGGTATTTACCCTCATCCTGAAGTGATAGCAGATAGTCAAACACCTTGATATCGCCGTGATATGAGAATCCCAAGTTGTGGATACGTCCCTTCTCGCGTTCTTCGCAGAGGAAATCGAGCATTCCGTTGTCGAAAAAGCGTCGTTTGAGCAACGTCATCGAATCAAGTTCATTGCCGTCGGCATCGCGACGCGTTCCGCCAATGCTGTGCAGCATATAGTAATCAAGATAGTCGACCTGCAACTCCTTCATTGAGTTGTGGTACATCTTGATGCTCTCCTCACGACTCCAGGTGTTGGCATTAAAGTTCGAGAGCTTTGTAGAGACAAAAAACTCACTGCGTTTATGACGACTCAAAGCAATGCCGACAGCGTGTTCGGAACGACCTTTACAATATGGCGGTGCAGTATCGAAAAGGTTGACACCGTGAGCAATGGCATAGTCAACCAAGTCGTTGATGGCATCTTGATCCAGTTCCTGATCCTGTTCGCGGCCGCTCTGCCCATCAAGAGTGGGGAAACGCATACATCCATAACCCAGCAACGACACCTGTTCGCCGTGCAGGTTCTCACGCATTGTCATCTGTCCCGAAGGCACCTCACCGAGGTTGACACCTTCTGCGACAGTTTCATTTTTGTTGCTGCAACCCGCTGCAACCACAGCAGTGGCAACAGTGCCCGCAGCGGTAACTTTCAGAAATTCTCGTCTATCTATTTTTTTTTCGTTCATCGGGATTTATGTTGATACGTTGATATATTTTGTTTTGATATGCCAGATGAGCATATGGTCAATCATCAAACAGTGTGCCGTGGAAACTGTACGAACTGAAAGGTGAGTTAAAGGCACTGCCGTACAGGTCACCATAATATCCGCCCCAAGGTCCACCCCAATATAACGGAGCGAAAGAGCCTTCACGGTCGTCTATGACTGTAAAATGGACATCAAGATAGCTCTTTTTACCGACACGGTAGCGCATTGCCGCCGAGAAAGCTGTTGCATCAAGCATTACGGGACCCACACCGGACAGCCAGGGATTTACTATAGCCGCCGATGCCAATCCGCCGCCGATATGCATAAGCGATGCGGCAATCCACAAACGGTCGTTGACCTTGTACGATGCAGCAACGCTGATACCTACAGCATTGGCACTGGGATTGCGCACAGGAGCAAGATCGCGAACCTCGCGGCCACGAATATTATATCCGCCAGGATGGAGCGAATAGGAGTTCAGCGATGTAGCCGATGCACTGATTTTCAATCTTTCGTTGGGGCGAAAGACAACTGTAGGCGTCACCGAAAAAGCAGATGCCGCCAGGTTTCGACCACCTATTATGGTGCTGCCCAGCGAAAGACGGAAGTCCCATTTCTGCAACGTGTCTGACATCGTTGTCATCGGTTTAGGTGACTCCAACGCCGTTGCCAGTGTCAGGTCGGGCGACATTGCAACTATGCTGTCTGTCTGCGCCGATGCCTTTAGCGGCATCATCAAGAGCAAAGGTATACAAATCAAAAAATGTTTCATCAAACAGGTATTTGTAGTTGTTTATTATAAAATCAAAGTATTATCAGTTTCTTGGCTGGCAAGCCGTCGATGCGGAGCAGATAGACACCCGACGACGGAGCCATAAGCCTGCTGTTTGCCTTTCCTGCTGACGCAGCGATACGTCGTCCCGTGATGTCATAAAGTTCCACGACTCTGCACTTGGTGTCGTCGACAGTAACGGTGCTATGGTTTACAGTCACCATTGGCTCTTCATCGGATATTTGGGCTATGATTTCGTTGCCGTTTTCAGAGCATCCGATAAAACGGATATCGCAACGCATTTTTTGATTGGACAAAGAATAGAATGTTGAGCTGTCTTCCGCAACTAAATCATTATTACCCACCGCAACAATTGATGTGAAGCGGTCACCTGTCTTGGTAGCAGAAAAGGAGGAAACCTCACTTATCCATTCGCTGAGATCATACACACAGAGCACCAAGTTCGAGGTCCCGTCATATTCAAAAACGGAATCAAGCATTATTTCGTTCCATCCGCTTTCGAAGACAAAACCACCTTCATAGACTTTCTGCATTGCACCGAACGGGACATATTCGTCCAACGAAGCCTCTGCAAATTCATTCTTCTCCGTGTGTCCGATATACATAGTGCAGTTCCTCTTGGAAGTGAGGGCGCTATTCCCATATTTGAACGCGACTTTTTCTATACTCTGTTCACCCGACATCTCATCGGCGGAAAAAACCATCTGCGTATAACTATGTACAAACATAGTACTTAACGGCAATGAAATTGTGGCAGCGTCACCTTTGGCAATTTCAACCTGAGTCGGTGTGGCACAGGAAAGGGTTTGGAACGTCATCCACGCACAGTAAGGGCTGCTGTCGCCGTCACTACAGATGCTCCGTACACGCCATTGGTAACTGCTGTTGTTTTCCAGACCGACAAGAGTGTATTCCGTCGTATTGACATAAACATCCACAATATCCGACGATCCTTCAACACGCCATTGCAGATGATAACGCGGTGCATCAGCGTCCCATTGCAACTTCACTTTGGCATTACGGACACTTGAAGTGGTTGGATTCTTTGGCACGTAGCACCTGTTGCCATACGCGTAACTGAAGCTGATAGTCTCGCCCGGTGCGGAAATATCATATATCAAAATACTGCTGTCTACAATGTTGCCCGTGAGCATTGCCTTGGGATCTGTCGAAGCGTCGAATGTCACTCTCCCTGCATTGGCGCTGAAAAAAGCCTTCGAAATGAATCCAGAAATATGATCACTGGTACCTCCAGGACGGAAAAGATATACTTCATCAAAAATGGAAATACCGTCATATCCACTGTTGCCCATAAAGTAGTCGTTTATCCTGTATATAAGCAAGCCGCGTCCCGGCAGGGTCTGCTCGAAGCGATTGTTGTAGTCACGATATTCCAACACATACCACTGGTGCGGGTCTTCGGTGGCAATCTTGTAGCAGCAGTTGCTGTAATTGGTATCGCCAACCGAATGAATAGTATAGGTCCCCGGCTCGGTAATCTCGGGTATCGAGTCAATCCAGTTTCCGAATTTCCACTTCATATATGCTCCCATACTTTGCGGCGGAATCGTATTACTACCCATTATGTCCCAGGTACCGATAGGATCCGTGGAATTATCATAATAACGATACAAATCCGGTGCCCCAAGTGTATGGAACATCTCGTGGCAGAACGTTGAACTACTGAAATTGCGTTCGTTAGCACCCTCAAGCATCAGATTGAAGTCGTATACTCGCTTGCCGTTAATGAACACCTCTCTGTCATATAAGCTCCATTTATGAGGCCATAGGAGTTCATCCCAGTCACCGGTGGCTCCCTTGACTATAAAACAAACGTTGTCGACATTACCGTCATTGTCCATATCCAGGTTCAGTTCCGACGGTATAGGAGAGTTGGCATTGACATAGTTCAATGCTCGCTCCAACAGCGAAAACTCAAGTTCACTCCTTTCATCAAAATCCTGATAACCCCTAGGATTGGTTGCAGCATTATACGGCATAAAGAGGTATCTCGGCAGCGAGTCCTGGTACGAAATCACGTTATTGCCCGACGGTATCGGGAAGAAATTCGAACGAATGTTGATCTTGTTGTACGACACCGTTTTGAAATAACTGTACATCGATATCGATGTCTCCGAAGAATCGTTGAATATCGTGTCGATGCGGTCTATAGGCGTTGCAATCTCTTCGTCATCGGCAAAACGGATAAAGACAACAATGTTGTTGAGTGTGCCGTGGTTTCGCCCCGACGTCTTGGGGCGCGGCACTGCAGCCCACTCCGGGACATTATATCTTTTTTGCAGACCCTCCCAGGTTTCGCGGTCCACGCCGACATTTGGCGTCAGCCCCACCGTTGCGGGGTCTACGCTTCCTGCCGCATAGTCGGTGGCTACAACATCCCATTTGTCACCGCTCTCCGTTTTCCGTTCCCCGCTCTTCGCGGCATAGACCCACCAGCCAGTCTGCGGATGCTGAACAATGGTATAGTCGTCGGCATCGTGCAAGCGATGATAGTATTCATCTCCCGTTACAAAAAGGTGCAGCGTGTCTCCGTTGGGTTGTATTCTCACAACCGGCATCCTGTATACCGGCGCTGCAAACACGCTTCCGGCAAGGACTAGTATAAATGTTACAAAGATCTTTTTCATAGTAGTATTATATTTTCTTAGGTTTTTCTATGCAAACAGCGCTCTGAACGCATCCTCGATTACAGAGACTTCCACAATCTCTATCCCGAAGCGTTTCTTGTTGAGCGAACGTGCGTTGTATTTCGACACAAATATCTTCTCAAAGCCAAGCCTGTCGGCCTCGGCAATGCGGTGCTCCACGCGGCTCACCGACCTCACCTCACCGCTTAAGCCCATCTCGGCGGCAAAACAGTAGCGTGGCGAAATGGGTATGTCGACATTCGACGACAGCACCGAGCAGGCAACAGCCAAATCAATGGCTGGGTCGCTGACGCGAATGCCACCGGCTATGTTCAGGAACACGTCCTTGGCTCCCAGCTTGAAGCCGCAGCGCTTCTCAAGCACCGCCAGCAGCATCGACAAACGTCTGAAGTCGAAGCCGTTGGCATTCCTCTGCGGAGTGCCGTAAACTGCCGACGACACCAGCGACTGCACCTCGATGAACATCGGACGTACACCTTCGAGCGTTGCCGCCACAGCGCATCCGCTAAGCGTCTCGTCCCTCTGCGACAGCAGGAACTCCGACGGGTTCTCAACCTCGCGCAAGCCGTCGCCCTGCATCTCGAAGATGCCTATCTCGGCCGTCGAACCGAAACGGTTCTTCAGCGAACGCAGCAGACGGTAGCCATAGTTGCGGTCGCCCTCGAACTGCAGCACACAGTCCACTATATGCTCCATCACCTTGGGACCGGCCAACGTGCCGTCCTTGGTGATATGGCCCACCAGCAGCACCGGCACATTGTTTTCCTTCGCATAGCGTTGAAACTCTGCCGTACACTCACGTATCTGCGATATACTGCCAGCCGACGAATCTATCGTCTCCGTGCATATTGTCTGTATCGAATCCACGACAAGGATGTCCGGTTTAACAGCATCGATATGTTCCATAATCCTCTGCGTAACAGTCTCGCTGACAACATACAGCTCTCCGTTCTCCGTTCTCCGTTCTCCGTTCTCCGTTCCCCTCTCTCCGCTTTCCGTCAGACGGTCTGCCCGCATCTTTATCTGCTGTTCACTCTCCTCGCCACTGACGTAAAGAATCCTTTTGCCCGGAATGGCAAGAGCCGTCTGCAGCAGCAGCGTCGACTTGCCTATGCCTGGCTCGCCGCCCAGCAGCAGCAATGACCCCGGAACGATACCACCGCCGAGCACACGGTCGAACTCACCGCATCCCGTGGGGATACGCTGTGTCTCGCTGGCCACCACCTCACTGATTAGTTTCGGAGCCGACCCACGCTCTCCTCTCCCATTTCCGCTTTCCGCTTTCCGCTTTCCGCTTTCCGCTCTTACCACCTCCTCCGTGAAAGTGTTCCACTTGCCGCACTCCGGGCACTTGCCCAGCCACGTGCTCGACTGGTAGCCGCATTCACCGCAGAAAAAATATGACTTTACCTTTGCCATTTTTTTACTTAAACATTAACCTTAACTTTAACCTTAACTACAGAATGTTCCGTCTATCTTTCCGTTCTCCGTTCTTTGCAGGCAGGATGCCTGCGCTCCGCTTCAAGCTTTCCGTTTTCCGCTTTCCGCTTTCAACAATGCCTTTCCCTTCCGTTCACATATATCGCGCTGAATGGACGCGATGGGCATAGATATTCGCAGGCTCCGCAGCCGATGCACTTGTCGGTGTTGACGGCAGGCACTTTCACTTCCGAGCCGTCGCGCTCCACCATTAATATAGCCTCCGACGGACAGTGGCGGGCGCAGTTGCCGCAACTCACACCGTCGCGGTAGGCCAGACAGTTGTCCGTCACAACGACAGCGTAGCCGATGTGTATATCTGTCTTCTGCTCTTTCGTCACAGAATGTATAGCACCCGTGGGACATACATCGCCGCAGCGTGTGCATTCAGGACGGCAGAAACCACGTTCAAACGACATCTCGGGCTGCATCAGCGACTCCAGCTTGCCCGACGGACGCAGCACACCGTTGGGGCACTCCGTCACACACAGCTGGCAGGCAGTGCAATGCTTGTCGAAATTCTTGAGGCTCAGCGCACCGGCAGGCTTCAGCGGCACGTCGCGATGCGGAATCTTCTTCTCCTCGACAACAGCCAGACCTCCGTCGAACTTCTTCTGCTGGGCCTTCACTGCGGCGGCACCGGCCACCAAAGCCGATGTAACGACGAACTTGCGACGCGAATCATCAAACCCCTTCTCTCCCTCCGCTCTCCGTTCTCCGTTCTCCGCTTTCCGCTCTCCGCTTTCCGCTTTCCGCTTCATTGTAAATTCCAGAGCTTCGAATTTGCACTCCTCTATGCAGTCCATACAAGCCACACAGCGCGAATAGTCAATGCGGTGGTTCTCGATGTCGATGCACGAAGCCTTGCAGTTCTTCTCGCACTGGTGGCAGTTCTTGCACTTGTCGGCATCAATGACCGGACGGAACAGCGAAAAACGTGACACCAGACCCAGAAAAGTGCCGACAGGACATACAGTGCTGCACCACGTGCGCCCGCGGCGCAAAGCCAGAAAACCCACAACCACCAGCGTCACAGCGGCCACAGCCAGCGAAACGCCACTCTTCATCCACACATCAGCTTCATAGAAAGCATAACTGCCCCTGCGTTCCGCAATGCCGGCCAGAATATTGTTAATCCACAGCCACACAGGCTGCAGCAGATTGTTCGCAATACGCCCGAAGGCACTGTAAGGCTCGATCAAAGCCGCTATGCTGGCCAGCCCCGCCACAAACAGAACAACAAAAACCACAAGCAGCGGATAACGCAGCCACCAGTTTTCCTTGACAAAATGAAAGCGGTTCTTCTTCACCTTGCGGGCAATGAAGTTGAACCCATCCTGCATCACGCCCAGCGGGCAAAGAATGGAACAATAGAAGCGTCCGAACAGAAGAGTGACGCACAGCACCATAGCCACAATGGCGAAATTGCCGGCCAGCACGGCAGGCACAAACTGCATCTTCGCAATCCAGCCCAGCCAATGGTGCATAACCCCCGAAAAATCAAGGAACAAAAGTGTCACAGCCACGAATGCCACAACGGCAAGAATAACACGTATCTTTCTAATCATAAAACAACTATTTGCATTTAAAAACGAGAAAACACCCATTATTATTGTACACATTAATAAAAAACATCCGTCATTTGACAAGATGTTTTTGTAGACCAACATTTTGCAACACAAAATACCAGCACCAGATTTTGCGTAGTGAACTATCAATCACCACCTCTTTCCAGTTGAGTTTCTTCCGACTTCTCCTCTTTCATTTTCTTCTGTTCCCTCAACTCGTCTAGATAACTGGCGGTGATAACGCCAGAAGGGAGTGCAATAACAGCTACTCCGAAGAGAGAGGATATCATACTTATTAGTCGTCCCACTTCAGACACTGGCGATATATCACCGTAGCCTACAGTTGTAAGAGTCGTTGTTGCCCAATAGAGAGCATCGAAAAATGTGGCGAATACGGCAGAACCCTCTTCTCCAGTCTCAACATTGAACATAATGGTTGCCGTAACAAAAATGTAGAAAATGGCAATGCCCATAACAGTGAGTAATATCTTCTTCTCTTTCCTCAAAACCTTTACAAGCACCTGTATCTGACGCGAATAGCGCAGAAATCGAAACAAGCGCAATGTCTTCAGTAAACGTACCACACGCAGCACCTTCAGCGAACGTCCAAAGACACCCACAGACGGCAGGATAGAAAGCAAATCCAAAATAGCCATTGGCGTAAACGGATGTATGACAAATGCCACTTGGGCTTTAACATTTTTGTGCTTGAAATCGGCTGTAAGCCACCGGCACAAATAATCAAGAATGAAGAAACAAACTGATATTTGGTCCATCCATATAAATGCCAACGTCTGTTCACGGAACATAAGCGGTATAATACTGGCGACAATCATCACCAGCATTACGGCATCATACACAGTACTCCATCTCGACTGATGCTCGTCATCATACTCTATGATATTGAAAATATCTGTTCTTTTCACTGTATCTGAATCTTTTAATTGATAATCGGGACAATACCTTCGTATAATTTCGTAGAGGTGCTGAAATGACCGCAACACTGTTCCTTTACGGCACAGGCCTCACAGCATTCAACATATTTTGTTTTCCAATCGGAAATACTCTGCTTTGCAAACGGCCAGCAGTCACGTGGCAACAGACACAACGGGACATTATAGATGGCAACATCCATTCGCCAGTCATCAAGTGCGACCACCGCATCTCTCAAATAACGAGCATATTCCTTGGGCTCCACCCATATTCTGTCAGCATTTCTCACCGACAAACCTGTACGCTCCATTCCCATAAAGGCCGTCCACGAGACAAATGGCAGATTCTTGAAGATGTACTCCGCCATTCTGGGAAGCCGGATGTAATTAAGTTTGTTGATAACTACCCTCAACTCAATTTCAACACCATTGTCGGCAAGATTGTAGAGACCTGTCATTGTTTCCTCGTAAGCATTTTTGCTGCCGGCTATAATGTTGTGGTCGCCTGAATAGTCGGAATGGAACGGAATGCCAATAAAGAAGTTATTGCCTGCAGCCTCGCTGATTCGCTTTGTGTAGGCTGCATCCTTGAATGCGCGACCATTGCTCAACAAATGTATGGCAGTATCAGGCAGACAAAAACGGACTTCCCGCAAAAGGGAAATCAGCTTGTCACCAAGCAGAGTAGGCTCACCTCCAGTGACACCCAGCACTTTCAATTCCTTTGGTGCCGTATGGAGCAGCTGGATATTGCGCTCATAAAGCTCTTCTATATCGTCCACTTTCAGTGGTGGCTGGCAGCACATCAGGCAGTGGTTGTTGCATTGTGCAGTAACAAACAGGACGTTGTCGTTGGAGTTAATGTCGAATTCGTTTCTCATAGCAGCCAGCGTTTAAAGATGGGCAACACTTCATCACAGCGTTCGATAAGCAGCGTAATAAGGTATTCGATGATAGCCTTGTTCTTCTTGCAGAGCAGCGAGGTGGGGCGGTGGCCGTACATATCCCCTTGTGTGGAGTAGTTGCGCACAGGGTCAGCTCCGCAGAAGTTTCGCAAAGCGCAGTCGGAACAACCGGCCAGCGTCTCGTTGGCCCATATCTGTGCTATCTTCTGAACCTTGGGACCGAAAACAATGTCATCGTAGCGGTCGTGAACGCTGCCAAGCCGGAAAGTATAGTCGCCATTTTCGGCCAGCATACGCGACTCGTCGGAAGCATACACATAGCCGTCGTAGTTGTACACTAGCACCGAGTTGATGATTCCCGCAGGTGACTGCAGATCCACGAAACCTGTGCAGAAAGGTGTCAGCATCTTGCGGAGCACAATCACAGCGAACTCCTCCATAAAGAATGTTCCCTGTTTGTTTATCTCAAGGATATGCTCGAATGCCTTTTTGTAGAACTCAATAAAACGTTCCGTGTATTGATACCAGTTGTGATTGTAGGCAGCCAACCCGTAAGGGTTCAGCGCACGGAGGAATAGTCCGTTGAATCCCATCCTGACATATTCATCCACAATCTCTATCGGGTAATCCAATGCCATCACCGATGTTGTCTGCAACGGTGAAACCATTTCGACCCCCAACGCCTCTCGCGCTTTCTCAATGCCAGCCACAACCTTCTCGTAGCTGTCAGTCTTTCCTCGGTTGGCATTATGCAGAAACGAGGGACCATCCAGCGAGGTAGAAATCATAACACTGTACTGTTTGCAGATGTCCAGCATTTCGTCGGTCAGATGGACGCAATTTGTACACAGCACGTATCGCATCTCACGTTTCTCGCTCTCATTGATACGTTCGGCCGTCTCTATTCCGAATCGTATCAGTTCAGGATGCAGGCTGGGTTCCCCACCCTGGAACTCCATCGTCAATACAGGAGCCGGAGAGTGGAACATAAGCCTGACAGCACTCTCCATAGTGTCAAATGACATCGTGCAATGGACACTCTGTTCCTGCCTGCTCGAAGCCTGACAGTAGACGCAATTCTGATTGCATTGGAGAGTTACGACAAATATATGCAAAGCGGTAAAGTCGTCCAAAAAGCGCTTTTTCTCGCGCAGACGGGAAGCATAGATGTCTATATTGGCGGGAATACGCTGTTCGCTGATGAAATAGTTTGCGACAAGGTCTTTATAGGTATCGTCTTCTTCCAGCCGGTGGCCAACGATCTTATCCACACTACCGATGTGCAGCACCAGCATATCGCCGAACTCGTTCACCAGCATCTCATTTCCAGCAATACGCGTGAAATCGAACGGAAGAAGATAATACTGCTTCATTGCCTCACATCCTCTTCAAAGTCGTCGCAGTCTCCAAAAGCCTTGGCATACAGGATTGTCCGAATGTCTTTGGTTTCAGCGGCAATAATCTCGCGGGCCTTGTAGTCGTTGAGGGTTTGCATAAAAATATGGCACACCTCATCTTCCGGGACCTTTGAATCACGTGGGACTATCTCGACCGACTCAGTTGCGCTGTTCAGAGAACGCCTGCAATCAAAGTCTTTCGACAGTGCATAGATGCACTTGGTGACGCAAGCGTCGGAATATATAGCCCTGTCAATCTCTATCGTCATATCACAAAGCGAATGTAATCGGAATAATCCTTACGCAACGGACAGGTTTGCCATAGTATTTGCCTGGTATCCACTTTGGCATCAGTTTCACAACTCTCACAGCCTCATCTCCGCAACCACCGCCGATATCACTCCATACCTTTACATTTGTCAAACTTCCATCCTTTTCCACTACAAAAGATACAAACACCTTGCCTGTAATATGATTCTCCTTCGCATAAGATGGATATTGCAGGTTTTGATTCACAAAAACCTCTAGAGAATCCATCCCACCCGGAAACATCGGATTCTCCTCAGCCGTCAAATATACTGTCGTGTCGGCATCTACGTCAGAAGAATATGTCTTGTTGGATGCAGCTGAAAAATTGCCCGATGTATTGACTGCCGAAGTCTTGCCATAAGACGAAGAAGACGTGGAGCCGGTCGATGACGAACTCTTGCTTGATGAATTGGTGGTTGTATGCGTAGTTGTAGATGATGTGGGCTTGGTAGTTGTCGATGTGCTCGAATAATGTGAAGCGTGACCTGTACTACTTGAGCGATGCGAACTGTGCGACCGGTGCGAACTATGCGACCGATGGTTGTTTATGCCAATCACATTACCATTTTTGGTCACTTTAGCCAGCACATTCTTAAAGACACTCTTTTTGATAGAGTTTACATCATCCTCGCTGCGGGTACCATCCATATCACCATTAATAACAAACGACTCTGCTGAAGCCGACTTGCTGCCAAACAATGAAAGAACAGCAGTCAACAAAAGCGACTTTACTATTTTATTGGACTTCTTTTTCATTTTCCTAATGCGTTTTGATAGCCAATACCGAAGAAAACATTATTTCCTTTTGAAAACGCAAAACATTTATTTTTATTGCCCAATTCCAAAAAAGATACATTATGAAACATTATTAAAACTTTGATAAGAAACCCTCAAAAAACACCTCCATAAACACCTGATTTGCAACACCATCATAGTCATATGTACAGTATTTGTACAGTATATGTACAGTATATGTACGCTTCAGAAGCGTACAAATACTGTACATATACTGTACAAATACTGTACATATGACTTAGAAAGTACAGGGTAAAATCGGGGGAAAATTCCCTTGGTACGCAGGCACCTCGCCTGCGGTCTCTTTCGCAGGCGAGGGCGCCTGCGTACCAACTAATTTCATTCGTATGTGTGTTAATTCAATTTTTTTTATATATTTGCAGTGTTCAACCAAACCATTCGGCATTCTTATTATAAAGAATAACAACTTGAAAATAAATCCATTGTCATATAATTACAAAATCCATTCAGTCACAAATAAAACTCTTGCTGCTTTGAAAAAGTCTTTTTTACACAGATTATCGTCTTTAGGCATTGGATTTCTAATTCTTTTCTGTATCCCTTTGGGCATCAGTGCACAAACTGCCTGCAGAGTCACCATCACCAGTGACTTTGAGCTTCCTTTGATAATACCGACAGTTTTGATATGTCTTTTATGCCATCAGGGACTTATATTGTTCGTGTCAGGACAAAAGAAAATGAAGACCGAGAGAGTGTTTGCTATCTGAAACTTATAAAGAAATAGGGAGGAGTGTTCTATGATTAAGTTTAGAATAAAGTTGGTAATCGCGGTATTTATATATATACAACCAATGCTTTTGTATGCCCAGTACTTCGACTGGGTGAAGACATATTCTGGCAGCGACGTTTCTGGTTTTTGTAATGCCATCAATAAAACCGTTAACGACTCTGACGGCAACGTTTATTTATTAGGTCGGTGTGCCTTCGACGCAAGCATTGATGGACAGCGCTTTTTACCAATGACTCCATATGGAAACGAATGTTTTACACGGTGTACAATCATTGGCAGAATCTCAAAAAACGGTGAACTTGAATGGAGTAAAATTATCCATTCTAATCACGATGCTTCTCATACTGGCGGTGGGTCAATCAATATTTTTAATGACTCTTTGATACACGTGTGCACACCTGTATGGGTACCTAGCACCTACCCTCTCGAGTGGCCAATGGAAGCAAGAAATTATCTGTTTTATCTGGACACTTTGATGAGGTATTTTTACCAAGGAGACAGTATTGTGCATAATGGGAATTATTTATATGACTATGCAAGTTTCAAAATGAATTCACCAATAACATCGTTCATAACTTTGGACAAATTCGGCAACATCAAAGATGAGTATTGGATGCTTGTGTCTCTTTTGGACACCAACGGTGTTCCGTACAAGCTACCAGCTACATATGGCGAAGATGCAAGAAATAGGAACCAGGCTTGTGAACTACTGCGAGAGGGGCATTCTTGCGTGGACAATGACGGAAATATTATTGTAGTAAGGAGTTTGTCAGATTTTATTTTCAAATACGATTCTTTGTCAAAAAGAAGTGTTTATTGTTATATAAATGACGTCGACATTAGTGCTCAACGCATTTATGTAAACGGCAGGCGCTATTTCGATGTGCCACTGCCAGACGTCAGGCCGTCGACAGGAATGCGCAACTATCAGATTCTTAAATTCTCGCCGCATTTTGATAGTTTGCTGGCATCGCAGTTCCTGTTTGAACCCACGCCGGAACATCTGGACACGATAAATGAAGAAGTGGTTATAAAAGGGTTGAAATGCGACAGCAAAAACAACATATACCTATCTGGATACAGTAGGACCAACACACAATTCCAAAACTCCGGCGACGAGGTCAGTATGACTATCGGGGGGTCGGACAGCCTGGACTTGACTTTGCAATGTTATGACATTCGCAATGGTTTTTTAATAAAATATGACAGTGTGCTGAATCCGCTGTATCTTAAACAGCTTGTCAGAGTGACAGACGACCAACCGAGCTTTGATGACTATTATGAAGATATCCTGTGGCCTTTAGAGTTTGACGACGAGGGGAAAATCGTAATCTTTGAGAGTTCCCGTGCCAACTTTGACACTACGAACACACACTACCACTATGATACAACAGAAGTAACGGCATTTAACTGTGCTATGATACGCATAGACCCCGCAGACGGAAGGCTTATATCGAAAGGTCAGAATATCAAAGGCGAACGTATTTCGTTCGGAGGCTCCAGCAGCGCATATGTCTTTGATTGTGTTGCCCGGAACAACCGCATTATCTGGCAAATAAAATACCGTTGGTGGCTTGACTTCGCTGGCGAGCGCTACGAGAAAGCCGAGGCCTACGAATGGGGTATGGGCTTCGCGGTATGGGACTATGACGGCAACGAACTGTATTTTGTGGACTATGGCACCAACGGCAGCTCAAGCCACGCCACAAGCTCGGTATGCCTGGTGGACAGCGTGCTGTACCTGACGGGTATGCTGGCATCGGGCGGGGCGCAGTTCGGCGACATTACGGTGCCGAACAGCGGCAGCAGCCAGTCGTTCATTGCACGTTATGTCGACACGGCGTTTATGCATCCCTATGTGCGGCCCGGCGGCCAGCAGGACATTCAGCTGGTGGTGCGCGACGGCGAGCCTGTGGTTACGGTCTATCCCAACCCCTGCGCGCAGCGCGTAACCGTGGACTGGGACG
>JAEEMK010000017.1 GCA_016283175.1 Bacteroidales bacterium
AATCATTATTGAACTGCAAAAATAAGTAAAAATCCGCATACCGCAAAATTTATTTTCAAAAATCAATTCTTTTTTTGCTCCACCCGGCATATCACCCTCCTTCCGAACGCCTCCGACCCCCAAAAACGCAATCTCCAAAAACTGACATTTTGTCAGTTCCATAAAATTAAAAACAGGTCAAAAATGGGCCAAAAATGGCAAATTCTAAAACCCTGATTTCCATACACCATCTTCCTATCAAATTCTACACAAATTCTTACTAAACTTTTATTAAATTTCACCTTGGTGAACTATGATAGGTATTTGTTAAAAATCTGACAAAATGTCAGTCCATCGGGAAATGGGAGTTGGACGTTTTAAGACCCGCTGATGCAATTTTGAGCGACAAATTGCGTTACGACCTTATAAACAACAATTCTCAATGGAACCGTTTCTTCACTCTGTGGCCCACCGTATCTGGGACGAACACCGGCAAGACCTCGACCGCGTCCTTGTCGTTTTCAACAACCGACGCGCCGGCTTGTTTCTTCAAAAGCAGATGCTTGCGCTGAGCGACAAGCCGTTTTTCCTGCCGCGAATCGTCGGCATCGACGACCTGATAGCCCAACTTGGAAACATAAAGATTGCGCCGCACGAATTCCTGCTTTTCGAGCTTTTCGACATTCACCGAACACTCGAGGAGGCCGACCGACGCTACCAGACATTCGAGGAGTTTATCTCGTTTGGCGAGATGATGCTCACAGACTTCTCAGAAATAGACCTTTACCGCGTCGATGCCGAAAAGCTGTTCAACAACATCAGCAAGCTGAAACGCTTGGGCGAGTGGGATCTAACAGGGGCTCCGCTTACACCGTTCCAGAAGAAATACCTTCGATTCTACAGTTCTCTCTACACTTACTACAACGAACTGCGCCGACGCCTTTCGGCAAGCGGCAGCGCATATACCGGAATGGTCTACCGCAACGTAGCAGACAACATTGATTCTATGATAGATACAATCGACTATAGTCACATCTATTTTGTAGGATTCAATGCCTTGTCGAGCTGCGAGGCGAGGATAATCGACTGCTGCGTCAAACGCGGCATTGGCAGCCTCATCTGCGACGGCGACGACTACTATTTCTCCGACGCGACACAAGAGGCCGGCGACTTTCTCCGGACAAATGCAGCACGCTTTGACGGCATAGGCAGGTTCAAGAATCATTTCGCACAGGAAAACAAGACTTTACACATCATCAATAGCCCAGAAAACGTGCTGCAGACAAAAGCTGCCGGACAAATACTGAAGGAACTTTTAAAGGACGAAACCAAAGTCAAGGACACCGCCATAGTCCTCGCCGACGAGGGGTTGCTGCTGCCAATGCTCAACTCGTTGCCCGAGCAAGTGCATTCAACCAATGTGACAATGGGCTACCCCTTCACACTTTCGGGCGTAAACAATCTTGCTATCAGACTGTTGTCATTGCACTGCAACGCAAAACAGGGTCGTTTCTATCACGTTGACGTTGTCGACATACTATCAGATGCCTTAATCTGTAAATATCTTGGAACAAGAGACTTGCACAACAAAATAACCGAGTATGTCAATAAGCGGAAGCTGATATATGCCACCAAGGATGACATTCAACTGATGCTCAATGGCATAGATAATAGCGACAAGTTGATGTTTATCTTTGAGAAAAGCGAGTTGACACCCGATGAGATGCTGACCCTGATGCGTCGGGCGGCAGAGCTTATTACGACCAGCGACACACTGGAACACAACGTCAAAGAGACCGAATCCACAACCTGCTTCTTGCAGATACTTAACTATTTAGAGGAGCTGCAAGGCAAATACCACTTCATAGAAAAGCTCGTCACACTGCAACGCATATATCAACGCATAGCTCAGCGCCGAACGGTGGCCTTCTACGGAGAGCCCTTGCAGGGGTTGCAGATTCTGGGTGTGCTCGAGACCCGCAGCCTTGACTTCGACAATCTGATAATGCTGTCGGTCAACGAAGGCACATTGCCTGCTGGAAGAAGCAGCAACTCCTTGATTCCATACACTTTGAAACGCGCTTTTGGCATACCGACATTCGAAGAGAAGGATGCCGTTTACGCATACAATTTCTATCGTTTGCTGCAACGCACCAGCGAGGCGTGGCTACTCTACAGCTCCGATGCCGAAGGTATGGGCAAGGGCGAACCGAGCCGCTTCATCTTACAGATAAAGAACGAGTTGGCCGTGCGTCACCCGAATATCACCGTCAAAGAGGAAGTGCTGACAGCCGACAGACAACCAGCAAAAAACGAGAGCACTGCCAGCGTACACAAAGACGAGAATACAATGCAACGGTTGAAAGAGATGGCTATCGGCAACAAAGAGAAGCGCATATTCCTGTCGCCCACCGCAATAAACAGGTATCGCAATTGTCCGTTGCAGTTCTTCTACAACGACGTGTTAGGCGTTCACGAGCAGCAAGAGGTAAGCGAAGACCTTGAGGCCAACGAGCTGGGGTCGCTGATACACGAGATTCTTAAAGACATATACAAGCAGGAGCGCATAGTCAAGAAAGAAACACTCGAAAAAGCGCTGAAAGATATTGACGCCCTGGTAGATGCAACGTTGCACAAAGAGTTTCTCAAAGGCCGTGATGACGAGGGCCGCAACCGACTGTACAGCGAGGTGGCCAAGACGCAGATTTCACGCTTCCTGCAAAAGGAGATCGCCCTGCTTGACCCACCGTCGCCCGACACACCTGCCCATACCATAGAAATCAAATTGGTAGAAGAGCCCATCGGTTTTGACCTTGATATGAGCACACAAGGAATAGACTATCCCGTTCACATAGAAGGCATTGCCGACCGCATCGACTACTTTGACGGGATCCTGCGTGTCGCCGACTACAAGTCGGGTGGCGTAAATGCCGCCGACCTCGTCGTCAAAGAGCCTGAGCCCGACCCTTACAAGGTGTCCGACAAATGGTTTCAGGTGATGACCTACGCCTGGCTGTATTGTCGCAAGGAGAAACTCCAAACCAACTTCCAATCGGGCATATTCCCGTTGCGAGACCTTTCATCGGGCTTTATTGCCGCCTCGTGGAACGATGGCAACCTACTGTCGCCAAACGACATAGACCGATTCGAGCATATCCTGCAAACTCTCTTCGGAGATATGCTCAACCCAGAGCTTGACTTCGTCGCCACGCCCGACAGAAACACCTGCGCTTACTGTCCTGTAAAGCGCATCTGCAAGGCAAAAATCATAAAATAGACGATTTTTTATGGCAGAATATACAATAAATCAAAAAATATATGTAAATTTGCAATTTCAATTATACTCCTTTTTTCAAGTTGAATGAGGCTTGAAAACAAGGTGTATATAATTGTGAATTAAGTAATAGTACAAAAACAAACATTGGTTCGAAATATCAAAAAAGAATATCGTTTTATGAAAAAATCGATTTTTAGCGTCCTCCTGATGTCTCTGTTGCTTATGAGTTGCAGCGGTCTGTCGAGTATGAAATCCAACAGCAAGAAGGTTCGCTATCAGGCGACTCCCAACCCCGTCGAGACCCGTGACGACAAAGTGGTAGTCAAATTTGTAGGCTCCATCCCTGAGAAGTATTTCAACAAGGGTGCCGCAGTGTTCATCCAGCCCGTCTTCACCTGGGAAGGTGGCTCAATTCCTCTTGACCCCGTGACACTTAAAGGCGAGAACGTCAACGGCGAAGGCATCACCATCAACTACGAGAATGGCGGTCGCTTCACTTACACCGATGAGTTTGATTTCAAGCCCGGTATGGAGACAGGACGTGTAACCCTCGCACCCGTGGCTTATATGGCCTCCACAACCGACGACGAAGCCAAGTTCGCTGACGAGATTCAGCATAAGACTGTTACCTTCCCGACGGTACTCATATCCGACGGAGTCAATACAACCTCAACGTGGGTAAACATTCGCGGCAACATCTCCATTTCGCCCATCAACTACAACAAAACGCAGGGCGTAATAGAGACCGCCGACATTTACTTCCCCAACGGTCTGTCCACCCTCGACTGGAACTTCCAGATGAACCGCACCTTCAACAGCAAGGCTCAGCTTGAAGAACTGCGCCGCATTATGCTTGAAAACGGCCTGCCCAAACAGATTACCATCACTGGCTGGGCATCGCCCGAGGGAGAAGAGACCAACAATGTGGGTGTCAGCAAGAACCGTGCCGAGGTCGCCACCACACAGATCAAACGCGTCCTTGACGACGTGCTCAACACTATGGCAAGCCGCAAGCAAGTGCCCGCCTACGAAGTTGACCACTACAAATATGAGCTCCAGAAGCAGATAATTGTCTCCACCCGCGCCGCCGGCGAGGACTGGGTACACTTCGTCATTATGGTCGAAGAGTCTGACATTCAGGACAAGCACGCCATCGTAAACATCGTAGAGACCCAGCAGAACCTTATCAAGCGCGAGCAGATGATCAAGAATATGGCAGAGACTTACACTCAGCTCAACACCGACATCTTCCCCAACCTGCGCCGCGCACAGATAGCCCTCTACTACAGCGAGGCTCGCAAGACCGACCCCGAGCTGGCAAAGCAGGCGACACTCAACCCGGCCAAGCTGACCTTCGACGAACTGATGTACGCTGCATACATCAACTACAACTATGAGACCAAGCTGAAATACTACAAGTGGGCCACCGAGAACTACAGCGCTGAATGGGCCGGATGGAACAACGCCGGCGCCGTGTCGTTCTATCTTGGCGACTATGCTGAAGCCGAGCGCTATCTCAATATGGCACGCCAGCTCAATCCCCACAACCCCGACGTGCTGAACAACACCGGTCTTCTCTGTCTGGCACAGAAAGACTACGCTTTGGCCAAATACTACTTCGAAGAGGCTGAACGCCAGGGCAGCACCGACGCCGAGACCAACCTGCCTATCCTTAACCTGAAGAAGGGCAACTACAAAGATGCCGAGAAACAGCTGAAAGGCAGTACCTGCAGCTTCAACCTCGCTTTTGCACAGCTTATGAACGGCGAGACCAGCAACAGCATCCGCACCCTCGACTGCTGCCTCGACCAGAATGCCGACGTGTTCTATCTCCGTGCCGTGGCCTACGCCCGCCTGGGTGACAAGGTCAACGCCCTCAAGAACCTCAAGGTGGCTTGCGACGAAGAGTACAACTACAAGGAGCGTGCCGCCGTCGACACCGAGTTCAAAGCCTACTGGGACGACGAGGAGTTCAAGCTGATTGTAAAACTCTGGTAATGACAAAACGACAGATTCCCAATATCATAACTCTCGCCAACCTCCTCTGCGGAGTGTTGGCGAGTTTTTCTGCAGCCATAGGGGACATAAGTAGTGCCGCTTTGCTCATCTGCCTCGGCATCTTCTTCGACTTCTTCGACGGTATGGCGGCACGCCTGCTGGGCGTTGCGTCGCCTCTCGGCAAGGAACTCGACTCGCTGGCCGACGTCGTCACCAGCGGCGTGGCGCCTGGCCTGATTTTGTTCTCGATACTCTCCGAAGGCGGAGGACCCTTGGTACGGTTCTTTAGCCTAACGGCTTTTCTAGTACCGCTTTTCGCCGCCTACAGGCTCGCCAAGTTCAACCTCGACACCCGACAGAGCCATAGTTTTCTCGGCCTTCCCACTCCTGCCAACGCCCTTATCTGGGTCGGCTTGGCACTATACTTGGTCCCGCTTGGAAGTTGCGACTGCGAATCGTGCATAGCCGTGGGTGAATTTGAACGTAATCCCCTTCTCACAAACAACGTTTTCCTAACGGCACTCATCATCATATCGCTCGTCACCGACATCCTGATGGTAAGCGAACTGCCGATGTTCTCACTGAAGGTCAACTTCAAGGATATGAGCTGGAAGACAAACAGCATACAATATATATTTCTTATTGTCTGTACCATCATAATTGTCGCCACACGGCAATGGTATGCCGTTTCACTAATAATCATTTGGTACATACTTCTTTCACTCATCACTTGCAAACGCGACAATGCCCATTAATCCACGCGACATATCGATAGCCAACTACGACTACCCGCTACCCGACGAGCGTATCGCCAAGTTTCCGCTGGCCGAACGCGACCAGTCGAAACTGCTTGTTTACAAGAACGGCACCATCAACGAGTCGCAGTTCTTCCATCTGCCCGAGCTGCTGCCCGAGGGAGCTATGCTGCTCTTCAACAACACAAAGGTCATCCACGCCCGACTCTTTTTCCGCAAGCCCACAGGGTCGGTCATCGAAGTCTTCTGTCTCGAACCGCACGGAATGGCTGTCAGCCAAGCTTTCGAGCAACGCCAGCGATGCACGTGGCTTTGCTTTATTGGCAACAACAAGAAATGGAAAGAGGGTCCCTTGACACGACAATTCGAAATCAATAACACGACACATATAATAACTGCCACACGTCGCGAGGCAGTGGGCAATGCGTGGATTGTTGAATTTGAATGGAGTGGCGGCATAAGCTTTGCCGAACTGATTGACTCCGTAGGTGTCATCCCACTTCCACCCTACCTGCACCGCGAGGCGGAAGAAAGCGACAAAGAACGCTACCAAACCGTCTACGCCCACTACGAAGGGTCTGTGGCGGCACCCACAGCGGGCCTGCACTTCACCGACGCCTTGCTCGACAATCTGTGCTCAAAAGGATTCAAGACAGAATACATAACCCTCCACGTCGGAGCGGGCACATTCAAACCCGTATCGACAGACACTATCGGTGAACACGAGATGCACGTCGAAAAAGTGCAGATCAGCCGCACCAACCTGCAGCATATCTTAGAGCATTTCGGCAAACCAATCATTCCCGTCGGCACTACAACCGTACGCACCTTGGAGTCAGCCTATTGGTTTGGCGTACAGCTACAATCCAACCCCGACCTCAAGGCAATGCACGTCCTGCAGTGGGATCCCTATACACTTGAAAGTATGAACATCCCTGCAGAGCAGTCCTACGGCAACGTGCTTGACTGGATGGAGCGTCAAGACATTGAGCACCTTGACGGCGACACCCAGCTACTCATTGCACCGGGATACAAATACAAGGTTATCAGCGGGCTAATCACAAACTTTCACCAACCCAAAAGCACACTTTTACTGCTCGTATCGGCTTTGATAGGCGATGCGTGGAAAGAATGCTACCAATATGCACTCGACAATGGTTTCCGTTTCTTGAGTTATGGCGACAGCTGTCTGTTCCTGAAATGAAAACGTAAGCAATGTCAAGTTTTATCCGCAATTTCATCGAACTCTTCTTTCCGAGAACGTGCTGCGTTTGCGGTGCCCCACTTGTCGGCGATGAGGCCGAACTGTGCATACGTTGCCTGCTTAACCTGCCGGAAGCATTGACTTCGCTGAACGACAACAACTTTGTTGAGAAACGTTTTATTGGACGTCTACCCATTGAACATTGCACAGCGTTACTGCTTTACAAACGGGGGAGCGACGCGCAAACCATTTTGCATCAAATAAAATACTATGGCAATGAAAAACTTGCCATCATAATGGGACGCCAGTTGGGTCTTCATTTGAAAAAGAGCGGATTGTTCAACGACGTAGACCTGATAATGCCTGTTCCGTTACACCGCAGCAAAGAACGCAAACGCGGCTACAACCAAAGCCTACGTCTTTGTCAAGGAATTGTTCAAACCTTCCCACGCCCCATTGTCATTGACAACCTTGTCCGCATACAGCGCACTGATTCCCAAACCCACAAGACCCGCCTTGAAAGACTTGACAATATTAAAGGCGTATTCGCTGTCAAAGACCCCGAACCACTAAAGGACAAGCATTTGCTATTGATAGACGATGTCATAACCACTGGAGCCACCACCGAAGCCTGCTGGACGGCACTAAAAGGTATCGAAGGTCTTCGCATCAGCATCGCAGCCCTCGCCGTCAGCGGCGATACATAAAACAAAATACATTTTTCTTTGACAGATTTATTTTTTTTCATATCTTCGTTGTCTAAAACAACAAGTTTGTTTTTATATAAACACCATATAAATCAATACATTATAAACAAAACAAGATAATAAATAATTATGAAATACAATCGAGTACTCTTAAAATTGAGCGGCGAATCGCTTATGGGTTCACAAAGTTACGGTATCGACCCCGCAATGCTTGAGCAATATGCAAAAGACATCAAACAAGCTGTAGAAAACAAGGTAGAGGTGGCTATCGTCATTGGCGGTGGCAATATCTTCCGTGGCCTCAGCGGTGCCGCCAAAGGTATGGATCGTGTTCAAGGCGACTATATGGGAATGCTGGCCACACTCATCAACAGTATGGCCCTTCAGGCCGAACTCGAGAAACAGGGCCTTGCCACCGAACTGCTCAGCGGACTTGCCATCGAGCCTATCTGCAAAGAGATGAGTCGCCGTCGCGCCATCGAAGCAATGCAGGAAGGCAAAGTCGTCATCATAGGTGGTGGCAGTGGCAACCCATTCTTCACCACCGACACAGCTTCGGCGCTGAGAGCCGTTGAAATTAAGGCTGACGCCATCCTCAAAGGCACACGCGTCGACGGAGTCTACACAGCCGACCCCGAAAAGGACCCCACGGCAACAAAATACAGCACCCTAACCTTCCAAGAAGCGCTGAGCAAGAAGCTCAAGATTATGGACCTCACAGCCTTTGCACTCTGCGAAGAGAACCGGCTGCCCATCTACGTTTTCGATATGAACAAGCCTGGCAACCTGCTGCGTGTGGTTAAAGGCGAACCCATCGGAACCGAAGTGATGTAAAGTTCAAAGACGACGCCAGATTAAAATATAAAATTAAAACATAACATACAATGAACGATTTATCAAAAGCTTGTATCGACGAAGCAAAACAAAGTATGCAGAGCGCCATCAACTTCCTCGAAAAGGAACTGGCCAAAATCCGTGCCGGCAAAGCCAACCCCGGTATGCTTGATGGAGTAAAGATTGACTACTACGGAACGCCCACCGAGCTCAGCCAAGCCGCCAACATTAGCACCCCCGACGCTCGCAGCATCATCATCCAGCCTTGGGACAAATCCATCATCGGTGCCATCAACAAAGCCATCCTCGACGCCAACCTCGGTTTTACACCACGTCACGAAGGCGACATTCTGCGCATAGTCGTTCCCCCGCTGACCGAAGAACGCCGCAAAGAGCTCAGCAAAAGCGCCAAAAGCGAAGTTGAGAACAGCAAGGTCAACATCCGCAATGCACGTCGTAACGTGATGGACAAAGTCAAAAAATTGAAAGACAAATCCGTCCCCGAAGACGAAGTGAAGCAAGTCGAGAAAGAAATTCAGGACATCACCGACAAATTCATTGGCGAGTGCGATAAAATCTATTCTGCCAAAGAAAAAGAGATAATGACCGTGTGATGGACATTCGTTTTTTCGATAAACTCGAATCAACCAACAACTATGGTAAACTCCTCGACCCCAACACCGTCGGGGAGTTTACTGTTATTTGCGCTCGCCAACAGACCGCCGGCATAGGGCAGCAGGGCAACATATGGGTCAGCGAACCATACAAGAACCTAACCTTCAGCGTCATTCTCAAGCCGACATTCCTCGCCGCCGACGAGCAATACAACCTCACGATGGCCATTGCCCTTGCCGTCGCCGATACGGTGGAGCACCAGCTCTCCACTCTCCGCTCTCCGTTTTCCGTTCACATCAAATGGCCCAACGACATATACGTCGACGACAGCAAGATTTGCGGCACACTTGTCACCAACCAGCTCTGCGGCAGTCACATTTCGCAGTCAATATGCGGCATTGGCCTCAACGTCAACCAAACCGTATTCCCCGACTGGCTGCCCAACCCCACGTCGCTCAAACAGCTCATTAGTACAGACTCCGACCTTGAGCCTCTGCTGCAAAACATCCTCGAAAACCTCCGCGACTGCTACCAGCAACTGAAAGACCACGAAGGCACCGACGACATCAAAGCACGCTATATGAGCCGCTTCTACCGCCTCGGTATCGAAGCCGAGTACATATACAACGACAGCCCCATCCGCGCCACCATCACCGGCATCGACCGCTACGGTCACCTGCAGCTCACCACCGCAAACGGTCTGCAGCTATCCTGCGGAATGAAGGAAATAAAGTTTATATAATCTCACCATAACAATCAACACAAAACCCACTAATTATGGCAAAAATATTAGGACTCGACCTTGGCACCAACAGTATAGGATGGGCCGTTATCGACAACGAGAAAAAAAGCATTGAAGCCGCAGGTTCTCGCATCATACCTATGGATGCAGGGCGTTTAGGCGACTTTGAGAAAGGCAACTCTGTGTCATTCACTGCCGAGCGCACACAATACAGAGGTGCACGTCGTCTCCACGAACGCTATCTCTTACGAAGAGAACGACTACTGCGTGTCCTTAAAATAATAGGATTCTTGCCCGAACATTACGCTGCACAGTTAGATCGCTATGGCAAGTTCCCAGCTGACAAAGAACCAAAGCTTGCTTGGCGAGAAGGGAAAGATGGAAAGGCTGAGTTTCTGTTCAAAGAATCATTTGAAGAAATGGTTGCAGAATTCCGTCAAGCCAGAAACGATGGGAAAATACCATACGATTGGACAATATACTATCTACGCAAGAAAGCACTTGTCAAGCCTCTTACAAAAGAGGAGTTATCTTGGATACTGATGCAATTCAATCAAAAGCGTGGTTACTATCAACTGCGAGGCAAACTTGACGAACTTGAGACTGACACTGACAACAAGAAAGAAGAAAAAGAGTATAACGAATTAACTGTTTTAAAGGTTGACGACACCGGAGAAAAAGACAAAAGAGGTTATCCAAAGTACATAATCACATTAGAGAATGGATGGTCTTTTATTCGAGCTAGCCGCATAGCCCCAGACTGGGAAGGCAAGAAACGTGGTTTTATAGCGACATTCAAGCTTGACAAGGAAGGCAAACGAATTGATGAACAACCTAAAATAAGTTCGCCAAGTGAGGATGACTGGAACCTGCGGAAACTGAAAACCGAGGACGATATTCAAAAATCCAACAAAACAATTGGTGAATACATATATCATATACTACTGAACAACCCAAAACAGAAAATCATTGGCGAAGCCGTTCGTACAATTGACCGCAAATATTATCACGACGAATTACTTAAAATTCTGAAAAAACAGAGCGAGTTCATCTCGGAACTAACCGACACCGAACTATACAAACAATGCATCGAAGAACTATATCCAAGCAATGAAGCCCATCGCAACAGAATATCACGACGTGACTTCCGCTATCTATTTGTTGATGACATTCTGTTCTATCAACGTCCACTAAAAACAAAAACAAGCCTCATCGCTGATTGTCCATACGAGCAGCGCAATGGGAAACCGCTTAAATGCATAGCAAAGTCGCATCCATTGTTTCAGGAATTCCGCTTGTGGCAATTCCTCTCAAACCTGCGCATTTTCTACCAAGACAATGACATTACATCAACACTTTTACCAAACAACGAAGCATACGCTGACCTTTATGACTTTCTCTCAACACAAAAGGAAGTTGACCAAACATTGATTCTGCGTTACTTTAAAATAGGGAAGAAAGATACGCCTCAATATCGATGGAACTATGTCCAGGACAAGAAATATCCTGTCGGAGAGACAAGATCCATCTTGTTGGGCGGCCTTCGCAAAGCAGGAATCGACATCGACTTTCTTGACACCGAAAAAGAATTACACTTATGGCACATTCTTTACTCCGTCGACGACACGACACAATACCGCAAAGCCTTGCGGACATTTGCAAGACGGCAAGGTTGGGACGACGAAAGAATCGAAACTTTTGCCAAAGCTTTTGACCGTCTTACCATATATAAAGAAAAAGATTACGGTGCATACTCGGCCAAAGCTATAGGGCATTTACTCCCTTTGATGCGCAGAGGACGATATTGGAATATTGACGCCATCGATCCACTAACCCGCCAACGCATAGAACGTTTAATCACTGGTGAAGTTGACAACAGTATATCTATTGCACTGCGAGAACGGTTCAAACACATTGACAACATAAAAGACTGTGAAGGACTAAATACTTGGCAGGCCTGCTATATTGTATATGGTCGCCATTCCGAAGCCATCGACACACAAAAATGGACTAAACCCGAAGACATTGATACATACTTAAAGACCTTCCGCCACAATTCTCTCAACAACCCCATTGTCGAACAAGTGGTTACAGAAAGCTTGCGTGTTGTACGCGACATATGGAAGCAGACTGGCCGAATTGACGAGATACACATAGAGCTAGGACGCGAACTCAAGAAAACGAAGGCCGAACGCAATAGTATGTCGAAAGCAATCGCCGAGGGCGAAGCAACCAACCAGCGCATTCGACTTTTGCTCGCCGAATTGAAAAACCCCGATTTTAAAATCGAAAACGTCCGTCCACAGTCACCTTCCCAGCAGGAATTGCTAAAGATATATGAGGATGGTGTTATGCGAAGTGGCATTGAGATTCCAGACGATATTATTGAAATACAAAAAAGATTTACTTCGGCCAAAAATCAACCGACACACGCAGAAATTATCAGATACAAGCTTTGGTTGGATCAGAAATACATTTCGCCCTACACCGGTCGCACGATACCACTGGCAAAACTATTCACACCTGCTTATCAGATTGAACACATCATTCCCCAAAGTCGTTGGTTCGACGACTCTATCAGCAACAAAGTTATTTGCGAAGCCGAAGTGAACGCCTTAAAGAACCGAGAATTAGGACACGAATTCATCGTACATCATCACGGTGAGAAAGTACCGTTAAGTATGGGAGGATCTGTTGACATTCTTTCTGTTGAGGAATACGAGACACTCGTCAAGAACATTTTTGCCAACAATCACGCCAAACGCAAGAAAATGATGCTCGACGACATTCCTGAAGATTTCACTTCGCGACAGATGAACGATAGCAGATATATTAGCCGACTTATGATGCATCTGCTGTCAAACATCGTCCGCAACGTCGATGAAGAGGGTAATAATGAAGAAAGTGTCACTTCTCGCAATGTCATCCCTTGCAGCGGTACAGTCACCGACCGGTTAAAGCGAGACTGGGGCATTGGTGATGTATGGAACCGCATTATACTGCCTCGATTCGAACGCCTGAACCAAATTACAGGCACTACCGACTACACAGCAGTCACCGCAGAAGGCCATACCATTCCTGCTGTGCCGATACATTTACGACAAGGCTTTAACAAAAAACGTATCGACCATCGTCATCACGCTATGGATGCCATTGTTATAGCCTGCTGCACACGTGACCATGTCAACATTCTTAACAACGAGGCGGCAAGAAGCAGCACTCGTTTTGACCTTCAGAACAAACTGCGCGCTAAAAGCACCTACCTCGACAAACAAGGCAACAAGCACGACATTTTCACTGAATTTATTAAACCTTGGCCAACATTCACCGAAGACGTATTTCATACCCTGCAAGGAATCATAGTCAGTTTCAAGCAGAATCTCCGTGTCATTAATAAGACTTCCAACCGTTATTCCATCTTACGCGACGGCAAACGCACCACTGCAACACAAACCAAAGGTGACAGCTGGGCAATACGAAAGCCGCTTCATAAAGAGACTGTATTTGGAGAAGTCAATCTTCAACTCAAGAAAAGAATTGCAATTAAGAAAGCTCTCAACGACATCAACAGCATCGTAAACCGTGAATTAAAAGAGAAAATCAAAGAAAAGAAGACTCTCGGCTACACCGACAAACAGATTGTCGAATATCTGGAAAAGAACAAAGATATCTGGAGCGAAGCCGCTGACGGTAAAATTGAGGTGTATTATTATACCAAAGACACTGGTGACCGCTATTTCGCAACAAGATATAATAACGAAGTCACCACCTACCTTGGCAGCACAAAAGACGAGAACGATGCCATTGACAAAATAAAGAAAATCACCGATACAGGCATACAAAAAATTTTACTCCATCACCTTCAAAAAGAAGGACACAATCCTCAAATTGCATTTAGTCCGGAAGGTGTTGAACGAATGAATGCAATTATCCAAGAACTCAATGACGGGAAAAAGCATCAGCCAATAAAGAAAGTGCGTGTATGGACCAAAGGTCAAAAGTTCAATCTGTCTGACAAAGGGCCTAAAGCATCCAAGTACTACAACGGAGATGAAGGAAAAAACATTCATTTTGTCATATTTACCAAAAACAACAGCACCGAACGACATTTCTTTATTGTAGAGTTGCAAGTCGCCGTTGAATGTCAAAAAAAATACGGAACCCAGTGGCGGGAGAATTTGGAAGTCTTTCTGAAAGAATACGGGAAAGACATAGAGCACAATAAAAACGGCTTAATCCCCGAAGAAGCCACAATTCAAATTGTCTTGTCTGCCGGGGACTTGGTTTATGTTCCGTCTCCCGATGAGAAATCGTCCTCTCCCAACTCCTATAATATATATCGTATCCGTTCATTTGATTTTGATGAAAACCTAGAGACGGGGAAATATAGTGTTGTTTTCTATTGCATACCCATTTCTATAGCTAAGGTTTTACCAAAGAATGGGCTAACCAGAAAAGGAGAAACAAAAATTGAGACAGAATTTGGCTCCATAGACAAGACTCAAAAAGACATTTACGGAAGACTACTTCGGGAAGTCTGCATCCCCATCCAAGTCGACCGTCTTGGAAACATCACCAAAATTGGATAGAATATGATAAAACGTACACTTTGTTTCTCCAATCCGGCCTACTTGTCGATGCGCGACAGACAATTGGTGGTTCGTATAGACAAAAACGGCGACGAGCCGGAAAGACAGACGACAATCCCTATCGAGGATATCGGCGTCGTTGTTCTCGACAATCGCCAAATCACCATCACACACGGTGCAATGTCTGCACTGCTGGAGAATTGTGCTGCTGTCATCACCTGCAACGAGGCACATCTGCCAGTGGGTCTTCTGCTGCCGCTTGAAGGCCACACCATACAAAGCGAACGCTTCCAAGACCAGATCAACGCCTCACTGCCATTGCGCAAACAGCTGTGGCAGCAGACCGTACAACAGAAAATCCTCAATCAAGCAGCACTTCTGCGACAGCTCCACAACACCGAGACAGGCAATATGCAGCGTTGGGCATCCGATGTACACAGCGGCGACAACACCAATCTCGAAGGTCGTGCAGCCGCCTTCTACTGGAGCAAAATGTTTCCGCAGGTACCCAATTTCACACGCGACCGTGAAGGTGGCTACCCCAACCCACTGCTCAACTACGGCTACGCCATACTCCGCGCCATCATTGCTCGTGCATTGGTCAGTAGTGGCCTGCTGCCCACTCTCGGCATCCACCACCACAACCGCTACAACGCCTATTGTCTGGCCGACGACATAATGGAACCCTACCGCCCTTACGTCGACAATCTGGTGGCACAGATAATGGACGAATATGGCGACATCGGAGTCACCACCGACATCAAGCGTCGACTGCTAACCATCCCAACCATAGAAGTGCGAATCGACGGACAACGCAGTCCACTTATGGTTGCAGCAAGTCAAACCACGGCATCATTGGCACGTTGTTTCTCTGGCGAAAGCCGTAAACTGGCTTATCCCGAAATGCAATAATGGACCGTTTCAGCGAATACCGTATTATGTGGATTCTCGTCTTCTTCGACCTGCCCACCGATACAAAGCGTGAACGCAAGGCCGCAGGCGACTTCAGGAAACAACTGCTCAAAGACGGGTTCACAATGTTTCAGTTCTCCATCTATGTGCGCCACTGCGCAAGCCGTGAAAACGCAGATGTCCATCTAAAGCGCGTCAAAGCGATCTTGCCACAGTATGGTCAAGTCGGTATGCTGACAATTACCGACAAACAGTTTGCAGGCATTGAACTATACACCGCCCGAAAAGAGACCGAGCCTAACGCTCCTGGTCAACAGCTCGAGCTCTTTTAGGATAAAAAAAACAACCTGTATAAATAGAAAATCCCGCCTCGCAAGGCGGGATTTTCTACTCAATTGACATTGTCAAAGACATTGAATTTATTGCTTTTACACACATCGTGTTGTTTATCATCAATGTCAATGTTCTCTTTTTAAGCAATTCACAACTCGATTTTCTGTGTCATTTTTTGTATGTTGTTGTTTATCATCAATGTCAATGTTCTCTTTTTAAGCAAT
>JAEEMK010000018.1 GCA_016283175.1 Bacteroidales bacterium
AACGTCTACGACCGTCGCGACACCATCAAGCGCGGTCTCGAGATCACTTGGGAAGCCGAGCTGATGCGCCACTTCACCTGCCAGTTCAAACGTCTTGGCTGATAGTTGGAGTTGAGCATATAAAAATAGAGGCGGCGCCATTCGGCGCCGCCTCTTGTCATTTACAGCAGTTGATTACTTGTATTCGAAGTAAGTGGTGCGCGTATAGGTGATTTGATTGTATAAGTCGCTGTAGCTGCGGCTGCTGGTGACGCTGATAGGCCATTTGCCGTCGTAGGTGTAGGAGTATTCCTCAACCTCGGGCTCTTCGCCGAGTTCGCTCATCACCATCTTTGTGATGTTGTTCTCGTTGGCAAAGCCGAGGCCAATCTCATCGTTGGGCATAGCTTCGCCGACAAGTCCGAAAACGAAGCCTTGATAGGGGTTCTTTTTGTTGTCGTAGGTGTATTCGACCGATGCAACCTGAACGCCATCATAGGAAGCGACGATTTTGCTGATATTGCCGCCGTCCCAGGTCAGGCTCAGTTCTCCCGTCCGGCTGCCTTTGGCACCCTTCTTGGCGGCCACCTTTTGGGTTGCGACAAGCATCTTCTCGGCATCGCGTGCGCTGGGCAGCAGCGACTGGGTCAGTATCTGGACCATACGGCTCTTCTGCAGACGGCTGCCATTGCTTTTCCAGTCCTCGTCGGACATACTCACGTTGATTTTGCTGATTTTCTTGCCGTCGTAGGTGAATGTATAGGTTACCGAAGGCTCGGTGATGCTGTTGGGCTGTATGCCCCAGTACATATCTATCTTGTCGAGCTTCTTGCCGTCGTAAGTGACTACCATACGCTCTTCCTCACTATTAGCCTCGACCAGTCGTTTGCCGTCGTAGGTAAAATTCACCACATAGCTTTCGGTGATCTCCTCATAGGTTTCAGGATACTCGATTTTCGACAGCAGTTTGCCGTCCCAGGTCCATTTCTCTCTCAGCGTTTTGGGTTGGCTGTAGTTCTCTTCTTTCCATTCCTCGCCGTTATACCAGGCAGAGGTCGAGGTGTACTCTTCATAGACATTGGCTATCTTCTCTTTGGGATTGAATGTGCCCTCTTTCTGGCACGCTGCGAACATCCCTATCGCAGCAATGGCTAATACGCCGCTAATGAGTTTTTTCATTGTTAATTGATTAAGTTAATAAATATGTTTCTTTAGTATAGGAATTGACGCTGACAGAATTTAATTTAAATACTTTTACTTATAACGCACAGAGTGCAAAATTATCACACAAAAAAAATAATTTAACATTTTTTTACCATTCAGTAATGGTGTCGTAACACCGATCGACGTTGAGAAACCACAGCGTATCGGTCACAGCAGGCGGCATTCAGCTACCACCCATAGGTCAACTATGACATTTCCACTATACTTCAACGATACTTTAACTATATTTCGACCATCATATATGGTTAAACGATGGTTGAAGGATGGTTGATGTATGGTCGAAATGACGGAGTTGGCCTACGGCAAAATGCATTTGTGTGCCTTATTGTGCCGACCATTTTCTATTCTGTAAAAAAACAATCTTTTTTGTTAGCAAGATGCTCGTTTTCACTTTCTGAACAGGGGCTGTCGCCAAAAATATTTTACCAATTGGCGGAATATTTGTAATTTTGCATTCTGTTATGACGCAGGATGATATCGATAAAATGTATATGCGGCGTTGTTTGCAACTGGCAGCCAACGGTTTAGGGCGGGTCAGGCCTAACCCTATGGTTGGTTGTGTCGTTGTCAATGATGGCCGTATTGTCAGCGAGGGCTTCCATCAGGAATATGGTCACAACCACGCCGAGCGCAATGCACTTTTGAGGGCGGAAAGCGAAGAACGGCAAACGAAGAATGCCACGCTATATGTCAACCTCGAACCCTGCTCGCACTATGGCAAGACTCCGCCCTGTGCCGACCTTATCGTGGAAAAAGGTGTGCGCCGTGTGGTGTGCTGCAACGACGACCCCAACCCGTTGGTCGCCGGCAACGGCTTCCGCAAACTGGAGGCTGCCGGCATCGAGGTGGTGCGCCACATCCTTGAGGATGATGGCCGCGAACTGAACCGTCGTTTCTTCACTTTTATGGAGCGGCAGCGGCCATATATCATTCTGAAATGGGCGCAGAGTGCCGATGGATTTATGGCTCCCGACGGCAATGGAAGATACTGGATAAGCAGCGAATACCAGACGGTGTTGAGCCACAGGATGCGCACCGAGGAGGCTGCAATCCTTGTCGGTTCGCAGACCTATCTTGACGACCGTCCGCAGCTGACAGCTCGCCTCTTTGGTGGCAATCAGCCTCAACCAATCGTGCTTGATCGTAGAGGAAGATTGACAGATGTGCCGGAGCATTGGCTGCACCTCCGTTGCCAGACTCTCGACGAGGTGATGCATACACTTTTCGAAAAGAAAATCCAGTCTCTCATTGTCGAAGGCGGCAGGAAGATTCTCGACGCTTTCATTGAGGCTGGGCTGTACGACGAGATTGTTGTTTTTCGTGGTGGCAGCAACTATGGCTCGGGACTTCCGGCTCCGCCGCTGCCCGACATTGCGCCGCACAGGCTGCATTTCATAGATTGAAACTATCGACAAAAATACAATAAGCAATATATGAAGAGAACAGAGACTTTGTTATTGATTGCCGCCGTTATGGGTATATCAGCCTTGACGACGGGATGCCGTGACGACAAATCAGGTGTTTTTACGGCCATAACGCAGAACTACAGTGGTGCCAAGGATTATATTGGCGGTGCAAATGGCACAATGGTCTTTTGGAACGACGGCGACGCTGTGCGCATCAACGACGGTACGTACACTGTCGATGTCAGCGATGGCGACGGTCACAGGGCTACCATTGCTGCAGAAGGCGTTGCAGCATACGGTGGGGAGTATTATGCTGCCTATCCAGCCAACATTTCAACCATTGCCGGCAACGGTCAGATTACTTTCAGCCTGCCACAGGAGGAAGTCTATGCCACCAGTGGCGGCAGCCAGGTGATACACAGTGTTATGGCTGCCAAATCGGATGGCAACAACACCCTAAAATTCCAGAATGTCTGTGCATTGCTGCATTTCAAGGTGAATGGTAGCGGCAGCGGAATCGGAGCCAAAGTCCACGCCATTGAGGTTGAGTCGGATCAGCCGATGTGGGGCACCGTTACAGTCAATTATAGCGGTGGTCAGTGGGTGGTATCGTCGGTTAGCGGTGTAGGTGCCACGACGCGTACATTGCGTTTTGCCACACCTCTTGTGCTCGGAAGCGCAGCAAAGGATGTCTACCTCGTTGTGCCGCCAGTCACCGGAGCCACTAACTTCACATTGCGAATGGTTGTCGAACACAGCGACGGCACCGTCAAAGTGTTTGAAAAGAAAAAGGATGCTTCGGTCAACTTCACCAGCGGAAATATGTGCCATTTCGACGATGTTATCACCTATACCGGCAGTATGATGAAGTTTGGCGACAATGAGGTCAGTGCCAACACAATGGATGGCTCGTTGGACCATCCATATCTGGTTTATTCCACTGAGAGTTGGAACCACTTGGCTTCCACTATGGCAACAGCTGGCGAGCATATCTCCCTTGCCAGCGACATCAACGTTGGCAGTACGTTGGCATCGAACTTCAAGGCCATCCTTGACGGCAACGGCCATACCATAACCCTCACAACCCAGAACATATCGCTGTTTTCAATCATAGATAGTGGCACGGTTAGAAACGTCACGATAGCAGCAACAAACGACGTGACAGCGCCAGTGCTTGTGGCCGATGGCGCAAATAGGTTTTTTGGTACTTTAGCTGGAAGAGCAAAGAGTGGGTCGGTAATAGAGAATTGTGAAAATAAGGTGGGTATTATTTTTGATGAAGTGTATACAGGAACAGGTGTTGGCGGTTTGTTAGGAGATGCTAATGGCTGCACTTTCTCAAATTGTATTAATCGTGGGAGTATTAGTGCCAATGCATTTAATATAGGTGGAGTCGTAGGAAGAACGAGCAACATTCCATCCATTAGTGGTTGTAAAAACTATGGAAACATTACAGTAACAACATCGTCAGAAACAGTTAACACACAAAACTGTGGTGGTATTGTGGGCATTCTGTCGCTTTCAAATAACGATGAATATGCTACGGACTGTCATAATTATGGAAACATTACTATTGGAAAAGCTTCAATAAATGAATCGTGCTACGGTGGCGTTTTCGGACAGATATCGTGCTGTGTGTCAAATTGTAGTAATATGGGTGCTATTACGTGTAGTACTAATGTGAGTAAAACAAAGTATGTTGGTGGAATAGCAGGAAAATATACGCAAACCACTCAGCGTACAATGTTTAACTGTTTTAACGTCGGTAATATTGATGCTGTCAATGATGTAAAGAGTATGACTGTTGGTGGATTACTAGGATGTGATTTTGATATGAACATAAATAATAGCTATTCATTTTGTGATTTGAAAGGAACAAATGTGTCTGGAATTGTAGGTAATGGAGTTAGTTTAAGGAGTATTGTTAGTGTGTCAAATTGTTACTTCTATGGTACTTTAACTGCATCCAATAAATACGGTATTGCTGGCAATTCAACGACTTCTAATTATTTCCGTATCGATCATTGTTATTATCCTGAAACGTATACAATGTGTCATTCGTATAATTTCAACAATGGCCACAACCACACCCTTATCAGCGGGCTTCGGATCACTGGCGACAAGAGCTTGTGCGATTCGCTGAACGCCAATGTTTTCAATATGCCGTTGGGCAGCTACACTTGGAGAGACAGCACTGACCGCGTGGTCTTTAATCGCTAATCTTAACTATTGACTATGTTCGACGACACATACAAAACTATCAAGGCTCCGGCAGAGGGCATATATAAGGAAAAAGGCAGCAAGTTCCTTGCCTTTGCTTTCCCAGTACGAACGGTTGAGGAGGTGAAGGCGCATCTCGACAAGCTGCGCAAGGACTATTTCGACGCCCGTCACCACTGCTATGCCTATATCCTCGGTCCCCGCAAGGACGCCTTCCGTGCCAACGACGACGGTGAGCCCAGCGGTACTGGCGGACGGCCTATCCACGGCCAGTTGCTCAGTGCCGACCTGACGGATACGCTGATTGTCGTGGTGCGCTACTTCGGCGGTATCCTGCTTGGTGCCTCGGGTCTTGCCAATGCCTACAAGACAGCAGCACGTGATGCCATAAACAATGCGGAAATCATAGAGAAAACCATCGATATCCACTACCGCCTTCATTTCGAATATGCGCTGATGAACGACGTGATGCGCATAATCAAGGAGTACGACCTTGTGCCTCTCAACCAGGACTTCAACCTCGATTGCCGTCTTGATGTCGAAGTGCGCCAGTCGCTCAGCGTCCGTTTCTATGATGCCATTGCCAACCTGAGAGCCGTAAAAATAGAAACCATTTAGAATCAATAATTAAAAAATAAGAATTAAAAGAGGCTAACGGTCGACCTCAGCGACATTCCTGCCGACAAACTCAACGCGATGGAGCACGTTTGGGTGCTTAAAAATGATAATTATAATTCACATTTTTAATTGATTATATGAGTTGACCGTAATTTTTTTTCGTTGACCTGTAATATTTTGGCATTCATAAACGACTTATATGCAAAACAACTCAAAAACTTACAGCAATGAAAAATTGGAAGAAATTCTCAAATGTACTTATCCCTGCAACAATAGTGTTGGGCAATTTCATAGCCGGCATTGCCGTCGCCGAGGTCATTATGGCCGTGCTTGCCTGAAATGATTTGACAACCTACTCCCGTGCCTATGACTCGCGCAGAATACAACGACAACATACAATCCTGGTCCGGCAACGTGTTACGCTTTGCCGTCTGGAACTGTGGTGACCGTATGCGCGGCGAGGATGCAATGCAAGAAGCTTTTGCACGCCTCTGGGAAATCAAGGAGCAGGTTGCTGTTGAGAAGGGTCTCGGATTCCTTCTCACCGTGGTACGGCGCTATCTTATCGACTGTTTCCGACACGACGCCGTGGTGGCAAGGGTACATAGGGAAATGGCTCTTGAAGGTGAACCCACAACCGAACAGCGCAATTACGGACTCAGCGACGAGATGCAGAATGCCCTAAATAGTCTGCCCGAAGTGCAGCGCTCCATAATCCAGCTCCGCGATGTTGACGGATACAGCTACAAAGAGATTGCACAAATGCTTGATATCAGCGAACAGCAGGTACAGGTCTACCTTTTCCGGGCCAGAACAAATATGAAGAAAATGCTGACGAAAAAATGAGTTAAAAGAAGTTAAAGGACAATATTTTTCAACATATCAACGTATATCATTCCAACAACGATGAACCTAAACAACGATAACATAGAACTCTATCTTTTCCGATACAAGGAAGGCTTGCTCGATGCTGCCGAAAGCGCCGAGGTGGAGCACGCCCTAAAGGAGCATCCCGAATGGCAGGAACTGGCCGACCTCTACGACCCCGGTTTCAAGCTGCCTGCCGGCGCTACGATGCCCTATGCCGACTTCGAATCGCTGCGCGACGGAGGCCCCAAGGTAAGCCGGACACCGGTAAAGATATCGCTGCGTGACGAAGAACCCAGACGTCGTCGTGCATTGCCACTATGGACAACTGTTGCCGCTGCCGCCTGTATGCTGCTTTTCGTCACCAGCATAATAAAAATGGTCAACAACGAAGGCCATTCCGGTGGCCCTGTAGTGGCTGAGCTGACCATAGAAGACAGTACCCCAGGTCGGAATGTCGAAAGCTGTGTGGCAAACGACGAAATAGTCGATATGACTATTGATGAGGCATCTCGCAGCATCAGTAACGATGAATCTCTGTTTTTGGCCGATGCCGTTAATTCTGCAGCAGAGACACCGGTAGAACAACCTAACAGGAAGGCAGGAAAAGAACCTCTTATCGCAAGCGACTCCAATGTTTACCAGCTTGACAACCCCACGCTGCGCGAAATCAATGACCCGATGGATCAGGAAGTGCTGTATGCCAACATAATTGACTGGCAGAAAGGCAACCCTGAAAGTCCTGAAACGCCCTCGCACCGTCAGCCGTTGCGCAACATTGCACGCAAAGCAACCTCTATCATCGCCACAGCAGCATCGGGTTATGAGGAAAAACGCGAGAATGTAGAGGATGCAATTGAAGAAAGAATACAATCCAATCAATTTGTCAGTAGTTTAATAGCAACATTAGAATGAAAACACGTATCTCACTTATCAGCTTAGCCCTTATGATGGCTGCAAGCCTTGGCAGCTGGGCACAGACAAAAACCGTTCGCGAGAACATACCCTGCAATAGCATAACCAACATCCAGGCTCTTGGCAAAACCCATCTCGTATGGATTCACGACAAGGAATGCTATGTCCAGATCTCGTACGACCAGCAACAGATCGATCCGAAGGGGGAATACTATGTCTCTGTCGACAATAATACGCTGACCTTCAACGATGGAACTGGTAAACTGAATTACGAGTTACACCTTGACAGCAACAACGTCGACATCACCCTTAATGGTTCAGAAGTGGAGGTTACATTCCCCAACGGAGTGCGTCATACTGTTAATTCCGTTGTGGAATCGACCTTTACAAGCATCGGCAACGAAATCAAAGGCTTGATTGACGAACTGGCTTATGTGTTCGACAGCGTCAGCAATGCTGCCAACGCCAAGTCGGGCAGCAGCCCTAGAACTAACAATGACGGCAAGAAACGCCGCAAATACAGCGTCGCCGACCGTACCAACTTCGACTTCCATTGGGGATTCAACAACTGGGGTGACCATTGGTACAACGGCCTGATGAAGATGGACGGCCCCTACAACCTGCGCACCTCCTTCAGCAGCTATCAGCTCAGCGAAAACTATGCCATAGTGATGACTCCACACACCAAACTGAGCATCGGTATCGGCTATGAGTCGGATGTCTACAAGTTCACCGACAACTATGTGTCGATGGATGTCACGAACGGCGCCCTTATAACTCAGGACCAAGCCGGCGTCGATGCCGTCAGCAACGTTACTGGAAGCAACCTGGGCAGTTGGTCTACGCGTCTTGTAACCCGCTACGTCACAATGCCTATCGAGTTTGAATACCGCGACAAAGGCGTCCTGCGCAACTTCCGCATCTCGCTGGGTGTCATCCCAGGCCTATCGTTCAGCAGCAAGAATACCGGTCTTAAGCACGAACTAGAGCAGCGCGGCCGCAACTATCAAGATTCGCAGAGCGGTGTAAGCAGATTCATCAACCCCTACAAACTCGATGTGCGCCTCACCTTCAAGCGCAAAGGCCTTGGTATGTTCCTGCAGGTGCCCACCCTGCCGGTCTTTGTCGACACTGGCGCCAAGGTCTATCCCATCAAACTTGGTTTTATGCTTTGAAACTGAAAGGATACTATCATACTTGTTGTGCGGCTACAAGTCGCAAACCATAAGCTCCGGACTTTCCTGTCCGGAGCTTTTTTTGTTCCCCTGTTATTTGCAGAGCATACTCTGACGGTATTTTCTGGCAGAATAGCATATACCTGCACTGGCATTTCAACCATACATCAACCATCGTTTAACCATCCTTCAACCATCGTTTAACCATATATTATGGTCGAAATATCGTCGAAGTATCGTTGATATATCGTCGAAGTATCGTTGAAGGTGCCTGTCGAGTGGCTTGTATTTCCTGTCGTGGTATGGGGGGCGGAATAAAAAAAATCCTCCAGTATGTGAAAAAATGTTTTTTTGCGTTACTTATATTAACGAAGACGAAAACCAAAACAGATTCGCTATGAAACACGGAAAGGACATCTGCCGGCAGCTGAAACAGCTGAGGCGCGACATCGCCGACCAGAACGGCATCGAGCTCGAGATACCCGAATGTACCTACGAGGGCGACTGCAGTGGCACCTGCCCGCGCTGCGACTATGAGTTGCGCTACCTTGAAAGCGAGCTGGTGCGCCGCCAGCGGCTCGGCAAGGCTGCAATCGTGGCCGGCACGGTGCTGACTATGGCGTCGTTCCAGACGGCCAACGCACAGGAACCCGTCGTTATGGGCAAGCCGACCGTGATAGAGCGGGATGTAGAAAAGAATGGCGTTTTGAAGGGTGTCGTTACAGACAAAAAAACAGGCGAGCCGCTTATAAGTTGCAATGTTGTTGTGAAACAGAATGGCGAGATAATCGGCGGCGCACGTACCGACTGGGATGGCCTTTATACGATAAAGGGCTTGGCAAAAGGCGTTTACGATGTTGAATTTTCGTATATTGGATATAAGAAAGTCGTCTTGCGGAATTATAATGTGAAGGCGGAGGGCTTTACCATTTGCAATATGGTCTTGGAGCGCGATCCCGATGCAAAGATTATTGAAACCCCTGTTACCACGCCGATGATGGGCATCATCGATATCGACAGAATGCCTTCCGACTCGGCAAGCGAAAGCAGCAGGACACCGGTAATTGTAATCGATGGCGACGACTTGCCGCAGGACGGCGGCACTGGGCGCTACACCATCGGCGGCATAGAGACGCAGCTGTTGAACGGCACTCCTGCAAGCGAGTCGGGCCAGCCGAAGCCTTGGGAGCGCCCGAAGCCCGACGGCGACGACACCAATCCTCTCGACAAAAAAGCTGAATAGTTGATGGAGCCAGTACCGTTCATAGGCGTTTCGCGCCACCGCATAGGCGTCGACGGCATCGGTGTTACTACGCTGGCTGCCTTTCACGGCTGTCCGCTGCGGTGCCGCTATTGCCTGAACCCTGCCTGCCTGGGGTCTGCCGACCGACTGTACCGCTACACGCCCGAGAGCCTTTTCGAGAAGGTTCGCATCGACAACCTTTATTTTCTT
>JAEEMK010000111.1 GCA_016283175.1 Bacteroidales bacterium
ACGCCAAGGTTATGAGCGAGGCCTTTATGAACAAGGGCTACAAGGTCATCAGCGGCGGTACCGACAACCATTTGATGCTCATCGACCTGCGCACCAAGTTCCCTGAACTGACTGGTAAAGAGGCTGAGAACGCACTTGTCGCCGCCGACATCACCGTCAACAAGAATATGGTTCCCTTCGACAGCCGCAGTGCATTCAAGACCAGCGGTCTGCGTGTTGGAACTCCCGCAATCACCACCCGTGGCCTGAAAGAGGGCGATATGCAGGTGATTGTGGATATGATCGACACCGTTCTCTGCAACCCGACCGACGAGGCCGTCCGCGCCCGTATCACCGGCCAGGTCAACGAGATGATGCAGAACCGTCCGCTGTTCGCCTGGTAAAAATAGACAGAATATATTTTTGAAGGTCCTTAAGGCCCTTGGCGACCTTAAGGACCTTTTCTAATAAAACCAAATAATCATAATGGATATGAAAAACAATCTGAGCAGATTTCTTTTGCCAACGATAGCCATTCTGTTTTTTTCGTTGGTGGGATGTGGTGACAAGCCTGAAAATGTGGAGTATTGGATGTCATACGACGACATAGCCCTCTTGGCCTCGCCGTCCGACACGGCGTCGGTGGTCAAGCAACTGAACGGCCGTGTCTCACCGTTCAATATAGAGCAACGCGACAGCACCGGCGAGTGGGGACTATATGTGGTTTCCAGAGGCGCGTTCTCGAAGGTTGTGTCGGGATGGCTGCCGCTGAAGGATATGATATATGCCGGCAGTGACGACCCCGGCGAGCGTTTTGAGGCTTTTGTGGCCAAGTCGAAGGAATTGCCGACGTACAAACATCCCAAGATGAACAAGAAAGACCGTTATGTCACGCTTCATCAGGGCGACACGATACTGGCCACAGCCAAGTCGGGTGGTTGGATACATATGTACTATACCAAGTTCGGCCAGACCGGGCGCCAGCGGGAGGACTACGGCTGGGTGCAGGCCTCACAGCTGCAGAAGATTGATTCGCTGACTCGTCAGGGAATGAAGGAGCAAATGCTTGCCAAGTCGGTGACAGGACAGGCCAACGACAAAGAGGGTGTGGACTACCTCGAGTTCAGGCAGAAGATCCATACGGCTTACCAGAAGATAGGCATCGTTATTGGCTATCTGGGCTTCGCCATAGCGTTGGGCTTCGCTTTCTTTGCCGTCCGCCGAAAGAAGTTCTGGGATGTGGTGATACTGCTAGTCATAGGAGCGCTTGTCTTGGGCTTCTCGCAGGCGATATTGGTCAGCACCTGGTGGTATGCCTTTTTGATACCGTTGATGGCATATATACTATGCTATCCGTTGCTGTACTTTGACAAGACATCAGGGATGTTCTGCAATCTGTTCCCGATACTTGCACTGCTGGCGTCGGCTTTTTACCTTTTCTTATGTACCAACCTGCTGCACCCCACATTCTGGCGTGTGGTCGGTTTTGTTTTCCTGGTGGCGGCGTGTGTTATGGAAACCTTCTATGTGCGCGATAGGAAAGAACGCGATATCTGCCCGTTATGTGGCTATTATGCCCGTCACAGCAAGGGCTCCCGTCATAATTTAAGTAAAAGCACCAGCCACGGCACCGAGACCAAGGATGAGTTCGTCAGGCGGACAGAGACACAGTCGGGCAACACCAAATATATCACTGACCATTACAACCGTGTGACTTACGACACCGAGACCACCACAACGATATATGAAATTGACCGCACCTGTTTGCGCTGTGGGAAGGTCTTCCAGAACCGTGGTGAATCGAAAGTTAAAACGTCTAGAAGAAGATAATCAAGAATATCCTTGTTCCTTATGGAACTGGATTCATTGGTTCCTATACCATCGATTGAACTCTACCGCGCTGGCCATACTGCAGCTAAGGTGGACAACTTGAACAACAGTAACCCCGAAGCGCTGCGCCGTCCGCTGTTCGCCTGGTAAGAGAGAATTCTAATATGTAAAGAGAGGGTGTTCTTGTTTTGAGACACCCTCTTTTTTTTGTTTATAAGTGTGTTGACTCTTATTCGTTAGTCAATAAACCTTTGATATATTGCAAAGTTGATTCCACTTCAGTGACATCGAATAGATTGTTCACGGTTGTATACACTTCAATTTTGACCAAAATATTCTGGTATCTGCCTTTAAGATTTGCAATACGTTTTGTCTGTTCTTTGCTGAACTTGTTGTCTTCATCAGATAAATATTCTTTTTGCTCTTCGCAATTTTTAATGGCTTCTTCAAGCTCTTCTGCAGTCATTTCCTTGTACTCTCTGCCGAGTTTTTCTATTGAATTCTCGAAAGCATCGATTTTTCTGTCATTGATGAAGGAACAAGATGAAACTGTCATAATAGCGGACATCAACAGGATGATAAATAGAAATCTGTTTTTCATATCTTGTTGTTTTTTTATTATTATCTGTTAAATGATGGATTTGTAAATGCACGTTACTTTGAGGGACGGCTATAGGCTTAAATTGAGCATTGTTTCCGACATTGAAAACAATGCTCAATGCAGGAAATCTATGTTGTTAGCATAGTTCGTCTAGAGTCATTTCTCGTTTAGAGATGAGTACTAAGACATTCTTGTTGTCAATTGTGTCAGTACTTGGACTTATAGAGAAATGTCTTTGAATATCATTACGCCAGCCATTTTCTCCCTTATCGGCAATCAGTAGTGTCTTGTCAGGCGAGGTGGTCTGAAGGCCTCCTATATTGCACGGGGCAAAAGGTGCTCCGGACTTCTCCATACGTTGCATTCGGATATTCATATCTCCGCATTCGGGGAGATATTGGTACGGTTTCTTAAGTATAAGGTAGTCGTACATCGAAAAGTCTTTAAGCGGAGCAAGTATGACATTTTCAATCATTTTTCGTAATGTCTGGGTTTTGAACTCTGTAACGCCTTCTTCTCCTACTTCAAATTTGTCAATGGCTTCATAGAGTTTTACGCCCTTTGTCATATCCTCCTTGTTTTTCTCAAAGTAAAGGTCAAGCACCTCTTTATTGATGATGCTTTCGAAAGGAGCGCGATAGGAATAGAGCCCTTGACCCTCTTTTTCAAGTTCTTCTTCTAGCCATATATTGAGATTGTCAAGATATGATTTCATTTTTAGGTAGTTGCCTTCAATATGATTTCGCATACTGCTCACTTCCTCAATAATGCGGCCTGCTGTATACATACGGTAAGGGAATTCGCCGAGTTCTTTTTTCTTTGTGCCTATTTTCGTAGAAAGATTGTCCATTTCTTCGTCTAGTTCTTTCTTCAGCGTAACATAACGCATAATGAGGAATGGCACGGTTATTCCAACCAATACGACAGTTATGCCAATGTTGAGCCAAGTCATCCAAATAGGAGCGGTGGATAGGAATTGTATGTGGGTCGGCCATATGCCTATCCTGACAAAAGCCATACATAGCATAATCAGTATATTGAGAACAATAAGCGTGCCAACCATAATGTTATAGAAAAGCATATCAAGCCTGTCACGCTTGTTGTTTAAAAGTTCAGTGACATCGCTGTCGTGCTTGATAGTTTCTTCCTGTTCGTTGATAGTCTGCTTCAATTTGCTCCGTTTGCGATGTACAACAATGCCAAGCACTGCCAATCCAATAATACACAAGATTGTGGCTATATATATCCACAAAGGAGCATAGAAAACATTGCTTGGACTATTTGCCGTTATGGATTGTATCCATTGGGGTAAATCGACTATTTGCTCTGGGTCTAAAACTGCAGCTGTTGTGGTGTGCAGAAAACAGATAACGCGCCAAAACACGGATAAAACAAGGACAAGTCCGAGGCAGATGAAGCTGAAAATATTGAATTTGCGTCGCCGTTCAAGCTTGCGTGCTCTTTCTCCGTCAAGTAGGTCGTTATAGCGTTGCTGCAATTCATTAATGCAATCCTCACGACGTTTTTTACCTCCATCAGTAATGTGTTCCCTGATAGTAGGGTTGGCCAATCGGATTACTGTATTTTTGTGACGAGCCTGAAGATCTTTGCGTAGTTCTATGTCGGCTTGCAGTTTTTCCTTCTCGGCTTCCATTTCAATACGAAGAAGGGATTGCTCTATACTATGGTCGGAACGGTTAAACTCAACGGTTAATCCGCCTTTTGTGGTTGTGACTTTTTTTCGCGTGCTGTTAGTCTCGGTTATTATGTAAGCCTCTCGGCATATGCGTGTGTCTCCGACATAGGAAAATGGCACATAGCAATATCCTTTGTCGCCAAAGTCAGTGCCCCAAGAGTTGCGTACAATATATACTGGAGCTTCTTTGGAGTACCCTACGATCACCATTGCGTGCCAGTGCTCTTCGGGATTGGCTATTTCCTCTTCTGTAGGTCGGAAGATAAAGCCACCCATATTGGAGCCGAATCCGTCGAACAGACGCAAGGATATGCATACGGGATAACCTTCGGTTAGTGCTTTTTTAATATAATCGTGGTCTACCTTGACGTTTTTCGACACAAGGGCAAGATGGTTCTTTGCGTCGGCTTCGGCTTCTTCGCTGGGCTTTTCCCATATTGTTGTTTCGCTATATGGTGCATATTGTTCGTAGCAAGTGCCTTTTTCGGCCAGCCAGTGCAGTACATCGTAGTACGACGAGCCTTTGTCGATTGGGTTACCGTTCTCGTCGCGTTGGACAACATTGTAATATATGAAACGTGGACTTAAACGTGTTTCGTCTGAACAATCACCAATCATATATTCCATAGCCGAAGTTGAAGCAAAGGTAGTGCAGGCACCGATTTGCCCTTGAGAACGTATGGCGGCGAAACCGCTACGCATATCGATTGATTCAGCGGCATTGATGCCCTTGGCGGGTTCGTAGTCCTCTTCAAGTGGCTTTGGATCGATTTTGTCTATAGTGCGGTAGACAACACCTTTGTATCGGAAACCTTCTTCTGTGAGGACTCCTTCGGCTTCATCCGTATTGGTGATAAGTCTTTCCAATTCGTCGATACGTTCCTGGTAGCGGCGTATGGTTGCTGTACGTTTCTTTATACGGTTGCTAACTTCCTTTACTTTAGGAAGAACAAATTCATTCTTGCCGAGGCTCTCGTTTGCATATGGCAGTTCTCCGCCTTTTCCTACCGCTTCGTCGCCTTCTCCTTCGACAACAACGTTTCTGTTGTCTTCTTTGATGTATTCTTCAACGGGTTTGGCATAGTAGTCGTCAACAATAGGTTGGTCCATATTAAGTTGAGATCCTTCAAGGAGTTCGTCGTCGTATCCCAGCAGCTGGGCCATTATGGCTTTTTTCTCCGGCAATGATGTGGCAGGGTCGAGAAGCAGTTCTTTGATGCCGTCTATTTCTTTGTTGAGCCATTCTGTCAGTTTTTCATTTATTGCTGCACTGCGCTCATTGTCACTTAACTTTTTGTTAGACAGCAGAGGCAAAACTTCCCGTTCAAAGAATTTGTCGTATAGGGTTGTGGCATTTTTTATTTTTTCTGAAGCAATATGCGATACTTTTCCGGAATCTACTTTTGTGTCATTTACCTCTTCTCGTTTAAGGATTAGTATATAGGCTTTGTGAAGCAGGTATTCAACAAACATCTTCCGTTCGAACAAAATGGCAGAAAGACCCAAAGATGTCACTTCAGGTTGGCTGAACTCCGTCTGTGGGTATATGGCGTTGAAGTTTTCCGAAGTTAGACAAGCAAATTCAGCGAGAATATAGGCCAGAGTGTCTGAGTCCAAATTAAGAGCGAGTCTCTCTTCGTTGATTGATTTCATAACAATCAGGCGGTGTATTTCGCTGTTTTTTTCTTCAGCGACTATGTCTTTCATCGCTTTTTCCTGAATCTCCAACAGCTTGTCGTTGTCTTCCGCATCGATAGACAATACTTCTGCCATATCGTTTGCCAGACCGTATAGGTCTATGCAGTATTGTATATTTTTGTCGCAACCGTTGATCATTTCAACAATTTGCTTGGCCTGTGCCACATATTTTTCGTCAAACAGTGGTAGATACAGGCAAATATACATATCAGGAAATGGGTCTTGATTGTCAACGTTGTGAGTGCTGTTGAATATATCGGTGAACCATTTCTTGGAAATGGCGACCGGCTCATTGTTACCGGCACTGTCCACCTCCGATATTATTAATTCCGATATGTTGTTGTCACCAGTACTCTCGGTTGCGCAAAAGAGGCGCAAGATGTCTTTGTCGTCAAGGGTGTCGTCGCGGTGTATGAAATTGTACATACGGATACCAAGACTTGACATCTCGTTACCTAATAGGATGTGTAGGGTGTGTCTTCTGGCCATAATTAATCAAGATGAATGTTGAATACAATGCATTTGCAATGGCGAGTGCAGAGTAAAATGCGTGTTACCCTGCACTCGCACAGTGCCTATCCAGACTTTTTAAGGCTGGTTGTTATAAGGAGAGTGTTTTAGCTACGTATGTAAGCTCTTTGTCGATGAGTTTTTTGTCTTCCTTGTATGATTTAGTCTTAAGGGTCTCCTTTGTCACAGTCATAATAGAGTAGTTTTCATAGTAGTTTTTCTTGATGTCGGCATACATCTCATTGAGTTTGTCGTGACCAAGATTCCGTTCGGCTTTGACAATGGCATCGCGAAGCTCTGAAGCAAATGTAGCTAGTTCGCTTATAAATCGGTCGAAAGCAGAGTGGCGCTCACTGTGCAGTTTGTAGCGGAAGTTCTCCAGCGGGTCACCGTGATTTTCGCTGACAATGTAGTATACACCCTTTTCGTTGATGATGCGCTTGTGGATAATACCCTTAACCCACAGTTCCAAGGACTCATCTTCGTCATTTCGTGGCATCAATGCATAATCTTCGCTTTCCATACGAAGTTTGATGGCCTTGTCGAAATGTGCAGAGACCGGACAACGTTTATATTTGTTTTCATAGCTCATAAGTGGTCCAATCTGGAATGCGGGTACGACACCGGATTGATGGTAGATAATAATACGGTCGGACATACCGATTGAAGCAAAGTCGACATTGGGAGCACCGTTCTCGGGACTGAGTATGGAATTCTTGAAATTGTCGTTTTCCTTGAGTCGCGAATCTGCTTTGTTCTCTACGCCTACATAATAGATGTCTGCAGGTTGCATACCTATGTATCCGTGTTTGTCGAAGTTGAGTGTTGGTACCGACTTTAGATATGCTTTGTGCATAAGGTCGTTAAACTCATCTTCGTTCAGTTCTTTGATTATCTGTTCTACCGTGACGCTGTCCCATTGCTTGACAATATCCAGTTTCTCGATAAAGTCTGTCAAATTTTTGCGTAGATCGTCGCTGCGCATATTTTCGAATGCCAAAACGCCGGGATGGCTGAGAGACAGCAGGTAATCGTTCAGGTTCAGTGCGCTGTCGGGAATGTCTATTGTTTGGCCGCGACGCTCGGTAAGGTCAATGCTGAACAGGTTGGTGTTGCTTGATGTCGGGTTCTGTATCGACGCTATCTCGTCCGTAGCCTTGTCGTAGATAGTCTTCAGGTTCTCTTCAATGCGGTTGATGCTCTGGCAATAGCTGTTCACCTCGTTGATAAGGCTTGTGAAAAAAACTATGGCACCTTCGTGGCGTGCTATGTCACGGCGTTTGATGACTAATTGGGTCGCCGCATTCTCAACATCCTCGCAGTATTGACGACTATTCCTGTGGATGAGTTTTTTCATATAGTTCGTCAGCTCGCTTTGAGCATTCTTCAATGCACTTTCAACTGAAGGCTCCTCAACTTCTTGAAGCTTCTTCAACTCGGCCTGCATCTCGTTAAGGAAGATGTCAAGTTGTTTCTTCAGCGATTCGATAATGCGTTTTGTCTTGACAACACCGCCGTCGCTGTTGATGTTGGTTACAATGAGTTTGCTCAATTGCGTATGTACGCGGTTTGACAGTTCCTTCACTTTCTCTGTGACTTTATCAGATGTTGGCACGGCTTTGCCAAGGTATCCCTCAACTTCGGGCTTTGCATCCTTCGGATCGCTTAAGGCACTGATAGGATACTCGGGATTGAGCGGCATAATAAAGTTGATTACGTTGTCGTTTCCCTGATTCTCACGAATGTTTACTTCTGCCGAATCAATCCATCCATTGACAATATTGTCTACAGGTATTGTGCTGTTGCGCAGACGGTCGATGATGCGGCGCATACTATCCAAAGTGTAGACTTTCTTCAGGTCGTCGCGGTGAAACACGATTTCGCAAACTCCCATTGCCGAAGCCCAGGCTTTCTTGCCGGCAATGTCCATACTGCCACCGTCGATAAGCTGTGAAAGATTGTCGCCGACCGATGTGTTGGCTGCACCCAAGTCTCCGCTGGATGCTACCAGTGCCAATGCCAGCATATCTTCTAGCTGGTTGACGTGGTCGTATACATCACCGGAGGTGTTCTTATTGTCGATGAAGAAAAAGTTCTTGAACGGACGTTCTACGGTCTCGATTTGCTCGTTGATGAAATCAAGCGTTATTGGGTCTTTGTCAAAAGCCAGTTTCATTAAGAAGTCGAGATCCTGTACGGCTCCGAATGCATTTGGCTTGACATTGTTCATACCGGCATTCGACATTGTTTCAAACACATCGGGCAGCACACCGTATCCGGTGATGGGATCGTTGGGGCGAATATGCTGAAGCAAATATGCCATATCGATGAATGTGCCGGCACCGGTACCGCCGCAGACCGAGAAAATAATATGGATGTCAAGGGTGTTGTCGTTGCCAAGCACGGAATACTGGCTCTCTTGGCGTGCACGGGCATTCAGTACGGCATCGGTTGCCGAACGGATTTTGTTCAACACAGCCTCACTGTTGACTTTGAGCACAAAGCGTCCGTTGGTTCTAACTTGTCCTGCACCAGCATTCTTCAGACCTGCCAAAGCAGGAACATTTTCAGAGAAAACCCATTTGAAATGGTCTTTGTTGTTGACATAGATGTCGCGGGCGTTGTTTATTTTGATGGCCAACTGCTCACTGGGATCCAGAGCAATGTCACCATAGCGTGAAGGAATTGTTTTTTTGTAGGCAGATCCATCGGTGTCAACGCCGAGCAGTCCAATCATAGGAGGAAGCTCACCATAGGTTTCAACGAACAATTTTTTGATTCTCAACAGGGTGTCCATACCTGTTCCTCCCAAACCGACAATAAGGGAGCGGCGAATGTTTGTAGCCATAGCTGTATTGATTAAATTGGTTAATGTTTTTTGCTTTTAGAAAATGGAAATTGTGCATTTCTCCCCGGACTCATTTTTTGTTATCTGATATTCGTTGCCGGGTTGCAGCGATGAAGCGAATGGTTCAATGATGTAGTTCTTCGACAGACCTTCTGTGCGTAAGCTTTTTCTGCTCCCTGGAGTAAGTGCCCATTCCTTGGTCCAGAAATCGTTTACCTCATATCTTACTTGGCCTGTGAATATTCGTGAGAATATGTTCTGTCTTTTTGCACGGTTTGTGAATACAACTTTGCGAATGTTGCGGAAACGTATCATTCTATAGTAAGGCGAATTGATTTGTATTCCGCCAGTACGAATCTTGGGGCAGGCAATGGGTCTGATTGCCAGAAACCAAAGTACAAGCAAGCCGACGAGCACAATGCCAAGAATGAGCATCAGCCATTGCAGCGGGTTCCATACAACATCGTTTTCAATGCGGATTTTGTTGGTGTAGTTTTTTACAGGCTCGTTATTGAGTGTTTCAAGGTTTATAGGTTTGCCGGATAATGTAATATAGTGCATTCCGTCGGGTTGGCTGGCATCCATTTTTACACCGATTTTGTTTGCCTGTGTACCGGCTTTTATAATGAAACTGTTTCCTTCCAGTTGCTCTCCATTATAATAGTAGGTGTATCCTTCAGCAGGGGTCAGCTCTAGTTTAATGAAAGCACCGTTCGCGCAAGCCACATCATTCCAATCGGTATTTAGTTCAATGGTTTTGATTTCGGGCTCTTTTGCCTTTTTCCACAAATATTTAGGATAATATTTGGCTTTGCCGGCCGAAATCTCTTCATCTGCAATGTTTAGGTTGCTCCGCTTGTGACAGTCGACAATGACGTGTATCACTGGGTTGCCGATTTGTAGCTCGTTTGGATCGCTCTTTACTTCAAAATCAAATTCGTAGCAGTCGGCGCCAATTAAATTGGTTAGTTCTCCGTCTGTTTTGTCCATAAAATGGAATTCTGCACTTCCGGAATTGATTTTGTTGTCAACGAGGTCGACACTGATGTAAGGGTCGTTGCAGGCAGTGGTTGCTTTGAAACATCCTTCGTCCGAAAATTCCAGTTTCTTGTTTTGTAATTCGCAGAGGTTGATGAATAATTCGTTTTTGGGAGTGAAATCACCGAAGGGGCTATCGTGATGGTCAATGAAATCGATGTCGTCAATATTGTCAATGACATTTTTCAAGTCGGGGCATTTGTTCAAAAGCTCTTTGTTCGCATCGATGGATACTATGTATGCTTTGGAACCGTCGGGGTGGTTGCGCCATTGAATTATTCTGTTTTTTATGTGTTGGCAGGGATCGTCCTTGATGACATTTTCGGAACCGTCGGTAAAAAGATAGAAAAAGTTGCGCTTGTTTTGGTCAATATACTCCATACCCTTGTCCCAGGCATAGCAGATACCTGTACTGACACTTGTTTTAAGGCGGTTGTCCATCGTTTTTTCGATTTCGGCCCATTTCGAATTGTCGAAATCCCCTCGTTTGAAGCAGATAGGCGAGCTGGGCTTCTCTGCAAACGGTATGACAACCACTGTGGCATCCTCGTTTTTGATACGCGAGATGTCCTCTTTCAAAAACAATTTTGATTTTGCATACAGCAAGTTTGTGTCTGATAGCCAAGCGTCAACATCGCCGCTTTTCATTTGTTTGGGCAGTTTGTTGATCATTGACGTTGTACAATCAATTACATAGATATAGTTACGTTGTTTTTGTGCAAAACTTGTGTTGAGGCTTAAAAGTATGACTGATAATAGAATAAGTGTTTTCTTCATTGTTTGATTGTGTTTGTTAAATAACTGCAAATTTACATTGTTTTTTCTGTATATGCAAATAAAAATATTTATTATTTGATAAAATGGTGTAAGTGAGGTGTTTGAAAAAAAAGAAAAGGCTTCATATGAAGCCTTTTCCGGGTGGTCTGTTACAGATTCGAACTGTAGACCTCTTCCGTGTGAAGGAAGCGCTCTGAACCAACTGAGCTAACAGACCGTCTTTTTGTTGGGTGGAACAATGCTCTCTGTTCCTCTCAAAAACGGCTGCAAAGGTACAACTTTTTTTTCATACGTTGCCGAAATTTGAAAAAAAAGTGTGGCGTGAATATTTGTGTATGGGTGTTAGTGTTTATGAATTAGTTACTTGTGCGGTTTGAATTTTCATTTGTTTTTATATGGTTGCTTCTTCTTTCGCTGCCTTGTTTTGGCGGTTTTGAGTGTTCGTTTTTCATAATTGGCTATCAAAATGTTGCCGTTTGAAGGAAAAAATGAGAAATATTTTTTGTAAGATGTTGAAAATAAATCGAGTTAATGGGTTTATTGTTCGTGATGTTTCATTGCTCTGTTTTAGAGGTTATAATGGTGTTTTCTGTATACCTCCTAAGGCATATGTACAGTATTTGTACAGTATATGTACAGTATTTGTACGCTTCTAAAGCGTACATATACTGTACATATACTGTACAAATACTGTACATATGCCAGGGAAAAACTGGGGCTGGGGGCGTTTTTAACCGGGTTGCCACGCACAGGGCTTCTCCGCGCGCTACACCGAGATTTGTGTAAAAAGTCGGGTGGGGTGTGGCTTTTTTATGGTGAAAAATGGATGTGAAAAGATGTTTTGCGATTTTTTTTTGCTTCTGATGTAAGAAAATCGGGTTTTATTCGTCATATATACAGAAACCGCCGAAATGGAACAAAAGGATTTCAAGCTACATATCATCCCATTGCAGAGTGCGATGCAGCTGCTTGCCGAGCGTATGCTGGGCGACGTGGCTGATGCTGAGGATGTTGTGCAGGATGTGTTTGTGGCGCTTTGGAGCCGCCGCGACGACCTTGACGGGATTGCCAGGCTGGAGTCCTATTGTATGCAGATGGTGCGTTTGCGCTGCATTGACCTCATTCGCAAGCGTAGCCGCGAGGCAATTCACAACGAGCAGATTGCTTATCTTTCCGACGAGGAGGTGACGATGGAGGTGGAGGAGACGCAGGATAAAGCCGCCTTGCTGGACCGTCTGCTTGCCGAACTGCCGGAACGCCAGCGCAACGCGGTGAGAATGAAATATATTGAAGACCGCGACACGAAGTATATGGAGCACGAACTGCAAATGTCGTCGGCAAACGTTTACACCACCTTGTCGCGCGCACTTCAGACACTTAAAGACAAACTAAATAACCTGAGGATATGAACAATAAACCCGATATCAATGATCTTTTCGAGGCTGCTCGTCGCCAGGAGGCCGACCGCAAGCGCCAGCAGAAACTGAGCGATATGATTGACCAGATGGCCGCTCTGGGAGCGGAGAACGGAGAACGGAGAACGGAGAACGGAGAACGGAGAACGGCATACAGTCGGCATTGGTGGGCCTATGTTGGCATCGCGGCCAGCATACTGCTTCTTGTGACCGTGGGACTGCACATTCTTTTTGGTGATGTGGCGGGAACGAATGAGGGCCCGATTGTGGCCAAGACACAGCCAGTGCAGCCCGTTGTTGTTTCCGATACGGTTCCTGTCGACAGTCGGGCGGCAGTCGAGGTTGTGCCAACATACGTCGCGCCTAAACACAATGTTGTTCTTGCCGAAAACGCTGTTCCGTCGCAGCCTGTAGAGCAGCCTGCCGAAACCAAGGTCGAGCTGGAACTGTTGCCCGTGCCGCAGCCGGAAGAGCCGCTTTTGGCAGAGGCTGCACACACTGTGCCGGCCGATACTCCGCAGGTGGCGGCAGCACGGCACCGCGTGTTCGAGCGCACTTCGTCGCGCCTTGTCTGTGGTTCGGGCTGCAAACCGGAACAACGTCAGGACCCTGCCGTCAACACGCCGCAAGTGGCATTTGTCAACAACACTGGAAACAGCACCGATTTCGAGGTCGGCAGTATTTCGTTCTGACGCAGGTGTTTAATCTTTTTTTTGAGGAAAACTGTAAGAAACCGAAACATCGTTCGTCATATAGGTGAATGAACATTCAGACAAGATTATAATCTTAAACCATCAACCTTTAATCATCAACTTTAAAAAAAATCGAAATGAAAAAAATAGCAATCTTTACCGCTTTTCTTCTCACAAGTATCACTATGCTCAGCGCGCAGGATGAATACCGCGTAAGCCAGCCTTTGTCCGACAGCATCGACTGGATGGTCATCGAAGACGGATGGCAGGTCCGCATACGCCACGGCGAAAAGTCTTCATTGACCATAGTCACCCCGTGCGGCACATTCTTCGAAGAGGACAACGAACCGCAGATAAGTACCGTCGTCGGTGACAAACTGACCCTGCATTCAAACAAGTCTATGCCGCGCAGCACCGTGGTGGAAATCACGCTGAAGCACAAGCTTCACTATCTCAAGGTTGAAAAGGGTGCTACGGTGCAGACCGAAGACTTGATGTTCTATGGCTCGTTTGCCGATGTGGACATCAATGAGGGTGCTACGGTGACAGGCAAGTCGTGGAGGGGCGCCAAGAATCTGGATGTCGTTGTCGACCAGAACGCTACGCTGCGACTCGACACGCTTCAGGCTGAAAACAAACTGACGTTGTTGCGTGAACCGAAGGCCCGTGTAGATTGTCCGACGTTGATAAGCGCCGACACCAAGGTCAAAAGCGATGTCAAGAGCTACGGCTCGCTCTATCAGACCGACCCCGCTCGCAACCTGACTGTCAAGAACGTCAATCGCAGCTTTGCCAAATCTATTGAAGGAACGTATCTCAGTGTCGGCCTTTCGGCTCCCACTCCGCTCTATATGAACAACAAAAGCGGGTCGCCCTACAACCGTGGCGAGAGCTATATTGTCAGTCTCCAGATGGGCTTAAACAAGGCAATCCCCGTCGGACCATTGTCGTTCGACCCACGCGTCATTCTTGAATTGGGTTGGAGCCGCCTGCTCAACAGCGTCTCGTACAACGGCAAAGCCCTCGTGCTCAACACTCCAGCCAGCGGCGAGATACCACAACAGCACCTATATACCGAGAGCGTCGGCCTGCGTCTGGGGATGAACTATTCGTTCGGACCAAAGGACAAAGACAATGGAGAAAAGCCCTTCAAACTCGGTTTCGGTCTTGACGCTTTGTACAACTTCGGCGGGCGCCTTGTTACACGCACTATGGGCAGCGACAACCGCTGGGACCGCACCCGCGAGAAAATTGACGTTATGAATCCCTGGCAGCTCCGCCCCTTTGTCTATATCGGAGGCGGCCCGCTCACGAGGATAACGTTAGGACTCTCATACGACCTGCTGCCGACTTTCCGCAGCGGCACCGATGCCGACAAGATCCGCACCTTCGGCATTACGCTAGGCTTCTGACGGCCTCTTCGTAATTGCGCAGGCTTGTAGTCTTCGTCAGTCGCTTGTAGACCTTCTTGTCTATGAGCGGCTTCTGGTATTCCCAGAAGGCCTGCATCCGCGCCAGTATCTGTTGGTCGCCCTGCAGCGTCTGCGATGCCGCGTCGTAAAGGCGTCGGTGCATATCGAGGCTGATTGCCAGTCGTTCGGCGTCGTTGAGAGGGCGCTCGTCACGCCATTCCCGTGCCAGCGTGGGCCGCGCCAGCAGCCCGCGACCAATCATTATGCCGCTGAGGTCGGGGAACAGGCTGCAGATTTGGTCTATGTCTTCCAGCGATGCGATGTCGCCGTTATATACCACTGGGTGGTGCGAAGCCTCTTTCAGCCTGCGGAAGACCTCGCGGTCGGGCAGACCTTTGTATTGCTGCACCCCCAGCCGAGGATGGATGGCTATGTGTTCCAGTTCAAAACGGTTGAGAACCTCTATTGCCGCCAGCCCTTCGCTGGAGTCGGTCAGGCCTGAGCGCATCTTCACGCTGACCTTTAGCCTTGTGCGCCGTTGCAGCTCTTGCATCATTTGCTCTATTTGGTCGGGATGCGTCAGCGCCGCTGCACCTCGTCCGCGACCTGTCTGCAACGGGAAAGGACAGCCCAGGTTGAGGTCGACGCGGTTGTGGCCGGCCTGCTCTACGATGTCGAGCAATGGCGCCAGCTCGTCGGTGCCGGCAGCAATGACTTGCGGCACAAGGTCCAAGCCCTCGTTGTTCTCAGGCGCGATGTCCCTCAAGTCCTTGTTCCTAACTTTGCCGCCGTCGCAGCGCAGAAAAGGGGAGAGGTATGTGTCGATGCCACCGGCAACCCTGTTGTGGATGCTGCGGTAG
>JAEEMK010000019.1 GCA_016283175.1 Bacteroidales bacterium
CCGGGGTGTGTCGCACCATCAAACATCGTCAATCCAGGGTGTGTCGCATTGTCAAATTGGTTATCCGTTGAATCCGGTCTATCCGTGGTTCACTTATAGGGGTCGCTTAGCTCAAAATCTTAAGGAATCCATTCAAAAACGTTCAAATCTGTTTTGCCCGTTGCTATTTGTTTTTGCTTCACAGCGCGCCCCCGACGCCGCGTTTGGGGCAATAAAAAAAGTGTGGGCAATATATTGCCCACACTCTATCCTGTTATTTGTCGAAATTACTCTGCCTTGGGTTCTTCGACGGCAGGAGCCTCAGCGACAGGAGCTTCGGCCACGGGAGCCTCTGCTACAGGAGCTTCAGCGCCTTCTGCCTTCTTACCACCGCGACCACGGCGAGTGCTCTTGGCTTTCTTAGCCTTGGGCTCTTTCAACATATTCTCGTTGTAGTCAACGAGCTCGATGATGGCCATCTCTGAGTTGTCACCCTTACGGATGCCAGTCTTGAGGATGCGGGTGTAACCACCGGGGCGGTTAGCGATCTTCTGCGACACCTCGCGGAACAGTTCGTTGACGGCTTCTTTGCTGTGCAGGTAGCTGAAAACGATACGGCGATTGTGTGTCGAATCCTCTTTCGAGCGGTTAATCAGCGGTTCAACATATACTCTTAACGCTTTGGCTTTAGCCAAAGTGGTTTCCACTCTCTTATGCATAATTAAAGACGTGGCCATATTGGACATCATCGCAACTCTGTGCGAGTGAGTTCTTGACAAATGATTTACTTTGCAACCGTGTCTCATAGTTATTATTCTTTATCTAATTTATACTTTGAAATGTTCATACCAAAATCCAGATTCTTGGAGGCAACAAGGTTTTCGAGCTCAATGAGCGACTTCTTGCCGAAGTTTCTGAATTTTAGCAAATCAGCTTTATTGTAAGAAACCAGATCGCCGAGCGTTTCGACTTCAGCAGCCTTGAGGCAGTTGAGGGCGCGAACCGAGAGGTCGAGGTCAATCAGCTTGGTTTTGAGCAACTGGCGGATGTGGAGTGTATTCTCATCGAATTCCTCGACAACCTGCTTGGGTTCGAGTTCGATAGAGATGCGCTCATCGCTGAAGAGCATAAAGTGCTGGATCAAGATGGTAGCAGCCTCTTTAAGAGCCTCTTTGGGGTGGATGGAGCCGTCAGTCTCGATATCGAAGGTGAGCTTCTCATAGTCCGTTTTCTGCTCCACACGGTAGTCGCTGACTTCATACTTCACATTCTTGATAGGAGTGTGAATCGAGTCGATAGCAATGACTCCGATGGGGTCGCCAGACTTTTTGTTCTCTTCAGACGGGACATAACCACGGCCTTTTTCGATAGTAAGCTCTATCTTGAGGCTTGTGGTGGGTTCCATATGGCATATTTCCACATCCGGATTGAGAACTTGGAAGCCCTGCAGGTACTCGTTGAGGTCGCCTGCTTTGAAAACGTTCTGTTCTTTTACCTCGAAACTGATTTTTTCTGCATCAGTATCTTCCACCTGACGGCGGAAGCGTACTTGTTTAAGGTTGAGGATTATGTCGGTCATATCCTCAACCACGCCGGGCAAAGAGGAGAACTCGTGGTCTACACCGTCAATACGCACAGACGTGATTGCAAAGCCCTCGAGAGATGAGAGCAGTACACGACGCAGTGCGTTACCGATAGTGATACCGTAGCCAGGCTCGAGAGGGCGAAATTCAAATGACCCTCTGAAGTCGTCAGACTCAAGCATAACGACCTTGTCTGGTTGCTGAAAAGCTAATATTGACATTTACTGTTTCCTTTCTTATTTGCTATGAAATTAAAATTGAGTTACTCCTTACAGACTATTACTTGGAGTAGAGTTCGACGATCAACTGCTCGTTGATGTTTTCGGGGATGTCAGCACGCTGGGGGTAGTTGAGGAACTTACCAGTCATTGCTGCGCCGTCCCACTCCAACCAAGAATAGTTGTTGGCGCGTGATGCCAGCGAGTCGGTGATAATTTCGAGTGATTTGGAACGCTCGCGAACCGAAACGATGTCACCCTCTTTCAAAGAATAGGAAGGAATGCTGACCACATTGCCATTGACGGCAATATGACGATGAGAGACAAGCTGGCGAGCCTGGGCACGCGTACGGGCGATACCCAAACGGTAGACCACGTTGTCGAGACGGGCCTCAATGAGTTGCAGAAGCACCTCACCAGTGATGCCTCCACGACGTGAAGCCTCATCGTATATTTTCACAAACTGGCGTTCAAGAATGCCGTATGTATATTTCGCTTTCTGTTTTTCCTGCAACTGGATACCATATTCAGAGGTTTTGCCACGACGCTTGTTCTGGCCGTGCATTCCAGGTGCATAAGGTTTTCTCTCGTAGTTCTTGTCAGGACCGTAAATCGGTTCGTGGAACTTTCTTGCAATTTTGGTTTTAGGACCTGTATATCTTGCCATTTTATTCTACTTTTTAATGTTAAAGTTAACGTAACGTTAAAATTAATAATTACACGCGACGGCGCTTGGGGGGACGGCAACCATTGTGAGGCAGCGGTGTAATGTCAACGATTTCTGTAACCTCGATACCACAGCCATTGATTGCACGGATTGCAGATTCACGTCCTGAACCAGGTCCCTTGACGAAGACCTTTACTTTTCTTAGGCCCAAATCATAAGCAACTTTACCGCAATCTTCCGCAGCCATCTGAGCGGCGTACGGAGTGTTTTTCTTCGATCCGCGGAAGCCCATTTTTCCTGCTGACGACCAAGAAATCACTTGTCCGGCATTATTGGTCAACGAAATAATAACGTTGTTGAAGGATGCAAAGATGCAAGCCCTTCCTTGAGGTTCAACTTTTACGACTCTTTTTTTAGTCGGTTTAGAAGTTTTTGCCATAATTTTTTACTTACTTGCTTGATTTTACATTTTTTCACGGTCGCAAATGCGACCGACAGCTACTATATGTTACTTGGTAGCTTTCTTCTTGTTAGCGATAGTTTTCTTCTTACCCTTGCGAGTACGGGCGTTGTTTTTGGTGCTCTGACCACGCAAAGGAAGGCCAAGACGATGGCGGATGCCGCGATAGCAGCCGATGTCCATAAGGCGCTTGATGTTCATCTGAACTTCTGAACGAAGAGCACCTTCTACCTTGTACTCATCATTGATGATAGTACGGAGGGCATTCTGCTCGTCATCAGTCCAATCCTGAACTTTCTTGTTCTCGTCGATACCGGCTTTTGCCAGGATCTCAGAGGCAAGGCTTCTTCCGATGCCATAGATATAGGTCAGACCTATAACACCTCTTTTGTTTTTGGGTAAGTCAATACCTGCAATTCTTGCCATAAATTGATAATACTTTTTTTGTTAATTAACCCTGTCTTTGTTTGAATTTTGGGTTTTTCTTGTTGATTACATAAACGACCCCTTTGCGACGAACGACTTTGCATTCGGGAGATCTTTTCTTTACAGAAACTCTAACTTTCATTGTATTGATAAATTTATCTGTTTTCTTCTTAAGTGCTATGATGGGTTTACTTGTGGCGGTAGGTTATTCTTCCTTTTGTTAGATCATATGGTGACATCTCTATCTGGACTTTGTCACCAGGAAGAATCTTAATGTAATGCATACGCATTTTGCCCGAAATATGCGCTATGATCACGTGGCCGTTTTCCAACTCCACACGAAACATCGCGTTGCCGAGCGATTCTACCACAGTGCCATCCAATTGTATTGATGCTTGTTTTGCCATATTTTATAATTATTGTTTTTCAATAAAGTCAAAAGTCGAGAGAATCTCAGGCCCATTAGCACCTACAGCAATGGTGTGTTCAAAATGTGCTGCCGGTTTACCATCCTTGGTACGGCAAGTCCATCCATCACTCTGCGAAAACTTGACATTCTTCGACCCCATTGTAATCATAGGCTCGATAGCTATTACAAGTCCTTCCTTAATAAGAGTTCCGGTACCTTTTACGCCATAGTTGGGAACGTTGGGCGACTCGTGCATCTTGAAACCTACACCGTGACCGCAAAGTTCGCGGACAACACCGTATCCATTTTTTTCAGCGTGAGCCTGCACAGCGTGGCCGATATCGCCAATGCGATTACCCGGCTTAGCCTTCTCTATGCCAAGATAAAGGCACTCTTTAGTGACCTTCAACAGACGTTGCATCTCCGGACTGACTTCACCAACAGTGAATGTATATGCCGAATCGCCGACATAACCATCAAGTTCAACAACGCAGTCGAGAGAGACATTGTCACCTTCCTGGAGAAATAGATTTCCAGGAATACCGTGAACCACAACATCATTAACTGAAATGCAAAGAGCCGAAGGAAACCCTTCGAAACCTTTGCACAAGGGTATACCGCCATTGTCTCGGATATACTGTTCTCCAATCTGATCGAGGAACTGAGTTGTTACACCCGGTCGGATATGGCGGCCCACCTCTGCCAGCGTTTTGCCGACGAGGAGGGCTGCCTTGCGGATGAGCTCAATTTCTTCTTTAGTCTTGAGAACAATCATTTCCGATTTCCTTTTATTAATTTTATGCTTGGATGGCCATCGATGTACGTCCTTTGATACGACCAGTTTTAGTAAGGCCGTCGTAGTGACGCATCAGCAGGTGGCTTTCTATCTGCTGGAGAGTGTCAAGAATAACACCTACCATAATCAACAGCGAAGTACCACCATAGAACTGAGCGAACTGCGTATTTACACCAAACAGACGAATGATGGCAGGCAACACGGCGACGATGGCGAGGAAAAACGATCCAGGAAGAGTTACTTTAGAGAGTATATCTTCAAGGTATTCTGCAGTTTTCTTGCCAGGTTTTACACCCGGAATGAAACCACCGTTTTTCTTCATATCATCAGCCATCTGGTTGGGGTTGATAGCAATTGCAGTGTAAAAATAGGTGAAAAGAATCACCAAAATTGCAAACACTAAATTGTACCAAAAACCATTGTAGTCAGCAAAAGCCATCGCAAACTTCGAAGGGGTATTGTTGTTGAAACCCATAAAAGTAATGGGGATAAACATAATAGCCTGTGCGAAGATGATGGGCATAACGCCAGCTGCGTTTACCTTTATGGGGATATACTGACGTACACCGCCATACTGTTTGTTGCCGACAATACGCTTTGCATACTGTACCGGAATACGACGTGTACCTTGAACCAGTAATATGACAAGCAATATTACTGCAAGAAGCACCACAATTTCGAACAGGAACATTACCAGTCCACCACTTTCAGTCAGACGAGCCATAAACTCGGCAGCCAATGCAAAAGGCAGACGGGCAATAATACCCACCATAATGAGCAGAGAAATACCGTTGCCGACACCCTTGTCGGTGATACGCTCACCCATCCACATCACAAAAAGAGTGCCGCAGATGAGAATGACAATACTTGAAATCCAGAAGAATGTCGAAGGACCTGTACCGTCAAAAGGATGAAGTGCCGTTGTAGAGCCCTGTAACTGATACATCATATTGGTGATGTATGCAGGAGCCTGGAAGCCAGTTATAGCCACAGTAAGAATACGGGTTATCTGGTTCATTTTTCTACGGCCGTTCTCACCATCACGCTGCATCTTCTGGAAATAAGGTATCACCATCACAAACAACTGTATCACAATGGATGCTGTGATGTAAGGCATAATACCAAGGGCGAAAATGGAAGCGTTGGAGAAAGCTCCACCCGAGAACATATTCAACAATCCCAACAGACCTTCGCTGCCTTGTTTTTGCAGGGCACCAAGCTGTGAGGGGTCGACACCAGGAAGGACGACATAAGATCCAATGCGATAGATGAGTACTAAACCTAAAGTGTAAAGTATTCTCTTACGCAGGTCCTCAATCGACCAAATATTCTTGAGTGTCTGGATAAATCTCTTCATTGTTATTTAGTTAATTTATTTTTCGATGATAGTAGCTGAACCGCCCTTCTCTTCAATGGTCTTCTTGGCCTTTTCCGAGAAAGCGTGTGCTGTGACATTGACAGCCTTTGAAAGCTCACCACGTCCCAGAATCTTTATTTTATCTTTTGACGAAATAAGACCGTTCTGCTTGAAGACGTCGATGTTGAAGTCGACAATGTTCTTCTCTTCGGCAAGCTTGTTAAGAGTATCAATGTTGATGCCTACATATTCTACGCGGTTGAAGTTCTTGAAACCGAACTTGGGAACGCGACGATAGAGAGGCATCTGACCACCTTCGTATCCAATCTTGGCGTGGTAGCCCGAACGAGCCTTGGCACCCTTGTTACCACGGGTAGCGGTACCACCTTTGCCAGAACCGGCACCACGGCCGATACGTTTTGAGTGCTTGACGGCACCTTCTGCGGGTTTAAGATTGCTTAAGTTCATTATATTATTCCTTTCTAAGTTACAGATTAAATTTCTTCAACGGTAATTAAATGCTTAACCTTGTCAATCATACCCAGAATCTGAGGAGTAGCAACGACCTCGCGGGAATGATTGATTTTTCTCAGGCCGAGAGCTTCAAGAGTTCTCTTCTGGTCAGCGGGACGACCGATTTTACTTCTGACTTGTTTGATTCTCAATTTCTTTTCTGCCATAATTTCAGTCTCCTATAATTAACCGTTAAACACTTTGTCAAGAGAGATACCTCTCAGCTGAGCGACCATATAAGGATCTTTCATTTGGAGAAGAGCATTGATGGTAGCCTTCACCACACTGTGAGGGTTAGAAGAGCCTTTGCACTTTGCAAGCACGTCCTTGACACCAACACTTTCAAGCACTGCACGCATTGCACCACCGGCGATTACACCCGTACCGGGAGCTGCAGGTTTGAGGAAGACGCGAGCGCCACTGTACTTGCCAGTCTGTTCGTGGGGAATAGTACCTTTAAGAACAGGAACCTTTATAAGGTTCTTCTTGGCATCATCAACACCCTTCTGGATTGCAGCCTGAACTTCCTTGGCTTTACCAAGTCCGTAGCCAACAACACCATTCTCATTTCCAATAACAACAATAGCAGAGAAGCTAAAAGTTCTACCGCCCTTGGTAACCTTAGTTACGCGATTGATTGCGACAAGACGATCTTTGAATTCGATCTCGCTGGATTTTACTCTTTTTACGTTTACTTCTGCCATAACTTATTAGAATTTTAAGCCGCCTTCACGGGCTGCGTCAGCTAACGATTTAACACGGCCGTGATAGAGATAACCATTACGGTCAAACACCACGGTATTAATACCAGCAGCAAGTGAACGCTCAGCAATAAGCTTGCCGACCTTGGCTGCCATTTCACTTTTCGTACCACTCTTTTCAACAGTCTTCTCAAGAGTTGAGGCTGCGGTCAGTGTTACGCCTTTCTCATCGTCAATCACCTGTGCATAGATTTCCTTGTTGCTTCTGAAGACAGACAGGCGAGGCATCTCGGCAGTGCCGGAGACTTTATGACGAATTCTGTATTTAATTTTTGTTCTTCTTATGTCTTTTTTTGTTGCCATAATTATTTCTTTTAAGGTCAGTTTAAACCTTTTATATTTTATTTAGCAGCAGCTTTACCAGCCTTCTTACGGACTTCTTCGCCCTGGAAGCGGATACCTTTACCCTTGTAAGGCTCGGGTTTACGGAGCGAACGAATTTTTGCTGCAGCCTGGCCCAAAACTTGCTTATCGATAGAGGTCATCGTAATGATGGGGTTCTTACCTTTTTCAGTCACAGTTTCGACCTTGATTTCGGGAGCAAGCTCGAAGAAAATCTTGTGCGAATAGCCAAGATCCATCTCCAGCACCTGTCCATTGGCCTGAACTTTGTAACCAACACCGATAACTTCTTGAACAACCTTGAAGCCTTCAGAAACACCTTTAACCATATTAGCGGCAAGGGCGCGATAGAGGCCGTGCAGAGCCTTGTGTTCTCTCGAGTCAGAGGGACGAACAAAATGAATTTCACCGTCCTCAACATTCATCGTGATGGCAGGATTAACCTTCTGTGTGAGTTGTCCGAGAGGTCCCTTTACAGTCAAAACGTTGTCGTCAGACATCGAAACTTCTACGCCTTTTGGCAGTTTAATAGGTAATTTACCAATTCTTGACATTTCTATTTCTCCTCTCTTTATTAACTGATATAACACAAAACTTCACCGCCTACATTGAGGTTACGGGCTTCCTTGTCGGTCATAAGACCTTTGGAAGTGGAGACGATGGCAATACCCAGTCCATTGAGGACTCGAGGCATTTCGTCAACAGAGACATACTTTCTCAAACCAGGACTTGAAACACGCTTCAATTCTGAGATGGCAGACATCTTGGTTACCGGATGATACTTTAAGGCAACCTTGATAGACTGGTTGGGCTGGCCCTCATTCTCGAACTTATAGTTCAGGATATAGCCTTTCTCGAACAATATCTTGGTGATTTCTTTTTTCAAATTCGATGCAGGAATTTCAACAACTCTATGCTTTGCCATTATGGCATTTCTCATACGAGTCAAATAATCTGCAATAGGATCTGTTACCATTTTTTCTCTTTTTTTTCAGTCTTGTAGTTTTGGTCAACACCAACTTGCAAGGCTGTTGTTAAAAACTATTACCAACTTGCTTTTTTTACGCCAGGGATCAAACCGTTGACAGCCATTTCGCGAAAATTGATGCGCGATACACCAAACTGACGCATATAGCCCTTCGGACGACCCGTAAGTTTGCAGCGGTTGTGCAAACGTATAGGACACGAGTTCTTCGGAAGCTTCTGGAGAGCTATGACGGCATTCTCAACCTCTTCAGGTTCGCCCTTGCGGACGATTTCCTTCAAGGCTGCACGTTTGGCAGCATATTTAGCCACCATTTTTTCTCTTTTGCGTTCTCTTGCTTTGATTGATTCTTTAGCCATTTATCTCTTATTTTTGTTGATTTTTAAATGGTAAACCGAACTGCTTGAGCAACGACATAGCCTCTTTGTCGGTCTTTGCCGATGTAACGAAAGTTATGTCCATACCCTGTATACGGTCAATCTTGTCAATGTCGATTTCCGGGAAAATAATCTGCTCAGCAATGCCGAAAGTGTAGTTGCCCTTGCCATCAAAACCCTTGTCGTTGATACCACGGAAGTCGCGGATACGAGGAATAGAAGCAGTTACAAGGCGTTCCAGGAATTCATACATACGCTCACCACGCAGTGTTACACGAACACCGATAGGCATACCACGACGAAGCTTGAAGTTGGAAATATCCTTCTTCGATTTAGTGGCGACAGCCTTCTGGCCGGCTATAAGAGTCATCTCTTCAATACCTTTGTCAATGACTTTCTTGTCGGCAATGGCAGCCTTGCCAAGTCCCTGGTTCAGGGTTATCTTCAGCAAACGAGGGCACTGCATAACAGTCTTGTATTTGTACTCGTTCATCAATGCAGGCTTGATTTCCTCGTTGTATTTTGTCTTTAATGTCGGAATGTATGTCATTACTTGATTACCTCCCCTGATTTTTTGGAATAACGGACTAATTTACCTGTCTTCTCGTCAATTTTACGTCCAATTCTGGTAGGGGTCTTACCCTCGACAACCATAAGATTGGAGATGTGAATGGGGGCTTCAACTTCAACAATACCGCCTTGTGCATTTTTAGCATTCGGTTTAGTATGCTTTTTGTTCACGTTGACACCCTCGACGATGGCGCGATTCTTTTCGGGATAGACTTTCAGCACCTTTGCGACTTTACCTTTGTCGTCACCGGCGATAACCTGAACCATATCCCCTTTTTTTACGTGCAATTTCATTTTCTTTTTTCTCTTTTATTTTTGTGAAAAACACAAAATGTTTTACAATACTTCAGGAGCTAATGAGACAATCTTCATAAACTGTTTCTCGCGCAATTCGCGTGCAACAGGTCCGAAAATACGGGTGCCACGAAGTTCGTCGGCAGCGGTAAGAAGTACGCAAGCATTGTCGTCGAAACGGATGTACGTTCCATCCTGACGACGGATTTCCTTCTTTGTACGAACCACAACTGCCTTGGAGACAGCTCCTTTCTTAATATTGCCGGAAGGAAGCGCATCCTTGATAGCAACAACGATAGTGTCACCAATAGTGGCATAACGTTTCTTGGTACCACCCAGGACACGGATACACAGTGCACTTTTAGCACCACTGTTGTCGGCAACGGTCATTCTGGTTTCTTGCTGTATCATAATTACTTAGCTCTTTCTATTATTTCTACTAATCTCCAACATTTGTTTTTACTCAGAGGACGGGTTTCCATAATCCTTACAGTATCACCAATGTTGCATTCATTTTTCTCATCGTGAGCCATAAATCTGGTAGACTTCTTGACGAACTTGCCATATTTAGGGTGTTTCACCTTGCGCTCAATAAGAACAACAATGGATTTATCCATCTTGTTACTCACGACGACGCCGATTCTTTCTTTTCTTAAATTTCTTTCCATCTTCAGTTTAGAATTTATCGCCTATTAGTTCTGGCCTTCAAGTTCACGTTTGCGAAGCTCAGTCAGACAACGGGCAATGTTTTTTCTACTTTCTTTAATTTTGTTAGGATTCTCGATGGGGGAAACAGCGTGGCTCAGCAGCATCTTCTGATACATTGCTCTTTCGTTGTCCAAACGTTCCTTGATTTCAGCAGTTGAAAGCTCTTTTAATACTAACTGGTTTTTCATTTCTTCTTATTTGTGTTAAGCTTCTTCGATATAATCTCTTTTCACAACAAACTTAGTCGTGATAGGGAGTTTCTGTGCGGCGAGACGCAGAGCTTCCTTGGCCACATCCATAGGCACACCTTCGCATTCGAAAAGCATTGTGCCTGGCATAACGCGAGCCACAAAATATTCAGGAGCACCTTTACCTTTACCCATACGCACCTCATTAGGCTTCTTGGTGATGGGCTTGTCGGGGAAAATGCGGATCCAAATTTGACCTTCACGTTTCATATGACGGGTCACCGCTTGACGTGCAGCCTCTATTTGACGGCCTGTAATAAAACAGGTTTCGAGGGACTTAATGCCAAAAGTACCGAAAGCCAGTTCGTGGCCACGGAAAGCATTACCCTTGATTTTTCCTTTTTGCTGCTTTCTGTATCTTGTTTTCTTCGGCTGTAACATTGTTACTTCTTTTTTTATCGATTCATCAAACCGGAGCAGTGAATCCCTGACAAGGGGATAGACATCCGGAATGTCTTAATCTTACTTAGTATTATTATTTCTATTGTTATTTCTTTTGCGAGGGCCTGAAGCAGGACGGCTCATTCCCACAGGGCGCTTGTTCTCTCTAGCGGACTGGCCACCAACAGTGGAAGGAACAAGTTCACGCTTGCCATAAACGACACCGCGGCAGATCCAAACCTTAACACCCATACGGCCATAGGCAGTGTGAGCCTCGGCAAGAGCGTAGTCGATGTCGGCACGGAGGGTATGCAGAGGTGTACGACCTTCCTTGTAATGCTCAGTACGAGACATTTCTGCACCGCCAATACGACCGGAGATGGAAACCTTTATGCCTTCGGCACCGATTCTCATCGTCGAAGCAATAGCTGTCTTAATGGCACGACGGTACTGTATACGGCCTTCAATTTGCTTTGCAATGTTCTGGGCAACAAGTACAGCGTCCAATTCAGGGCGTTTCACCTCGGTGATGTTGATCTGTACATCCTTGCCAGTGAGTTTCTTCAATTCCTCTTTCAGTTTGTCAACCTCAGAGCCAGCCTTACCAATAATCAGACCCGGACGAGCTGTATTGATGGTGACAGTGAGAAGTTTCAAAGTTCTCTCGATGTAAATCTTCGAGATGCTTGCTTTGGCGAGACGAGCATTGAGGTACTTACGAATCTTATTATCCTCAACAAGTTTCTGCTCGAATTTTCTTCCGCCATACCAGTTAGAGTCCCATCCGCGGATGATACCTAATCTGTTTCCAATTGGGTTAGTTTTTTGTCCCATTCTTGAAATTCTTCTTATTGATTACTATTTATTATTCTTCTGTTTGTTCCTTGACTGGAGCTGCGGTTGTCTCTTCGACACGGCTGCCAACCACCATAGTGATGTGGTTGCTGCGTTTACGGATTCTGTAGCCACGGCCCTGCGGTGCAGTACGCATACGTTTCATCGTACGACCTTCGTCAACCATAATACTCTTTACATAGAGCTGGCTGTCCTCAATACGTTTGCCTTCGTTCTTGGCCTGCCAGTTGGCAATAGCAGAGAGAAGAAGCTTGCGCATTTTAGGAGCAGATTCTCTGGGGTTGAACTGCAGGATTGCAAGAGCCTTGTCAACGTCGACGCCACGGATGAGGTCGGCAACAAGGCGAGTCTTACGCGGAGAAGTCGGATTGTTCATCAACTTAGCCACATAGTAAGTCTTGTTGGCTTCTTTGCGTGCTTCAGCACTATTATGTTTTCTACGTCCCATTATTCTTTTTACGTTTTACGAAATCGGGGTGGATTTCCAATTATTTTTTACCTTTGTCTTTTGATCCAGCGTGGCCACGGAAGATACGTGTGGGAGCAAACTCTCCAAGCTTGTGTCCAACCATATTTTCAGTAACATAGACGGGGATGAACTTATTGCCGTTATGCACTGCGATGGTCTGACCAACGAAATCGGGCGAAATCATAGATGCTCTCGACCAGGTCTTGATAGTGACCTTCTTGTTGGACTGCTGTGCCTCGATAACTCTTTTTTCCAACTTGTGGAAAATGTACGGACCTTTCTTTAATGAACGACTCATCTTTTAATGTAACTTTTATCGTTATTACTTCTTTCTTCTTTCGACAATGAACTTGCTCGACTGCTTCTTCGGGGCGCGAGTCTTGTAACCCTTTGCAGGGATACCCTTGCGCGAACGAGGATGTCCGCCGCTCTGACGGCCCTCGCCACCGCCCATCGGGTGGTCGACAGGGTTCATAACAACACCGCGGTTGCGCGGACGACGACCAAGGTGACGGTTGCGACCGGCCTTACCACCAACCTCAAGATTGTGCTCCGGATTGGAGACAACACCTACAGTGGCGCGACAAGCCTGAAGAATCATACGCATCTCACCCGAAGGCATCTTGATGATTGCATATTTACCGTCACGTGACATCAACTGAGCATAGGATCCAGCCGAACGTACCATCTTGGCACCCTGTCCCGGGCGAAGCTCAATGTTGTGAATAAGTGTACCGAAAGGAATCTCGGCCAAAGTAAGGGTATTGCCTATTTCGGGGGCAGCACCAGTACCAGACATAACAGTCTGTCCGACCTTAAGGCCTTGAGGAGCGATGATATAGCTCTTCTCACCGTGCGAATACTGGATGAGGGCAATACGCGAACTACGGTTGGGATCGTACTCTATAGTCTTAACAGTAGCGGGATCACCATCTTTGATACGCTTGAAGTCGACAAAGCGGTACAGTTTCTTGTGTCCGCCGCCGATGTAGCGCATAGTCATTTTACCCTGGTTGTTACGGCCGCCACTTTTGCGTTTACCGTAGACGAGGCTTTTTTCCGGATTTGAAGCGGTAATATCATCGTTGGTAACGATTATTTTATGACGCTGACCCGGAGTTGTCGGTTTAATTTTCTTTAAAGCCATTTCTCTTTTTTTAATGTTCTCTTATCAGTGGAACTTACTATTATTAAACTTACTTAATTAAATGCTGCTGTAAAAATCGATGGTGTTGTCCGGAGCCAAAGTAACGATAGCCTTCTTGAAGGCATTGGTGCGACCCTGGAGAAAACCAGCCTTGGTATAGCGGCTCTTTGCTTTTCCGGAGTAATTCATCGTATTGACATCTATAACCTTTACGTTATAAAATTTCTCGACAGCGTTCTTGATTTCAATCTTGTTGGCGCGCTTGTCAACGATAAAGCCATAGCGGTTGTTGGCCGGCTTAAGTTGAATGCCTTTGTTACGCTGGATGCGGTTGAGTTTGGGTTCAGCTGCAGCCTCGGTAAGGCGGGTCATTTTTTCGCTGATGAGCGGTTTTACTATAATGTTCATTTGTTAAAAAATCTTAAACATTCTTAAAAATCTCTTTTACTTCGTAGCCAAAACGCGGACAATTTCAGAAATTGAACCCTCCGAAACAACGATATTAGTGGCGTTAACTATATCGTAAGTATTTAATTGCGACACGTTTACCACTTTTACGTTTTTGAGGTTACGAGCAGACAAAGATACGAAATTATTTTGATTCTCAATGACAAAAAGTGATTTTTTGTCATTTACATTGAGCTTGTTCAAAACTTCAATCATCTTCTTAGTCTTGGGAGCCTCGAAAGTGAAGTTCTCAACAACCGTCATAGCGTTCTCGGCAGCCTTATAGCTGAGAGCCGAACGGCGGGCAAGACGTTTGACTTTGATATTCAGTTTGAAACGATAGTCACGGGGTTTAGGTCCGAAAATACGGCCACCACCGACAAACACGGGGCTCTTCAAATCGCCGGAACGTGCACCGCCGGTGCCTTTCTGACGTTTCAGTTTGCGTGTGCTGTGTGCGTTCTCGCTGCGCTCTTTAGCTTTGCTGGTGCCCTGACGCTGGTCAGCAAGATACTGCTTGCAATCCAGATAAATAGCGTGGTCGTTGGGCTCGATTGCGAAGATAGAATCGTCGAGAGTGATGGTTCTACCGGTTTCGCTTCCGTTGATATTATAAACTTTTAACTCCATTGCTGATTAACTCCATCTTTCAAGTTTGACAATTGAACCTTTAGGTCCCGGTACAGAACCTTTCACGATCATTAAATTCTTCTCAGCGATAATCTTCACTACCTGAAGGTTTTGAATCTTGACGCGATGGTTACCTGTCTGGCCAGCCATACGCATTCCCTTGAAGATACGCGAAGGATAGGACGATGCACCGATCGAACCAGGAGCGCGGAGACGGTCGTGCTGACCGTGAGTGAGATCTCCAACACCGCCGAAACCGTGTCTCTTGACTACGCCCTGGAAACCTTTACCTTTAGAGGTTCCAACAACGTCTACATATTCGCCTTCTTGGAAGACTTCCACCGTAAGGACCTCACCGTATTTCTTCTTATGGCCTTCCTCAAAACGAGTGAACTCGGCAAGATAGCGTTTCGGTGTGGTACCTGCTTTTGCAAAATGGCCTTTCATAGGCTTGGTGGTATGCGATTCTTTCTTTTCACCAAAAGCCAGCTGAATGGCTTCGTAACCATCCTTCTCGATGGTCTTGACTTGTGTTACGACACAAGGACCAGCTTCAATCACTGTGCACGGTATCTGCTTACCGTCGGCATCAAAAAGACTGGTCATTCCGATTTTTTTACCTAATAATCCTGACATTTCTTTTTTTGTGGATTAGATTGTTTGTTTAGTTTTCAGCTTGTGTGTGTCCAAATTGGCACTTCAACATTGGCTGAGTTAATTTCACACTTTGATTTCTACTTCGACACCACTGGGCAGTTCGAGCTTCATAAGAGCGTCGATAGTCTTTGTACGATCGTTGATTTCGATGTCCATCAGACGTCTGTACGAGCTCAATTCAAACTGCTCGCGCGACTTCTTATTGACGAAAGTCGAGCGGTTAACAGTAAAAATCTTTTTGTTCGTCGGCAGCGGAATGGGGCCATTAACCACTGCACCCGTCATTTTGACGGTCTTCACGATCTTCTCGGCCGACTTGTCGACCAGATTATGATCGTAAGATTTGAGTTTGATTCTAATTCTTTGACTCACGGTTTTTTAGTTTAGAGATCTTTATTAATAATTGTATTTACTTTTCAGTATTGCATCCTGCTGCTCCTTGGTCACGACAGCATAGTGCGAGAATTCCATCGTGGAATTGGCTCTACCCGAAGTGATTGTACGCAGCGATGTGACATAGCCGAACATCTGCTCCAGAGGCACCTTGGCGTGGATAGCCTGAACACCGACCTTGGCGGAAATATTCTCAAGCATACCGCGACGACGGTTAAGGTCGCCAGTGACATCGCCGACATATGCGTCCGGTGTCAGAACTTCAAGCTTCATAATGGGTTCCAGCAGCACAGCGCCAGCTTTGCGGCAAGCATTCTTGAAACCTATCTTGGCACATACCTCGAACGAAAGTTGGTCGGAATCAACGGGATGGAAAGAACCATCAATGATGCGCACTTTCAAACTGTCGAGAGGATAGCCTGCCAAAACACCGTTGAGCATAGCTTCCTTGAAGCCTTTCTCGATGGCAGGGATGTACTCCTTGGGGATGTTGCCACCCTTTACTTCGTTGACAAACTGAAGTCCCTTGAAATCGTCGTCAGCAGGGCCTATCTCGAAGAGAATATCTGCGAACTTACCCTTGCCGCCGGTCTGTTTCTTGTAGATTTCGTGATGCTGAACAGTCTGGGTGACAGCTTCTTTGTAAGCCACCTCGGGACGACCCTGGTTGACCTCGACGCCAAACTCGCGACGCAGACGGTCCAGAATGATATCGAGGTGCAATTCGCCCATACCGCTTATGATCGTCTGACCAGAAATCTCATCGCTCTTGACACGGAAGGTAGGATCCTCCTCGGCCAGTTTCAACAATGCATTGGTAAGCTTGTCCATATCGCCCTGTGTCAGAGGCTCTACAGCGATGCTGATGACAGGTTCGGGGAACTTCATCGATTCAAGGATGATAGGATGCTGCTCGTCGCACAAAGTGTGGCCAGTCTTGATGTCCTTGAAACCAACAGCAGCTCCGATGTCACCTGCCTCTATGCGATCCAGCGGGTTCTGCTTGTTCGAGTGCATCTGCATAATGCGCGAGATACGCTCTTTCTTGCCGGTGTTGGCATTGTATACATACGAGCCCGATTCGAGCGAGCCCGAATAGACGCGGAAGAAACAAAGACGACCGACATAGGGATCGGTGGCAATCTTGAACGCCAGCGCCGAAAACGGAGCCTTGACGTCAATCTTACGCGATTCCACTTTATCGGTCTTCGGGTTGACACCTTCCACATCGTCGATGTCGAGCGGAGAAGGCAGGAAAGCTGCCACCGCGTCGAGCAACGACTGGATGCCCTTGTTCTTGAATGCCGAGCCGCACATCACGGGGGTGATTTTCATAGCCAAAGTGGCCTTGCGAATTTCGGCAATCATCTCATCCTCGGTTATTGAATCGGGGTCGTCGAAGAACTTCATCATCAGTTCCTCGTTCTCCTCGGCAACACCTTCAATGAGTTTTTGGCGGTATTCGGCCACCACATCCTTCAAATCCTCAGGCATAGGAACCTCGTAGAACTTCGAGCCGTTAGACTCCTCGTCCCAAATAAGGGCCTTGCCGGTGATAAGGTTCACCACACCCTTGTAGAGGTCTTCCTGACCGATAGGTATTTCTATGGGGATGGGGTTGGCACCGAGACGCTCCTTGATCTGGTTCACTACCGAGAAGAAGTCGGCACCGGCACGGTCCATCTTGTTGACAAACGCGATGCGCGGCACATTGTACTTGTCGGCCTGACGCCAGACAGTCTCCGACTGAGGCTCCACGCCGCCCACAGCACAGAAAATGGCTATGGCACCGTCAAGTACACGCAGCGAACGCTCCACCTCGACAGTGAAGTCGACGTGGCCAGGAGTATCTATAATATTGTATTTATAGTGCTTATCCTTCCAATCCCAATAGACTGTGGTGGCAGCCGAAGTGATGGTGATGCCACGCTCCTGTTCCTGCACCATCCAGTCCATCGTGGCCGATCCCTCGTGGGTCTCGCCCAGTTTGTAGTTCTTGCCCGTATAGTACAAGATGCGCTCCGTCGTTGTCGTTTTGCCGGCATCGATGTGCGCCATTATACCAATATTTCTTGTTAAATGAAGGTCGGACATTTTCTACTTTGTTTTAGGGAGTGGATAAAATAAGAATATATATACTATAAATTATTAAAATCTGAAGTGCGAGAAAGCCTTGTTGGCCTCGGCCATACGGTGGATATCCTCCTTGCGTTTGAAAGCGGCACCTTCTTCCTTGTAAGCGGCCTGGATTTCAGCGGCAAGCTTCAGAGCCATAGTTTTCTCACTGCGTTTGCGCGAGAAACTGATAAGGTTCTTCATACCGATCGACTGTTTGCGCTCGGGGCGGATTTCGGTAGGCACCTGGAAAGTGGCACCACCGATGCGGCGGCTCTTCACCTCGACCGAAGGAGTGATGTTGGCCAGAGCTTTTTTCCAAACCTCAAGGCCGTCCTCTTTCGTACGGTCGGCGACGACGTCGATAGCCTCATAGAAAATCTTGTAGGCAATAGTCTTCTTGCCACCCATCATAAGGTTGTTGACAAACTTGGTGACGAGAACGTCATTGTATTTAGGATCCGGAAGGATGATTCTCTTTTTGGGTTTTGCTTTTCTCATTTTCTTTTTATCAAGCTAAAAACATTCTACTTTTAAATTACTTTGCTGCCTGTTTCGGACGCTTTGCACCGTATTTGGAACGACGCTGACGACGACCGTCAACTCCGGATGTATCGAGAGCACCACGGATGATATGATAACGAACACCGGGGAGGTCCTTGACACGACCGCCGCGGATCATAACGATGGAGTGCTCCTGAAGGTTGTGGCCCTCGCCGGGGATGTAGGCGTTGACTTCCTTCTGGTTGGTCAGACGCACACGGGCTACCTTACGCATAGCCGAGTTAGGTTTCTTGGGGGTGGTGGTGTACACACGGGTGCAGACGCCACGACGCTGCGGGCACGAGTCCAAAGCGGGAGACTTGCTCTTATACTCCATTTTCTGACGTCCTTTGCGAACTAATTGCTGAATTGTTGGCATTTTTGATTTTTAATATTATTATTTCTAAATTAATGTTTTCCGTTTAAATTCAAGGGCACAATCTGCCCATAAATTGGAGTGCAAAAGTACGACCATTTTCCATACTGGCAAAACGTTTCGGCAGCAAACATTCTTAAAAAAAGTTAAAATCTTTTGGCCGCACTGATTGTAAAGAAATTACAACTTTACATTTTTTCATTTTCTATCCCATTTTGCCCTTGTTTCAGAGTCATTTTTTTCTCTTTTTTTGCACCCTAGGCAGAGGTTTTTTACAAAATTTATCAACAACTGTTGAAAACTTTTTGCTGAAAAAAAATTTGGCATTACGCCTCCTGTCGGAGTACTGAGCGTTTGACAAAATGGAATTGCAAAAATGCCTATATATTCAAAAAAAAACATCTGCAGCAAAAGTCGAAGAGGCGTGAAGGTACTTACCTCATACCGCCATATGGGTCGAAGCCCGTTCAAAACCACGTCCTACCCCCTATTTTCCCTGTCATATGTACAGTATTTGTACAGTATATGTACAGTATTTGTACGCTTCTAAAGCGTACAAATACTGTACATATACTGTACAAATACTGTACATATGACAGGGAAAATATATTGAATGAACTGTTGTGAAACATAATGCTACTAATTGTCACTTTGGACTGATTTTGAAAAAAGCGGTCTTTTGGGGGTTTTCCTCTCGGCAGTCATCGAGGTTGCAGGTTTGGCACCTTGCTTCCGCAGGGCAAAACGCCAACCGCGAGCTTTTAAGACAGACCTCACAAAAAAAAATTTCATCCCGTGTAAAAAAAAGACGAGAACAGACACTAATGTCAATAAAACGGATAGCCTCTGAAGCGTGTTTGGACATTTTTTTTGCAGCATTAAGTCAATATTTGTACTTTTGTAAAGTTAAATATCCGGGGCATTCCGACACTCAACATTGACAATCAATTTATTAACCAATAATTTAACAACACAAACATTATGAAACGCATAACATTATTATTTTTATTTGTTGCGACAATTGTCACGGCAGGAGCACAGACCTTGAACTACTCCATCGGCACAGAAGACAAGAAAATCAAGTGGCCTCAGGTCAACGGAATGATCATTGTAGGACAACAGGATGGTCTTACGCTCGGAGTCACCAACAGATATACCCGTGTGATAAACAACTACATCAAACGCGAGATAATGGTTGTCGCTCTCAACGACAATATGAATACTGTCCGCAGCATAGAGATTCCCGACACAAAGGATCGCTATGCCCAGACTGCAACCTTTTACGAAGGAAAGATTTACATCCTGACAAGCCGCAAGGAGAAGGGCAATGTTTATTACGAGCGCATTGCCGTAGACCCGGCGACGATGCAGCAAATAGGAGAAATCAAAAGCATATACACCTACACCAGCGAACGTAAGGACGACAGCTACCAGTGGATCGAGCAGTCGCCCAACGGCACCCTGTCGGCACTGGTGCACATCACCACCAACCGCAAAAGCGACAAATTCGAGGCTGTCGAGATTATGCTCGACGAGGAGATGAACATCGAATGGCGCCGCGACTATCCTATATACTCGCTGACCAATATGATGGTGACCGACGACGGCGAAATCATCACCCTTGGCAGCGGCAAAGCAGGAGTATACATCAGCGTCCTGAACGAGTCCAACTCCATCGACATTCAAGAAAAGACAAGCGTCACAGTGACCAACACGAAACTCATAGGCTACAAGGATGGCAAGATTTTGGGCATCGGCATCGGTGTCAACCGCGATGACAAGAATGACATACAATATTTCGGCATTTCCGCCGACGTCAAGAAACAGGAAATAAATATCGGTTACCAGTCGCTTACTGATGCCGACAAGAATGTATTTAGAAACAACGACATTGGCAGGAAAGCCTACACTCCCGGCTTTGAGACTTTAGACCTTCTGCACTGCCAGCCCACCGATTTTGGCGGTGTCGCCACAATACAGTGCCGCTGGGCTGTGGAAACCTGCAACCAGAACGGAGGATGCTCAATCACGTCATACATTAGCGGCATACTCATTTTCGGTGTAGACCAAAACGGCGACATCGTATGGCACCACGCCATCCGTAGCGCCCAGAAGCAGAACGGTTTGTTCAGCCACCTCACCAACGCTCTTTGTGTCGAAGGCAATGATGTCTACTTCCTTACGGCCGAGAGCCCCAAATGGCCCACCCATTACACCATTGAAAAGAAAGTCAAGTTCAAGAAGATGAACAACGGCACCAAATCCCTGGCCGTATACCACATCAATGCCAACGGTGCCATCACCAAGAACGTGGAGAAAATGAAGAAAGCTCTTGTCATCAACGACAACACCAAAAAATTTGGCGACACACATATAGGTTTCATAATCTATTCCTCTGGCATCGCTATGATTAAAATGAAGTTCTAACAACGGTATACATTGTGATTAGTATGAAATTATTCAGACCTTCAGCATTGTTATTCCTACTCGCTGTACTTTGTTTCATCAAAGCCAACGCCCAGCAGACATCGCAGACCTTCAACGGCATATACAGCAACGGCGAAATGCCCGTTGACCTGCGCAAGAGTATGGAGCAGCTATATATGGAGGACAAGCAGCGCGTGATAGACTACAACAACGGTAAACTCCCTAACCGCGACAAGGTGCTGACATCGTCCTACTACATAAGCCGTTTGATGGCCAGCGGCCGAATACTATACGGCGACCCTGTCAGCAAAATGCTGGACCGCATTGTCGACACACTGCTTGTAGATTATCCCGATATACGCAAAGAACTGCGCATTTACACAGTCAAATCATCAGAAGTCAACGCTTTCACCACAGGACAGGGTATGATTTTTGTCAACCTGGGCCTGGTGGCGCAAGTCGAGGACGAGGCGCAGCTGGCTTTTGTTCTAGGCCACGAAATCATCCACTATATCCGGAAGCACAACCTTGAGATGCTGACACGCAAACACTCGAAAAGCGACACCACCAGCCAAGCGGGGCTTGAAGACTTCCTTCGCTACCATAGCCGCTCGCGCGAGATGGAACGTGAGGCCGACAGCCTTGGCATCGAGATGTTTTACGCCAAAAGCCCCTACGACAAGCGAGTCACCGACGGTTTCTTCGATGTGCTGCAGTATGGCTATCTGCCTTTCGACGAAGTGGTTTTCGACACAACGCAGTACAACACGCAATACTTCAAGATTTCAAAAAACTCTTTCCTTGAAAAGGTCAAACCCATTTCGGCTCGCGAGGACTACAACGACAGCCTCTCCACCCACCCCAACCTGCTGAAACGCCGTCTCGCCACCACCAACCAGATGGCATCGTTGAAAGGTGGCAGTCATTATGTGGTTACTACCCAAAAGGAGTTTGACAAACTGCGCACCCTGGCACGTATGGAGTGCATACGACAGGATTTGATTCTTGCAGATTATGCGTCGGCATACTACAACTGCTATGTTATGCTACGCCAGCAGCCCGACAACCAGTACCTGCATCTGGCCAAGGCACAGTCCATATACGGAGCTTCCAAATTCCGCACCTACGCCTCTGCCAGAATCACCAACGACTACCGCGACAAAGAAGGCGAGATACAGCAAGTATACCACCTGATGCGCCGCGCCAAGCCAAACGAGTTGTGTTTAATCGCCATTCGTGATGTTTGGAAAGAGCATCAACTGAATCCGAATGAACCGCGTCTGACAGCTATGGCTGCCGACCTCATCGGCGACCTGCACAAAAAATACAACTACAATGCCGACAGTTTCTCGGCAACCATTGATACTGTCGCCAACAACAACGATGCCGACACCGCAACAGCAAGCAACAGCAAATATGCCAACGTCAAACGCCGTCGCCGTCAGCAGCAGTCACAAGAATCATATCGACACATTTTCACTGACATTATGCAGCAGGACGCATCGTTCCAACCTTTCTTAAACATTGCCATCAAGCAGGAAGAAAACAACAAGGGAATTAAACCCACTGACAAGGCGATGTTCCTTTTCGCCCCCTCCTACTTTGTTTTCAACGACAAAACAGGCGATATTAAAATCAGAAAGAGTGTCGACGGCGAAAACACGCTTATCAAGGACATCACCGACGCCAACACCAAATCAGGCATAAAAACCGTTGATTTCTCCGATGCCTCGATGCGTTCGCACAGCGATGCCGAGTTCTATAACGATTTTATGCGGCTCAACGAGTGGACAAACGAGTTCTGGCAAACCAAAAGCAAAGTGCCGATGATCTATACCACCCAACCCGAAATGAACGGTCTTATAGAACGCTATGGTGCCGACAAACTGTCGCTAGGACTCGTCGCAAATGCAGAGAACACCGAAGCCAGCATCACTGCCGGCAATGCCATCATTGGCATCCTGCTGGGTTTATCGGCACCTGAAACGATTTTTGCTCTCCTCACCTCCCACCAGAACACACTGGTGCAGAATATGCTTATCGACACCCGCGACGGTTCGACAATCAGCAAAGGCAGCAACGTCTTTAACCGCAAAGACTCGCGATCGCTGGTACGCAGCCAGCTATACGCCGATATCCAGAGCGGTCTCAACCCCAAGAAAGCGCCCGGCTACCTTGGTCGCCACTTCATCCTTGAGGCCAACGGAGGCGTTAGTTTCCCGATTCTGAACCACCCTTTCCGCGAAAAAACCGATGCATTAGCCTATCGTTATGGCGGCGGCCTTGAAGTGGTCGTCGGCAAACAGGCATCAATCGCTGCCACTGTCGACTTCGCCAATACGCCTTTCGACATATGCGACGAGCCTCAGAACGAGACCCATATCACCACAGCAGGTCTCTTCTATCGTCAATACTTTGGTGACAACTATGCACCGCTGGGCTCCTACTTCAGTGTAGGACCTATGCTCAACATCCTCAAGCTCACACCAGTCAATGCAAACAAAAGTTTCCAATTTATTAACGACAAATACAACAAATACGCACTCGCCTTCGAGGTTGGACACCGCAGCATACTTTACGACTACATTGTTTTGGGCGTCGGTGTGCGCTACGGCATTACCCTCGCCAACCCAATCGAAAAACTCGACGAGTATTACGACCCCTATTTCCCAGGTCTATACGGGAATGGCACCCGTGTCAACCCTGAACGCTCACTTAACGCAAACCTTTGGATGTACAACCTCATTTCGCTGCACGTCACCATTGGACTAATACCATTCTAAAAAAAACATCAATTGAAAAAAGGAAAACTGATAATCTGTATAATCGCTGCAATGGTTGCGGGCTGCCTCACAGGAATGCTTGCAACCATTCAAGCCTTTAAAAAGCAGCAGAGCGACATCACCGAATATGTCGGCGGCAATACCAAACTCAACGCCATCTGGAATCTTGTGGAGCACAACTACGTAGACCGCATCGACAACGACTCGGTTATGGACCGCATATATTCTACAATGCTTTCCACTCTCGATCCCCACAGCTGCTATCTCTCAAGCAAAGACCTGAAGACAGAGAGCGAAACTTTGCAAGGACACTTCGAAGGTGTGGGTCTGATGTTCCAGATAATCAACGACACGGTATGTATTGTACAGATTATTCCTGGCAGTCCGTCTGAAAAGGTTGGCCTGTTAGCTGCCGACCGTATCGTTGAAATCGACGGCCGCAATGTAGCAGGCTTGAAAATAAGCAGCGACAGCATTGTGTCACTGCTCCGCGGACCACGCAGAAGCACCGTCGACGTCACCATCAAACGATACGGAGAGACAAAACCTAGAACCGTTACCATAACAAGAAACTACATACCCACCAACAGTCTGACATACAGCGGTATGATAGACCGCACAACAGGATACATTCGTCTTGAACGTTTTTCCGAAACATCATACGACGAGTTCTGCGATGCTGTCAAAAAACTGAAAAACAAAGGTATGAAGCGTATGGTTCTCGACTTGCGCGGTAACGGAGGCGGACTATTGTACAGCGCATTGAATATATGCGACGAACTTCTGCCAAGACGCGAGCTTATTTTCTACGACCAAGGAGCCCACCAACGCCGCAAAGAAACTCATTCCACACCCGGCGGACTCTTCTGCAAAGGCGAACTGATAGTTATGATAGACGAATTCTCTGCTTCGGCAAGCGAAATCGTCGCCGGAGCCATTCAGGACAACGACCGCGGCATCATTGTGGGACGACGCTCGTTCGGAAAAGGACTTGTACAACAGCAGTTCACACTCCAAGACCGCTCGGCAGTACGCATCACCACATCGCGCTACTACACTCCTTCGGGACGCTGCATTCAGCGGCCATACGACAAAGGCACTGACGAATATTATTCCGACTTTATACAGCATATCATTGACGAATACCAAGGCGACTCGCTGCTGTCGAACATCAACGACTCTACGCCCTACTACACCGCCAAGGGCCGCATTGTCTATGGTGGAGGCGGCATATATCCCGACCATACCATACACTACAAAACCGACTCAAACATCGTTTACTACAACCAGCTGATAAATAAGAATATCATTGGCGACTATGTAATAGACATCGTCACAACTAACATCGGAGCCATAAGAAACAAATATCCCACAGAAGAAAGCTTTGTGCGCAGCTATACCGTAAGCGATGCAATGCTCGATAATCTCTTCGCACGTGCCGACAAGGCCGGCATCAAGCGCGACCCTGTATGCATCGGACGATACAAAAAAGAAATACGTTCGCGCCTCAAGGCATCAATTGGCAGTATGGTATATTCCGAAACGGCATTCTACGCCATCCAACTGCCTTACGACCCCGAACTCAAAGAAGCTCTCAACGTAAAAATAAAACTTTGAATCCTATCACCATAAGATATATCTGACAATGAAAAACACTACAATCAAAACAATAGCACTGGCACTAATGCTTATTACTTCCAGCTATGCTACAGCGCAAAAAGTCAGCCTGCAGGCATCGGTGGAAGGACTTAAGGGCAGCAACCACAAGGCACTATTCAGCGTTGTCGCAGGCAACAAAGTCGAGCCACTTGACACCGTCACTATAGACTCAAAAGGCAACTTCAAATTCTCGTCCGAATGCAAACAGCCCTCACTGTTTCTGCTCAGCATCACCGGCATCGAAAAATCTGCCATTCACCTGATGCTTATGCCTGGCGACAAAGCCAGCCTCAACCTCGCCTACGACGATACAACCTCATTCCTGCACATTGTCGGCACAAAAGGGTCCGACAACCTGGCCGTATACAAGCAGTTCAATGAAATACTGTACCTTCACAGCTGCCAGGCTCAACGAATCGACAACGAATACATACTGCCATCCACAAACGAACAGCGCAAACAGGAACTCAGCCTGCAGATGCAACAGCTGCAAATATCGCAAAACATATCCATCAAGCAGCTGCTGGAAAACAACCCCTGTACACTGATAAGCGCATTCCTTGTAACCTACTTCGACAACGACTATGCAACCTATGCCGACTTGTTTGAAACTGTCGACAGTTGCCTTAAAACAGAATATGCCGACAACCAATTTGTAAAATACGTCGACAACAAAGTCCGTACCAACCTCGGCCCCGGACGTATGGCACCTGACATCGCAATGAGCGACCCCGACGGCAAGACACGCAGACTCAGCGACCTGCGCGGGAAAGTGGTTATGATCGACTTCTGGGCTTCCTGGTGCAGTCCTTGCCGTATGGAAAACCCCAATGTGGTGCGACTCTACAAAAAATATCACGACAAAGGTTTTGAAATATACAGCGTCTCGCTCGACCGCAACCGCGAACAATGGCTCCGTGCCATCGAAAAAGACGGACTGGAATGGTCCAACCACGTCAGCGACCTCAACGGATGGACCTCGTCGGGCGGCGCAACCTATGGCATCACTTCAGTACCATCCACAGTTCTAATTGACCGTCAGGGGCGCATCATTGCCCGCAACCTGCGCGGTGAACAACTCGCCAACAAACTCAAGGAAATCTTCGGAGAATAAACGTAACAATTTGGCAATATGTACACCTACGAATATCCACGTCCAGCTCTGACAGCCGACATAGCGCTTTTCAACCTCGACCGCACACAGTTGCTGCTTATTCGCCGCGGCAACGAGCCCTACAAAGACCACTGGGCTTTCCCTGGTGGCTTTTTTGATATGACCGACCGCGACATTCAGCACACGGCTGCCCGCGAACTGGAGGAAGAGACAGGACTCACCGACATAGAACTGACGATGGTCGACATCGCATCGCGTGAAGGCCGAGACCCGCGCGGACGCACCGTCAGCGTCGTCTTCACTGCCAATGTAGACCCCACCAAAATAGTACCACACGGCGGTGACGATGCCTCCGAAGCAAGATGGTTCCCTCTCGACAAACTGCCTCCGCTGGCATTCGACCACGGTGAGATACTGCAACGTATACTGAAACACACTTCCTACAAATGACAAAACACCTTCTTTTCCAGGCGTTGACCAAAATCATTGCCGGACTGGCCATAATCGCAGCGCTGCTTTTCATCCCTGCCGGAACACTCAATTACTGGCAAGCGTGGCTGTTCATTGGATTACTCTTTGTTCCGATGATGGCGGCAGGCATTATTTTGATGTTGCGCAATCCAGACCTGCTGCGCAAACGTCTAAACGCCAAAGAGAAGCAGAATGAGCAGAAACAGGTTGTCGCCTTCAGCACTCTGCTGTTTGCAGCCACTTTCATAGTGGCAGGCCTTAACCACCGCCTCGGATGGCAGTATCTGCCTGACTGGACAGTCTATGCAGCATCAACATTGTTCCTGATCGGCTACGCAATGTATGCCGAGGTGATGCGAGAAAACGTATGGCTGTCAAGGACAATAGAAGTGCAAGAGCACCAAAAGGTTGTCGACACCGGACTTTATGGCATTGTACGTCATCCAATGTACGCCGCAACCCTATTGCTCTTTCTCGCCATACCGCTTGTCCTTGCCTCGCTGTGGGCATTCCTGATTATGCTGTTCTATATTCCCATCATTGCGAAACGAATACGCAGTGAAGAAGCTCTTCTCGAACAGGAGTTGAACGGATACAAAGAATACAAACAGCGCGTCCGTTACAAAGTAATACCATTCATTTGGTGAGAAAGCACATCCACACAGGCAACTACTCATCTGCAGAAGTGCCAATTAAGAACATCTACAAGGAAATAATCCCACTATACATTCCTTTTTTTTCAACTATATGCAGCTGTAACAGGGCCATCATTTCAACGATTATATATCGTCGAAATATAGTTAATCTATAGTCGAACGAGCAAGGCAGGTACAATTAATATAGTGATTGTTTCTCTGTAAAATATCTGTAAACATTCTGAAAAAAGATCTCATCGATGATGAAGTTTAGGCATTAGTTGCATTATTCCGATCTGCAGCAATATTATTTTTTGCAGATTTTGTAAAAGTTCGTATCTTTGCATTTCGAGATGATATTTTTATCACATCAATGGAATAATTATATTAACCTTAAACATTGACAATTATGAAAGACATTGTGCCAAATAACGGACAATTTGCAATGCCAGAACTGCCCTACGATGCTCTCGGAGAGGTTATCAGCAAGGAAACCCTTTCGTTCCATCACGGCAAGCACCTGAAAGCCTATGTGGACAATCTGAACAAGATGCTGCCGGGCAGTGGTCTTGAGAACCTGCCGCTCAGCGAGGTGATTTGCAAGGCAGAAGGCGGTTTGTTCAACAATGCCGGCCAGGTGATGAACCACGCTATGTATTTTGAGCAGTTTGCCAACAATCCAAAGCCGATGGGCGAGAAGATGAAAGCATTGCTTGAACGCGATTTTGGCTCGGTGGAGGCCTTTAAAAAGGAGTTTGAGCAGAAGGGCGTAACGCTGTTCGGCAGCGGCTGGGTATGGCTCAGTGCTGACAAGGATGGCAAATTGGTCATCACCCAGCAGAAGAATGCCGAGAATCCCGTCACGATGGGGCTCACACCGTTGCTGACCTTCGACGTGTGGGAGCACGCCTATTACCTTGACTACCAGAACCGCCGTGCCGACTATCTCACCGCACTGTGGCAAATCATTGACTGGCAAGTTGTGGAAAACCGACTGTAACTGGCTTCGAAGATGAGATGCCACGTCTCGTTAATGCCTATACCACAATGGACTACAGACAACCCAAGTGGCAAATCGTCAAAATGGAACAAAACCCAACGGCTGCCATCCTCAGGGATGGCAGCCGTTGGGTTTTGTCTGAACCGTCCTGACCTTCAAAGTAATATGTTCCATTTCATCAAATGGAACGAGATTTCTCCGTTCGTCCTGTCGTTCAGTCAATATGCTGCGATGGCTTTGCATCAAAAAAATCAATTATTATAATGCTAATAACCAATACCATAGTAATATTCTGATATTTTTTTCGTTTCCCGATGGTAGTTTTCACCGTTTTTTGCGACTAATATATTAAAAGCGCTTTTTTTTAATGAAACAAAACACAGAGCATATTGCATTTTTGGAGATGCTGCGCCGATGCGACAGCACAATCTTCAAGGTATGCCTTATGTTTACTGATCGCGACCCCGAAAACATCAAAAATATGTATCAGGATATCGTATGCACATTGTGGGAGAGCTGGCCCAGCTTCAAGGGCCAAAGCAAGGAGAACACCTGGGTTTACAGAGTGGCATTCAACACTGCTGTATCCCAAGTGCGTCGCCGCTCCATTTCTCCAATGTTTACACAGCTTGATGACGATACCTACAACAACCTCGCCGAGGAAAGCCAAAATAGCATCATAGAACGTCTCTACGAACTAATCGACCGCCTTTCTCCCGACGAGAAAACAATCATACTTCTCTACCTCGACCGAGTTCCTGCACGTGAAATGGGTACGACACTCGGCATAAGCGAAGCCGCTGTCAACCACCGTATCGAACGCATAAAGAATAAACTTAAATACCTGAATGAAAATGATTGAAAGAAAAGAAAACGAAGACATCTTGGAAGAGCTGATGACCGTCTGGCAGCAGCACAGCGAAAACATTGAGCAGATTGCCCAACACCACGACCTGACGAATATCCGTCTTGCCCCACGCCCGTTGGTCTTCTCCTCGCGCCGTCGCAGTGTGCTCTCATATCTGACCGTGACGCTTATCTGCATTGCTGCCATTGCCGGTATGGTTATTCTCCGTCGGCAATATGTATACGACACTTTCGACCTGGTTTTCTTCCTGCTTCTCTGTCTTGCTCTCGCTTTCACGGCTATACAAAACCTCTATCGCATCTACTCTGTACATAGACAATACGCCTCACTTCCGAAAACATACTTTTACAAACCCACCTCTCCTTTACGCTACGCCATTCCACGTGCAACTGTCTTTGCCTCAGTCGTTGTACTGTTTCTTTTCATTGTCGTTCCCGTCCAGAACGGACGCTCTATGTCGCTCACTCCTCTTTCACAGCGCAGTGAGGCCATTACCAATGTTTCATTTGTTTTGTCACATATAAAATGAACCGCTAAAGCAGTCTTGAACACCGTTAAATAAAATATAATATGGTGAATAAAACAAAACTGAACCACATAAAAATACCAGCCATCGTCTTCCTTGTCATTGTTGCAACGGCGTTGGCAGTACGACTCTGGCCACGTACCGTTCCCTTTGAACAGTGCAGCGACCTCTACCAAAAATATGCAGCCGTCGAGGGTATCGATGCCAAGTTCATCAAGGATTATAAAGTCAACGACACTATTTTTATTGATGTAACTCTGCTCGAAGCCAAATCTGATTCTGCTTGGCTGACCTTACAAACCGATTTCCACATCCCTATAATACCCGAAGAATACCGCGAACTTTTCGAAAACACCGATGCCATCGACTATTGGCTTGCCCCAAAAGGCAAATACATACCTCCTATGGATTCAGTCCTGCTCAACAATGACGCTGTGACCGTATCACGTAAAAAACATCTGGTAAGCGTCTTTCACCTGACAAACGAGACACAAGCCGATGTAATCTTTCTTAAGAAACTGCACGAGATTAACAAAGATAACGAATAAAACAAACAATATCATTTTTTTATTAACAAAAATACTTATAACGAATGAAACGGAACATTCTTTCCATTGCACTTTTAGTAGTGCTTGCTGGTATGGCTGTTAGCTGCCAGAAAGAAAATCTTGTCGAGCCGCAAACCTCCATCGCGGAAAATGGCACAATGTACACTGTCAAGTACGCTGTCAACGGCGTAACGTATTCTGCAGCGATTCATAACGATGCTGAAGAACAGGCCTTGATGCAGTATCTGCTGTCTCTCTCGCGCGATGGCAACACGGTTGTCTTCTTCGACGAAGGTGCCTATTCCCAGTCAACGGGAGCAAAAGACACGCAGGTACATACCACTACCAGCGAGGCCAACGCTGGCTCCTGGTCCGTCAAACAGATTCACGATGGATACCAGGTGTCAGTAACATACAACTCCTCCACCGGCGAGTATGTGTGTATAGCCACCAAGTAAGTTTCGTGGACCAAAAAGCAGAGTGGGACGTTCTCCTGCATCAGGATAGCTAGCGAACACTCCGATAAGCTTAACGAAAACGTTCCGCCCTGCTTTTCTCTCTTAATGCCATAATTCTTACTTAGGTTTCAGGCAATTTTTCTGTCTCTTATATTTGTGCAGATACACCAATCTAAACTGTCCTCGACAACACTCTGTATCTGCTCGCCGATGGCACGACAACAGTAACAGTCTGCCATAACGGCAGCAAATAGTCTACTCTAATCCCACTAATGGGAGAATGTTTACAAATATAAATAACAAGTTGATTATGAATGTACTTATATAACCTTATTGGAACAGAAAAAGAAAATAAATGTACAAGGGAATGCAGTTTCCTTGTCCAATGATTCCCCTGGTGTATAATACATTCAAATAAAAACAAAAAGAAGTATTTACCACCAAAAATAAAAAAATTATGAAACACCTACAACTTAAAAATTGCACTATGGCGCTGGCACTATTTCTTATGTGCCTAATCTCACCATTGGCGTTTGCGCAGCAACCTACGCAACCTTGTCAAATCGCTATTACCAGCGATTTCGAGTCACAATGTATACTTCCGGAAGAGAAGGATAATTATTACAACGAGGAGCCGCAAACAATCCTTGCCTGCCAAGGCAATACCGTGACCTACACAGCCTCGGCCAATACAGGATCGGCTACAGTAACAAGCTGGACTTGGGAAGTAGCCGGTGGCACTATTTCAGCCTCTGGCAACATCGCAACAGTGACCTGGGGAGACAGCGATCACGGACAGATTACAGTCACAGTGGTTACCGATTCCGGCACCACGTGCAGCCTGACCCAGAACGTCAAACTTATTGAAAAACCTACCATCACTGTCGCTTCTACACCAGCCTATGTCGAAATGCCCAACGGCGACAAGATCATCTATGTCTGCAAAGGTGAAACTGTTGAATTCACTGACCTCTCTTCAACAACAAACACTGATATTGTTGGTTTCTATTGGAATAGCGGTTTCTATAATCTTACTGCTTCTACACCTAATTTCAGAATTGAAAACGTGTGGCACGATGATAAAGTAATTCACCGCGTTTACAACAACTGCGGTTGCTATGCTGAAGAAATCTATATCATCCAGGTTATGTCTGGAGAAATCCTCGATCTCGGATGTTATGGCACCGTGTGCCAAGATGCAGTCGTAACCTATACTGCTAACAATCCTGTGTGCAACCAGTACCTTTGGTATGTCGACGGCGGTACCATAATCGATGGCCAAGGCCAACAAAAAGTGACGGTTCGTTGGGACAACCCACAAAATGGATACGGCATAATCGGCCTTGACGGCAACCTGTGCGGCAACAATGCCTGCCCTTCTATGTTAAGCAAGAAGATCCCCATCATTCAAAAAGGCCTCACAATAAAAGGTCAGGACATCGTCTGTGTCGACGAAGCTGTTATATATAGCGTTCCTTTGTACGGCTCAACACAATATAGCTGGGACATACAGCCCACTACAGGCATTTATCACTATGAGGTAAATGGAGCCAATCAGGAAATGATTAAATTTGAACAGCCCGGCACCTATCACATCTCCGTATCATACAAATGCGAATTCCTCGAATGCGGCGAATTCACTTCTGACACATTGACCGTGGAGGTCAAACCCAGACTTGAAATAATTGGAAAAGAACGCATCTGCGTCAATAGCACGTGTGCACTGTCCACAAAACCTGCCGACAATGTCTACTGGGAGGTACAGAATATTACCAATAACCAAATCATACATACTTACCAAGGAGCCAACCTCTCCTATCTTTTCACACAAACCGGGAAATATATGATTACCGCTACAAACGACACTTATTGCAAACCAGCAACATTCGTTCTGACGGTACAAGACACTCCTCCCGCTCCAACTGCAGCCGACCTTGACCCCAACAATCCTACAAGAGCCTGCCTTGGCAGCAGCATTCTGCTGAATGCCAACCCTACGAATTCCAACTACTCTATTGTATGGGTTCCTTCCTGCAATTCAGCCTCTCCCGACACAATCCCGGGCAACCAGGTTACAATAACATACGATTCCACTGAAGTCTGCGACATAAAAGTCTTTAACTACGACCGTATTCTGGGATGCCTGTCCGACAGCCACTATGTCCATCCCGTTGCTGTTTACACCCCACTGGAAGTCAACTTGAAGGACACTTTCTATGTATGCCCCGGAACTCAAATAGTTTTTGACAGCACAAATGTTCCGTATGAAGAAGGTATGACTTATCGTTGGGCAATACAGTCTGACAAGCAGCGATGCGCATCAGTTCAAGGTGACAGCGTAACATCTCCAACAGTCAGAATCATTGTGAACGAACAACCCACACCGGAAGAATTCGACATTACTCTGACCAGGACATATTGCCCAGGCACCGAGTATGTGAAGGTAATTCATTTTATTGTCAACGGAGTGGATACCTCAGCCTTGACTATTGATTGCGAAGACGTTATTTGTATAGGACACTATATGACATTAACCGCTACAGGTTGTGACACTGGAGACTACTACTGGAGAATATACGATGATTCTCTGACAAACAATCCTCTGAATTACTTTTTTGGCGAAGCCGGACCTGTAGATGTTCGTTTCTTATGCAACAACTTCGACTATTGTACTAACGAACACTATATGAGTTCTGCTGTGAAACGTGTTACAGTAAGAAGAGATCCACAAATAGAAAGCGCAGTTTACAATAGTAGTACTAATCGCTTGGAACTGATACCTCATTACATTGATGTCCCGAATTATAGTTTTAATTGGTCTTATAATGGGACTCCCCAAAACTTCAACCACAACTATTTGACTTATCAAGGAGCCGGCACTTACACTGTTACAATTACAGACAGTTACGGATGTTCAAGTACCTATAGTTTCCATTTTGGAAGCAATCCTGGAAATCAATGCAATGATATTATTATAGCACCTTATCCATCAGCGCCAAACATCGATTACTGCAATAGCACTATTTCCCTTACTGCTACCCAGGCCAACGATTATGTCAATTGGGCTGTTCCTATAGGTTATGCTCACATTGACTCGTGGCTCGATCCAAGTTTACACCAATCCGTGCGTTTCAAATTGGAAGAGGTGGGTAATTATGTCATCACGGCAAGATGTTGCGACCATCCGTGCTATTCAGGCAGATATCGCTTCACATTGGATTTCATCCCTGATTTTTGGGTTGAAAAGAATTGCACAGAACTGATAATCCACAACAATTCGAAGTATCTTGATGGCACTAAGCGTGTCTATATCAAAATCAACTCTACTACTATCAACTTCGCCGTAAGCGATACAGTGTATCACTACCCCGTTTCTTCAGGAACATATACCGTATCACTTGTTGGATTCAATACCAATGGCAACATCTCCGGCTGTCCTATTGATGTTGTAACAATACACAACACCACCAATTTTTATTTAAACATTACATCTCCCTGGGCTAACAAAACCTGCGACAACACTGCTATGCAACTCTCTGTTTCGGCACCGACTACTGAAATACAGAATGTCGAATGGTTATTCGGAGATGGTTCATCGCTCGTTACAGAGACTTCCTACGTCAGTCATACATATAAAGAAAAAACCTCTCCTTATTTGCTTCACGTTATTGTAACAGATACCAATGGCTGTAACAGTGATAAATATTATACAATCCATTCCATAAAAGACAGCCTGAAAAATGGTGAAATCTTTGAAGACCCGAATTATGAGGTTTGCCCGAACGATCCAAACAAGTATATTAAATTTAGAAATGGATATGGAGTAACCAGTCCTTATGGATACTATCAATGGACATATCCTCTTGGCACCAATGCCTCATACAATGTTTACAACACCGGAGACTACAATTTAACCCTCACAAACGTCAGCCATTGTAAATGGCAGGGCAAAAAGAATGTGAAATTCAAAAATGTTCCTCCAGCAATCATCACTACTTCTGGCAAAGCATTCTGCGAAGGAGATGAAATAACACTGTACGGAGCCCAATCGCCCGACACCAACAATTATACTTTCCAATGGACTGTTATCTACAACGGTGTGGACGGCAGCCAGTTCGTACCCATTTCAACAAACAATCCGAACAATGCGACCAACTCTTTCACTCCCACTAATGAAGGTACTTATACGATTATGCTTTCCATCTCCGCTGATGGGTGCCCCTCTATTGGAACGAAGAAAATCTATGTCAACGAAACTCCTGTAGCTCCGACCGTCAGTTTCGGTGCCGATTCTTGTATGCACAATCCTCCCGTCGAGCTCAATGGAACATCTACGATAACTTCTGAAATCAACTGGAGCAACGGCAATGTCGGCCCGACTGCCTACTATTTCACCCCTGGTATAGCAACGGCTTGGTATTACGATCACAGCACTGGATGCAAGTCTCTCGAGGCAAAGATACAGATTGAACCCGAACCCAATTTCGACGCTCTCCTTACAGGTTGCTACGAAAAATGCAAGGACTTTTTCGAGACCAACCCGAGACTTCCAGTTTGGGGACTAAGCTCAGGAAGAAGAGAAATCGACTGGAAATGGTATTTAATTCCCGACAGCATTGACAGCGGAACTGTTTGGTACCCCAACTACAATCTCTCGCTGCCTCTGCAAGGCTTTGGCGACTACGTCTTGGGATTGAAATATAACAATGGTGCCTGCGGAGCTATTAAATCACCCACACTGACCATCAGTCCAAAGGAAATGTGCGACTGCCAGGGTCTCGATGTGACATACATATACAAATGGAGAGTTAAGGACTGCAGACTCTTATATGATATTAAGGTCACCGTTTGCAACACCACCAATAACAGAGACTGCCTGAGCGAACTCGAATACCTTTTCAAAAATGACTATATCAGGGTAATCAGTACGGATTTTGTAAACGGCACTCCGCTCGCTCCAAATGGCTGCTACACATTCCATATAAAACTCGAAGTCTTACAGTTCATACCATCATCCACCGTATCATTCCGCATCTACGACAAGTGCCAGAACTGCACTACCGATTTCAGCATCGACCTGATGCCCGAAAAATTTGACTGCGAAGATAAAATGGTCCTCACTGACCTTCACGTTATTCCTGGTATGTCCAGCAACGTGGCTGCCTATTTCGACATCAACTTCAACGTCAATCCCTGTCAGAATCTGTTTGCATTCTGGTCAGAGCCGCCTATGATTGTCAAGTATTGGTTCGACAATGCTAATACAATGATAAACGGTCTCGGTATGGTTGACTTCGCCACACTGACACAATTGATGGAAGAAGACAGTATGATTTGTTTCTATGCCATCACCTGCGAAGGCGACAAGCTCTGCAAGCGTACATACTGCTACCCTGCAGAAAAGATTTACAATCATTTGCACGGTATGGGACTTGTCAAGAGCAAGCCTGCCGACAGCAGCAATAATAGCGAAGCCGAGTCGAGTCTCTTAAACGACACCGACCCGCGCCTGATGCCCAACCCCACCACTGGCGAGGTCAACGTCATCGGCACAACCGACGAGATCGTCGAAGTACTGGTTCTGGATATGAACGGACGACAGATGGCCGAATTCAGCAACACTTCCAACTTCAACATCTCCAAACTCTCTTCCGGCATCTACATCGTACGCGTCAAGAGCATACACGACGATGCCAACAAGATCACCTTCCTGAAACTCATCAAGAAGTAACCAAAAGTATTGCGGATGGGGATTTCTTCCTCGCAAGAAATCCCTATCCCTTTACAATAAATCAAACTACAAGAAACCTCTACAACTATGGGAAAGAACAAAGAACTGATAATAATTCCACCGCCACTGCTGGTGAACAGGACACCCTTTGCGACATCCCAACCATCGTAGCCGAAAGCCTCGGCTTCAACACTGAAACCTAAAGTAATTTTTTACATAACTGTGAGCCGGGGCCATTAACGGCCTCGGCATTTTTTTCGTTTGAATATTCAAATGGTTTATTACATCAAACCATTTTTACCAATAAAACCTAAATCTACTATATAATCCCTTTTATTCAAAAATTTATGAAACACTATGTTTCTTTTAACCACAGCATCGAGTACATCAGTACCCACAATACGACCGCAACCGCCATCGATGTGGTGGATTCAGTCAACGAGCAGGAGCTGATACTCGAGATTGCACACGCCCCGCCACATTCCAAAAAACGTGGGATACGTGCATTTCGCGTTCGCAATGGCAATACAATTCGACACAGCCCATCGCTTCAGGCTACGCAATGCGACACACCCCGGCCTTCGGCCACCCCTCTCCAAGAGGGGATGACGCAGCGCGATACATTTTATCTTCTATTTTCTATTGATTGCTATCGTAATTCGGCAGTTCCGATAGCAAAGCGGCAAACAAAACAAAGGCCAGGGTGTATCGCACCAAATCATCAACACAAGAAGGTTTTTTTACACCGGCAAAGCAATTCCAGAGAATGTTGCAGACAGGATGCCTGCACTATAACGCAGCAAACAGGTTTAAGACTATTAACCAGCGCGTTACAGATATCGATGTTTCTCAATGTAATTTAAGGTACAAAAATGATGCATAGCATATACCAGCAAAGGCATATGTACAGTACTTGTACAGTATATGTACAGTATATGTACGCTTCCAAAGCGTACATATACTGTACAAGTACTGTACATATACTGTACATATGACAGGGAATGTATATCGAAAATAACGTTTTTGCTACTTGATGAAACTTATGAATCAACGTGAAACAGAAACCGATGCAATGTTCTAGTTGTCAACTCTCCACTATCTTGCCAAAGACACCGCAAACGCAATCAACTTCCCCTTGGTTTACAACCGCGCCAACTAATAGCCAAAACGCAGCTTATTTGCAATCCATTAGGCACCGGCAGGCAACTGCCGGCGCTTTTTTTTATCCGGTAGCAGAAAGACTGTAAATTCCACAGGCTGCGGTGTCTTGGACGATTGTTTCTATTCTTTTAAAATTCTGCAAGTCAGAGAATTTAATTCAATTTAATATTTCTTAACAAAATGCTTTGAAACTTTTACCCCTTCAAAAGCTACTTATAGAATAAAAACCTCATTACTGCGTTTCTGTGATTAAACTATGAAAATTCAAGATCTAAAGGCAAACAAGAGAATCATACTGCTGGCGGCACTTGTTGTGTCCTCGTTTGTCGCCAATGCCCAGTCGGAACAGTGGAAAGACTATTTGGACATCCGCGAGCAGTCACGTGCTGACATGACGCCTTGCGAGAAGATGGAGCTCTTTGCACGAATAGACTCCCTGTTCGATGGATATACCCCGGTGCGCAGTGTGGAAATGAACTATATGGATGCTGCCCTGCAGTGCGCCGACACGGCGACATTCAAGCGGCTGGCCTACCGCGTGGTCCGATGGAAAGGGTGTAACCCGCTGGTGTTCCACTAC